>JAPYTO010000067.1 GCA_029941865.1 Fuerstiella sp. | reverse complement strand
CAAACTCGCAGCAATGATGCCCGTCCCGGCATCGGTGCTTGAACTCCACCGGAGCTCCCAGCACCTGCTCCAGGACCTGACGTTCCACTTGGCAGATGGTCTCATCCACATCCGCCAACATTGGAAACGGGCAATTGGTTTCTCGGAGGATGGGCAAAGCCGCCGAATGATCGCTTTCCACGTTAAAACCGCTGGACCTCATTTCGTCCGCCAGTTGATCCAACCGCTCGCCTGGCGAAGACGTCTGGATCAATGTGCGACGAAATCGATCCGCCAATCGATCTCGAACCTGAGAAATCAGCTGTTCCTTAACAGTAGAGTCCTCCAGCCCGACAATGACCTCCCACAACACAACCGCCAGTTCCCGGTAATCTTCACCCAGCGAATGCAGACCGTCCTCTGTGACGTGATAAACGTTTTTCGGACGTCCCCGAGGCTGCAGGCGTTGCTCGCTGGCCAACAACCCCCACGCTTCAAGCCTTGTTATACGCTGCCGAATCGCATTTCGTGTGACCCCCAGAAAACCGCACAGATCCTGCACATCGGCCCCGCCATGGCGGTGCAGACGATCCAGAAGTTCACGATCTTTAGAATCAAGGGGAGCCATATTTGCTTTCCGGCGTGCCAGCTGACACCTTCAACGTCGGCACATCATAGGCATGAGCCAGTTTTTGGCAATTAGGCCTGCCAAATATACCAGTAAGTGAGACGTAGTCTCAGTGGGGCGAATAAGGGAAGACCCTCGGGGCGCTAGCGCATTGTCAAAGCTAAATCGTGGGGTTGCAGATCCGTGGCGTAAGCTTCCAGCTTGCGATTGATCAGGAGAAACGCACGGCAAGCAGGATGCTTACCCCACTTTTTGACAGTGACAAAGCACCAGTCACGTCTTTCAGGCGACAGCTCACAGATATCACCAGGATCTTTATTTCCCTACGATGCAGCCTCACCTTAGCCATTGTCCGGGACTGAATCCGCTCGAAAGCGCGTCTGGCCGACCGATTCTGATTGCAACAACAACGTCTCCCGCGACCGGGAGTGTGCGGACCACAATTCGACAGATGCTCCTGGAACGGCTGGCTGTCTGACCTGAACGCTGAATTCTCTTACTGGTTTAAAATGTCCCCCGATACCATTCGAATTGCCACTCGTTCCAGCAAACTCGCACTCTGGCAGGCGCACCACGTCAAATCACTGATTACGGAGGCCTGCGACGTCAGTGTTGAGATTGTCCACATCAGCACGGAGGGCGATCAGAACCAGACAGATCCGTTGCGGCAGTTTGCTGGAACCGGATTGTTCACCAAAGAAGTTCAGCGTTCCGTCCTCGATGGCGACACGCACATTGCCGTGCACAGCTTAAAAGATCTGCCGACGGAGTCGGCAAACGGGTTAGTCCTGGCCGGCATCCCACAACGTGCTCCCAGATTTGATGCGGTGTTGCTGCCTGCAGACACAACGGAGATCAGTTCCGTCCACACCCTGCCAGCCCAGGCTCGGATCGGAACGGGCAGTCCCAGGCGTCAGGCGCAGCTGCTGCATTTACGTCCTGACTTGCGGGTACTTGAAATCCGGGGCAACGTTGAGACTCGAATTGCAAAACTCGACAACGGCGAATACGACGCGATCATACTCGCGGAGGCCGGCCTGCGACGCCTGGACCTCCAGGATCGCATTTCGTTTTTGGTACAGCCACCGGAAATGTATCCAGCCGTGGGTCAGGGCGCGATTGGTATCGAATGCCGCAGTGACGACAAAAACGTGCAGCAGATTCTGAATCAGATCACCGATCACGACGTAGCCTGCTGCACTCGCGCAGAACGATCATTGCTACTGGAACTGCGTGCCGGCTGTCATGCACCACTGGGCGCATTGACGGACTTCACGGACGGTCGGCTTAAGCTGACAGGTGTGCTGTTGAGTTCTGACGGCACCGAACGACTTGAAGCCGCTTCTGAAGGTCCGCCGGAATCTGCCGTCGAAATTGGTGTGACAGTGGCACAGCAGTTGTTGAGCGCGGGTGGTCAGAAACTCGTCGACGGAGAATAGAAACGATTGCTTCGTCATTCCCTGCCTGCGCGACCGGCGACCACACCTTTTTGCAAACTGCTGCAGCGAGCGGTTCGAATACGGCTGTTCCTGTGAGCGGCACGGCGTTAGAGCCGGTTATTGGCAGTGTTTTCACCCGCGGCTGGCGCCTTGCGGCTCACTGTTCCAGGTCTCCGGACAGCCTCCTAGGCACTGCCGGCTGGTGTCACCGTACTGGACGCCAGAAAGACGCCGACCAGCAGGTCGTAAGCGGCGTGGCACCCAACCGTGATGCCAAAGCCCCGCAGAAAGAAAATCGCGGCAAAGAAAACACCGGCGCCGGCTCGGAAGGAAAACGTGAACAGATTGAAGGCATCGGCATTGGGACCGACATGGTGTGCCAGAGCAAACACAAAGGCTGTGGTCACGGCCGCCATCACTGCCGCCCATTTTTTTGGAAATTCAAACATCCGAAACGCCATGAATGCCAGCGGCACCAGCAACAGCCGAAACATCACCTCTTCGTACACACCAGCGCCGATAAACGACACAGCACGAGTCAGGTTCCCCGTGGCCAGAGTTAACAGCCGTGCGTCGACTGTCGTGGGGTTCAGGTTCAGAAACAGCAGATGGTGAACCTGTCCTGCGGCGACCAGCGCGACGGCCAGCAAAAAACTTTCTGCCAGCATGCCGACCTGTGTTTCCAGACGCACCTGCCATGGATGTTTCCGAATGATGTGCCAGGTCAGCAGTACTCCCACCACAAAGACGGGCAGCAGCAGCACCTGACCAAGGCCCGCCAGCGACAGCAGAGACCGCATCCAGTAATCCGCTCCGTTGCGTAGCCGATCCGGGTCGCGATCAGCAAGCATCAGCACGCCAACCTCATAAATGGCGATCCACGGGATGAGAAACAGCAGACAGGAGAGCGGCTTACGCGCGTCCATCCAGTAGTCGTTTACGGGTGTGGGCACCTTCGTCATCAGATGTTGGGACTCTTCATTTGCGGAGTGGATAACTGCACCTTTGTTATCGGCTGCGTATCGGGTCTGTGGACAGCAAAGCACCAGATCGCAGAAACCGTGGCGCACAGCAGGTATGGTCGACTCTCAGGTGCCAGCGACCGCCTCAGCTGTTGGCAAGGTGCGGCAACTTTCGCCACCTGCTGACCGTGGGTGGCCGTTTGTACTGCGCGGCACCCAGCCGATGTTTGTTTAGGCAGAGTAGCCCTGACGCGAACGATTCTTACGTGTGCGCCGGCATGCGCTGATGCTCTTCACAACACGGCAGTGTCGATTTCTCACGTCGTGATGACTAAAGCCATTATGTGCCGATGAGTCTGGCGGGACACACCACAGGGCGGTTCGAACGACCACTTGTAAAGTGATGGCCCAGCTAGTCGTTAGTCGCTCAACTGTACTGATTTCAAGGTTCGACAGATGACATTCCACCATGGCGAAGACGGAATGATGGATCGGATCGCTGCAGAGTTGTCCGGCGAAGCAGACCGTTCGCGCAACCCCCTGCCTGCGGTGGACGGCGTAATCGCCATCGCGTCCGACCTGCGAGACCTGCTGTTTCCGGGGATTCGAAACGCCGAAACCGGCATTTCTTCCGGGGGACGCGCACGATGCGCCAGGAGTCTCAGACGGATCCGGGCAATCCTGTCCATTGAGATCCATCGCGCGCTAAGCCATGTCCAGACGGCGAGACTGCGAATTCATGATAAATCTGCCGGCACTGGAGCGTTGGCGGAAGACCGCACCGCAGCAGAGGCAGCAGCACTGGCGGATGATTTCCTCCGCACTCTACCGCGGCTGAAAGAAACGTTGCGGAAGGATGCTCAGGCAACGTTCGACGGTGATCCGGCGGCGAAAACCAGCGAAGAGATCATTCTTTGCTACCCTGGCATTGAAGCGACCATCATGTTTCGGATTGCTCATGAACTGCACAGATTGGAAGTGCCGTTTCTGCCACGTATCATCACCGAATGGGCGCATCGGGAAACCGGGATCGACATTCACCCGGGAGCAACGATCGGGCCGCTGTTTTTCATCGATCATGGCACCGGCGTCGTAATCGGTGAAACATGTGAGATCGGCGTGGGTGTAACGTTGTATCAGGGTGTCACCCTGGGAGCCTGGTCCTTTCCTCGCGATGATGATGGAAACCTGATTCGTGGCGCAAAGCGGCACCCCACGCTTGAAGATGGGGTGACCGTCTATTCAAATGCGACGATACTCGGTGGCACAACGGTGATTGGGGCGAACTCGCAAGTCGGCTCAAACGTGACTCTCAGTCGCAGCGTTCCGCCGAAC
Source organism: Fuerstiella sp. (assembly GCA_029941865.1). GTDB lineage: Bacteria > Planctomycetota > Planctomycetia > Planctomycetales > Planctomycetaceae > Fuerstiella. The sequence goes on along the minus strand of JAPYTO010000067.1, from coordinate 25,653 downwards.
ACCATCGTGACTATCGAAAAGCCGTCACTGCAGTTCCGCGAAGCGGGCTAGTGCTGCATCCACATTAAGTTATTAACGCTGACGGTAGCAGAAGTCGCCACGACTTTCGGCGTTGCCCCTCGTTTGCCGAAACTCCTGGCGAGTTCCGCTACTTGTAAACTCAACATGGACAGTCCACGAGGCTGCCCGAATACCGGACACAGTGAGCCGCAAGGCGCTAGCCGCGGGTGAAATTACTGCCAGCTTCCGGCTGGAAAATCGCTGCATATCCGGCACACCGGTCGCTACGAGAATCTGGGAAATGCCTGGAGCGGAGGCTACCAATATGCCCGCTACAAAAAGCTCAAAGTTGCGAAGCATGACGCCATTGAGATCTACCGCAACAAGCGGGATGAAACTCCACCAGCCGAACTGGTCACCGACATCTTTCTTCCACTGAAATGAAGAATTCTGTCAGGAATTTCATCGCTGGCAGTTGTCGACAATGACTCAGAACGTCAACTTCTTCTACACATCCGCAAATCGTTGAGTTCGCTCTGATTCCGTATTATTGTTTTTCCTATGTTTCATTTCCGCGCGACTATCGTTGTCCTTCTGGCCGGTATTCCCTGGTGCTCTGCCGCCGATCCGGCCAGAGCACTTTCCGTAGGAATCGGTCAGCTGTCGTCCCCCGTTAAGTGGATGCCGGATCCGGATCGGCGGGACGTCACGTACATGGTTCAGAAGACGCGTGATGCACGAGTGTTCCTGACGCCCAACGAATGCTTTTTCCCGAAACTCGGCCTTGTCGCGGAGGGGACCGGTGCAATTCCGGACGTAGCAAATCTGAACGGCGGCAACTCCTACGCCTCCGTAACACAGTGGGACGAAGGCGATCAGGTCGAGTGGGGCGTCTGGCTTCGCAATACGGGCCGTGTTAGCGTTCACGTGTGGATCAGTGGCAGTTCTGCGGGTCAGTTCACCGTAAGCCTGGGAGGTCAGGAACAATCGCTGTCAGTCCCAACGACCAGCAGTGACAAGCCGACGTTGGCTGCCGGACTCGAATTCAAGATCGAATCGTCCGGTCAGCACACGCTGCGGATCACGAACACTGGCAAAGGCTCTGCTGACACAGGATTACACTGGGTCGAAGTCTCAGGCCCGGCAGTTCGCGAAGGTGCCGTGCTGCGCAAGAGATGGCGACCGGCAGCTGCGCATACAAAGTTTTCCAGTTCGCACAATCCGGAAGCCGTGCGGTTGTGGGTGATGGAGGTGGATGCCGTCCCCGGTTCACTTGATTTTTACGCGCCGATTACGACTCCGTTTGGCTATTACGGGCCGACCTGGAAGGCCGACGGCACCGTCAACAGCAGCTTCAATTTTTCGCTGTGGTCCTTTAGTCGCAACGAACCTGAGCCACCCGTTGAGCAACTTTCTCACCTGCTTGCCATTGGCGATCGCAACGCCGCGTTCGGCACATTTGGTCACGAAGGCACGGGTGTGAAGATTCGCGACTGGGAGCCGTTAAAGGGACGTCAGGGGCAGCAGCAGACACTGGCCTTGCGAGTCGAACCGGGTCCCACTCACAGCACATACTTCAGTTATTTCTACGCATCCGACGAAGCACGCTGGCGATTGTTCGGCGTCGGTCGGAAGAAGAACAAACGCAGGCCGCTGACTTCACTGACGGTCGGTAGTTTCGTGGAAGTTCCCGGACCGCCGCCACGTCAGCGAACCGGCGCTTACGTACGACGCATGCGATATCGTGGCTGGGTCATGGACGCGGACGGCAAGTGGTTCGGCATGGATCGAATGTCTGCCGGAGACGTGAACAGAGAAACCGGTCTCACATATACAGATCGCGGAGTCGCAGCAGACGGCTGGTTCTTCATGCAAACCGGCGGCTGGACCTTTCGCCAGCCGCCAGCTGGTGGCCAGGTTAAAGCTCAGCCTTTCGATCGCCGCACCATTCCCTATCTCGCGGATGACAAACTCAATGCATTAATGAGTGTGCCGTCGGCGATCGAGGTCACCGGTGTGGAGCGCACCGGCGACAAAGCACGGATCACATTCAATATTCGAAATGCAGGAATCAGGCCGGAAGTCGCTGTACACTGGGGCCCCACAGAAGGACTCACCTTCGCCGATCGCTGGGCGCACAAGACGAACGTGGAACGCGCGCGCGAAGGCACAAACCAAATGGTCCTGAAAAACGTTCCGCTGGACGGTCCGCTGCTGATTCGACTGTTTCTACGCAACGCTGAAGGACAATACTGGTCGCCACAGACAGTTGTAACGAATCCTCGCTGAAAACCACCCCGTTTCTGCTGGATTCCGTTATGCCGCAGCGTTCACTTTTTCAGCGTTTAATTTCCGTTGAGATGCGGGACTTTTGTCGGCGCGCCTGCTAACATTTTCGATTCCGCCGAGTGCCAATCGAGGCGTTCGCGGTCCCGCCTCAATCCCGCCTCCATCCCCACCACGAAACAGGGTCCCGCAATGACGGACGAAGAAATGTCTGTGTCTTCGGATCACAAGGAACGCGCCGCTCGGCTCGTCGAGGCCTGTCGCAAAGTTCGAGAACAAGTCAGCAGGATTGTTGTCGGGCAGGAAGACGTCGTTGAACAGCTTGTCATTGCCATTCTGGCGCGCGGCCATTGCCTGCTGGAAGGTGTACCGGGACTCGCCAAGACGCTCATGATTCGGACATTGGCCGACACCATGAACCTGGACTTTCAACGGATCCAGTTCACCCCGGACCTGATGCCTGCTGACATCACCGGCACCGACATCATTCAGGAGAACCGTGATACGGGCCATCGCGATCTGGTGTTCGAAAAGGGGCCAATCTTTACTCACATGCTGTTAGCGGATGAAATCAACAGAACTCCGCCGAAGACTCAGGCCGCGTTGCTGGAAGGCATGCAGGAACACGAAGTTACCGTCGGCGGCACGACCTATCGCCTGGACGAACCGTTCTTCGTGCTGGCGACTCAGAACCCAATCGAACAGGAAGGCACGTATCGTCTGCCGGAAGCTCAGCGAGACCGATTCCTGTTTAACGTCGTTGTCGACTATCCGAGTCGTGATCAGGAAGCCGACATCATTGATCGCACGACGTCGACGATGACCGCTACCGTTGAACCCGTGGTTTCCGGCAGGGACATCATCGAATTTCAGTCCACTGTTCGCCTTGTGCCTTTGCCTGATCACGTAAAGCACTTCGTGCTGGACCTTGTACGATCCGCCCGGCCAAACGACGAAGGTTCAGCGGCCTGGGTGAAAGAAATGGTCGATTGGGGTCCCGGTCCGCGAGCCTGCCAGCAAATCGTTCTGGCCGCCAAGGCACGAGCTATCATGCACGGCCGGTTTCATGTGACTCGGGACGACATCGAAGCTCTGGCCTATCCCGTTCTTCGGCATCGCATCGTTCCCACGTTTAACGCAGAAGCAGAAGGTGTCAGCGTTGATGATTTGATTACTCGCCTGCTTAACGAAATTCCAGCCGCGTCAAAACAACTGCTTTGAGAATGTCCAATGCCTGGTCGTTGGCGAACATCACCGCGACGTTCCCACCATTCTTCACGAGTGCGTCGTCAAGTCTTAATTTCGAGGTCGCCGAAGTCGCCAGACTTTGGACGACATAGAGAAAAACCTCCAAACTCTAGCGAGTTCGGCTACGGAACAAACCCCATTCTTAGACTTGACCACGCACTCGTCATTCAAATCATCCCTTTGCCCCGTTTCTATCCGCATGCCTCATGTTCATGACGTTTTAACGTCACACGACATCAGCAAATTTGTCAACCTGCAGGTCCTTGCCCGGCAGGAGGTGGAGGGGTTCTGTTCCGGCCTGCATCTTTCGCCGCACAAAGGTTTCAGCGTCGAATTCAAAGAGCACCGCCAATATGTTCCAGGCGATGACATTCGCGACATCGACTGGAAACTGTTCGGCAAAACGGACCGTCTGTTTATTCGAGAGTACGAAGAGGAAACCAATCTTCGCGGCACGATTTTGCTCGATTCAAGCGGATCGATGGGCTACCGGGGTTCACGCAGCCAGCTGAACAAGCACAATTTCGCCGTCCGAACGGCTGCCTGCCTGTCGTATCTGATGCTGCAACAACAGGACAGCGTAGGTCTGGTGAATTTCGATACGCAGGTGCGTAGCTACGTTCCGCCTCGAAGTCGCCCGAATCATCTTCAGAAAATCATCAACGAACTGGATGCGGCTACACCCGGCAACGAAACCGAACTTGGCGACGTCTTCCATGAAATGGTGACGAAGATTCAGCGCCGAGGCATGCTGGTTATCATCTCAGACCTTTTTGGAGACGTTGACCGGCTGCTGAAAGCGCTGGCTCATTTTCGACACGCCAACCACGAAATCATCATCTTTCAGATTTGGGATCCGGACGAACTGGATTTTCCGTTTCGCCAATGGACTCAGTTTTCGTCGCTGGAAAAAGCGAACAATCATCATCTGGTCGACCCGGCTCAGATTCGCCGGGCTTACCTGGAAAAGCTCCAGCAGTTTCAGGACGCCCTGAGCGACGGGTGTAGTCGCCATCGTATACACCTTGTTCCGATGACGACCGATCAGCCGTATGCCGACGCCTTGGCGGCTTATCTTGGATTGCGGAGGAAGTCACGATGAACTTCCTCAACTTCATGAATCAGCCACTGGCATGGGGAGCGTTGGCGTTTTCCATTCCATTGATTCTGCACATTCTCAATCGAAGTCGCTTTAGGCGCGTCGAGTGGGGAGCCATGCATTTGCTGGAATCAGTTGTCAAGGTCAACCACAAACGGTTTCGGCTGGAACAACTGCTGCTGTTGCTGGTGCGATGTGCCATTCCAGCCCTGCTGGCGTTCGCTCTTGCCAGGCCGGTTCTTACGGCAACTCAGACGCCGACCGGAGACACCCCGGTTTCACTCGTGATTCTGCTGGATACCAGCTACTCAATGGACGCCACCAAAGAAGGCATCTCTCATTTTGACAAGGCGATCGACGCGGCTTGTGCTGTTGTGGAGGCCACTCCACGAGGATCGGAAATTGCCGTTATTCAAACCGGTGGCGTGCCAACTCCGCTGTTTGACCAGCCGATCTTTGATTCAAAAGCCATCGTACGACGACTTCGCACTTTGCGGGCCGATTTCGGAGCCAGCGACATGCAGCAATCTCTCGACACCGGAATTGCGACGCTCGCCGGCATGACTCACGTACGACGAGAGCTCATGGTTATTAGTGACTTCCAGCCAGCCGACTGGCAGGGATCCAGCGCCGCCGATTCCATTCAGCAGCAGGTCGCAGCCATGTCAATCAAGCCGGAACTGACGCTGCTGCAAATGGGACAGGTTGTTACCGGAAACGTCTCCGTCGAATCGCTGGATTTTTCCAACCGGCCATTGGGAATCGGCCAGCAGCTTTCTGTACGAGCCAATCTGAGGAATCACGGCAACACGGCGAGTGAGAATGCTCGCGTGGTTTTTAAGATCGACGGCAAAGAAGAAGCCGTTGCTCAGGTAGCGCTGGCAGCAAACGCCGCAACTCAAACCCTGTTTCCGTGTGAGTTGACGACACCAGGTTCACACGTTCTTGAAGTGGAGGTTGTGGTCGATGATCCACTGAAGAAAGACAATCGATTTTCCGCCGCGGTGACCATTTGGGACCAGATTGACGTGCTGCTGGTCGATGGCGACCAGAGTTCTCAGCCGTTGAAGAGTGAAACCGATTTTCTGGCGGTCGCTCTGACGCCGTATACCTTTGGCCGCATGAAATTGTCAGACCTGGTGAAGACAAAGACGGTCAACTACAAAACGAACCTGAAAAAAGAATTCGAAGCGCAGCCGAAAGTCGTTGTTCTGGCCAATGTGCCGAAGCTGACGGATGCTCAGTGCAATGAACTGCGAGACTACGTGCAGGCTGGCGGAGCTGTTTTCATCTGTGCGGGCGGCAAGATCGACTCGAAGTGGTACAACAAGGAACTGTTTGCAAAAAGAGGCCTGCTGCCCGCCGAATTCGGCATGCCAAAAGGGAAGATCGACGAGAAGGGTCTGAGTTCTCGGATTGTCGCTCAGCACTTTGACCATCCCGCGCTGCAGTTCTTCAACGAACCGTCGAACGGCGACCTGTCGACGGCCGAGATTCGACAGTGGTACGAGTTGATTCCACCTGAGAGTCGTTCCATGATTTTGACGTCGATTTCTGCCGACGAACAGCCGCCGGCTGCCTCTTCCTCAGACGCTATCGTGATGGCACGACTCGATTCGGGGGATCCGTTGCTGGTTGAAAAAAAGCTGGGCGAAGGAATTGTCGTGCAAATGGCAACCGCCTGCGACGCGGACTGGTCGGATCTGCCCATGAGACCGGTTTATGTGCCGCTGATGCAGCAGATCGTTACCACCCTGGCAACGCAGTTGACTCCGCCACGAAACATTCAAACAGGACAGGCGGCCGTCGCTCTGTTTTCAGACGGCACGGTCACAGACACAGCTCAACCCACCTCGTCCGCTTCAGTGACCAACGCCAAAGATTCCATTTCGCTTTCTATGACTACTCCCACCGGTGCCCGACGAACCGTGCGTGCTTTTCGGCAGGGTAACCGGTTAATGGCACGTTACGACGGTACTCGCCGGCCGGGTGTTTACGGCATGAGCACTCCCGAAGGTCAGACTGTCCATTTTGTCGCGAGCACATCCCGGGATGAGTCAGATCTTTCGATGCTGGATGAAGCCCAATTGAATTCGCTGGCTGACAACATGGGAGCGCACGTGGTCGATTCGCCGACTCAGTACCTGGAACAGGATCGACTGCGTCGAAACGGCCGCGAAATCTGGCGCTACCTGCTGGCCGCATTGCTGGCGTTCATGTTTCTGGAACTGATTCTGCAGCAGCGTTTTTCGAGGGTCCGCACATGACAAGTCTACGGTTTGTCGGCGACCTTCCGCTGTGGCTGGGCTTATCCCTGGCGTTGCTGGTCGCGGTGATGGCCTGGCGATACTATCGTCGCGAAAGCTTCGATTTGCCGCAGCGACTACGATGGATGCTGCCTTCACTCAGGTCTCTGGCGTTTTTCCTGGGAATCATGGTGCTGACCGGACCAGTGCTGCACCATCGTCAGACGATCGGTGAACTTGGCCGAGTTAAGATTTACGTCGATGGTTCTCGCAGCATGGCTCTGCTGGATCGACATGTGTCGCCAGGGCGGAAGCTACTGATTGCAAAACAACAGGGCTGGATTGCAGACGGCCGTGTCAACTCAGAACTGCTCGACCAGGCAAGCGAACTTGCGGACGCGCGAGCGAAGACAATGACGGGGCTTCAGAAAGAAGGCCTCAGCGCCGCCGATGTGCTGTCTCTGCGAGACAAACTGCTTGCCATCGTCGAACCAGCAATTGCATCGTTCGACAACATGCCCATCGGCACGCGCACCAATGGAGAGGCAAACATCAATTCACCCGTGCAACCTGACCAGTTGATCGTCGATCTGAAAGCCATTGCCGCCACCGATGTACCGACCACCGCAGCAGCAGTGAATCAGCTCACAACCGCATGCTTAGCTGTTCAGTCGATAGAACAACAGCTTCTGGCAGCCTTCAACGCGGATGTGCAGCGACTGATTGATTCCGGAGACGAATCCATTCAAGCGGCTCTGGCGATATTCGACGAAACTCCTCGCTGGCGTCGAGCCGAACGCAGTCTCCTGGAAACCGAAGCGGCTTTGTTTGACGAACTCAGGCAACACCACAACGTGGAAGTGCTGGCACTTCACGATCATGAGGCCATTGAATTGCTGGACGGACTTGCCGCTGAAAAAACACCGGACCAGCTTTCGGCATCCCCCGAAGCATCAACCACAGATCTTACCAGCGGCATTACTGCAACTCAGAAGTCTGTCGCCACAAGCGAAAGCACCACACAGCAGGATTCGCCCCAGGAGGTTGTGAAGCCCAACACGGCCATTGTTTTGCTGACCGATGGACAGCACAATTCCGGTCCTTCGCCCATTCAGACCGCTCGCGTTCTGGGCGGCCAGGGGATTTCATTTTTCCCGGTGTCGCTGGGAGCCACCAATCACGCGCCGGACATGGCAGTCACAGGTCTCGAACATCCGCAAATGGTGTTTAAGAAAGACCGCGTTCGAGGCACGATGATTGTTCGCGACCTGATGCCCGCCGGACAGCCGATGCTTGCCCGCATCGAACACCAGGGCGAAGTCATCTGGCAGGAACAACTGCTCACCCAAAACACGGGAGAACGCCGCATAGATTTCGAGTTCGGCATCGAGAAGATCGTTGAACAAATCGGCAGTCAGTTTGCATCGAAAGTGACTCGCCACGCGGTTGCACTGAATATGACTGCTTCCGTCAGCCCGTTGCAGAACGAGGCAGAAACGGAAAACAACCAACAGCCTTTGAGGTTCGCGGCAGTCACGCAGAATCACCGAATGCTGATTCTTGACGGACGTTCTCGCTGGGAAACTCGATATCTGCGCAACGCATTCGAACGGGATTCACAATGGGATGTGACTGTTGTCATCGCCGGCCCCGGAACGGATGATGAAACTTTGCCGCGAGGCGAGAAAGATGCGTTCCCGGAAACGCGTGAACAACTCTTCGGTTACGACATCATTATCTACGGTGAAGTCGTCACAGAGTTACTCGCTGAACACGAATACAAGTGGATCCGGGAATTCGTGGAAACACGAGGCGGAGGTATCGTGTTCCTGGACGGTCAGCGAGGCCGCATGAAAAACTTCACCGAACAGAATCTCGCACGGTTGCTGCCGGTCGAATGGCAGGCCTCCGGGTTCTCGTCGGAACCGACAAAACTGCAATTGACCGAAAAAGGCAGTCGGTTGCCGGCGTTGACCTTTGAAGCGGAACAGACGGCAAACGAACGATTCTGGAACGAACTACCGCCGCCTCATACGCTGAACGCGGTCACGGCCGTGCCTGACGCAGAAGTTCTGGTGGAAGCGATGGTTGACGGCGCAGCTGCCCCCGTCATGGTGACTCGCAATTATGGTTCGGGCCGGATTCTGTACCTGGCATCGGATGAAACATGGCGTTGGCGTTACAAGGCGGCGGACACTTATCATCAGCGAATCTGGAATCAGATTGCCAGGTACGTGATGCCTCGACCATTCGCGACCAGCGACGAATTTCTGGCAATCGACACGGGGCCTGTCAGTTATCAAAACGGAGACACGGCCAACATCCGGATTCAACTAAAGGGACTGGACGGCAAACCTGCTGTTGGTTCCACCGTGGATGCACTGGTCTGGAAAAACGAGCGGATCGTCTCCACGGTCAGCCTTAGCGCAGATCCGGATGTCCCCGGCATGTATCGAGGCAATTCCGGAACGCTTGGTGAAGGCGAATACGAAGTCTCCATTCGAGCGTCCGGGTTTAGTCAGGAAGCATTGAAGGCTCGAGGCAACTTTGTCGTGCTGCCACCCGAATCAAACGAACTCGAACAGACGGCATGTAACGAAGAATTATTGAAACAGATGGCTGCCGAATCGGGTGGTGTCTATCTGCGGGAAGAGCAACTGGGACGCCTGGCCAAACTTCTCAGCCCGCTCAGCAGTGGACGAGTCGTTGAGTCAGACACTCTGCTTTGGCAGAGCTACTGGTGGTTCGCCGCAATGATTGTTTTGTTGACGATGGAATGGTTCCTGCGCAAACGCGCCGGCTTGTTGTAAACGTCAGAATATCAGGCAGTCGATCTGTTGGAGTTCATGCTCTGGCGTGTGATTCATGGCACGCTGCAGCCGGTACTCCAACAACACATCTGGATTCAGGAATCGGTCATGAGCACCACTACTCTCGATCCAACAGTTGTCAGGAAGCTAACGCAGTTTGGTCGTCGCCGATTTCGAATGATTGCAGTTCGAGGTCTTTGTGCAGCGACCGCTACGTTCCTGACGTGCATGGCGTTCGTGGCGTTTCTGGACTGGGGATGGATCCTGAGCGACAACATTCGCTGGGGACTGAGCGGTGCAGCCTATTTTCTGACGGCAGCCGTGGCGTGGTGGGTATCCGGTCGAAAAATCGTACACGCTCCTGCACAGGAAGAAATCGCGTCGCAGGTCGAAGACGCCGAGCCGGAACTACGTGAAAATCTACTGTCCGCCGTCGAACTGGCAACCGACAACCCGGACACCGTCACAGACTCACCCGTCTTCCGCGGTCTTTTGCAGGGGCAAGTCTCCCGGCAAATGGCGCAGGTGCGCGTCGGCAAACTTCTGCCGTTGAAACTCATGGCGCGGTGGGTCGCGACAGCCCTTGTCGTTGTTGCTGTCATCGCAGTATTGTTGTTGAACGGTGGACCACGGTTTCACAGCCTGGCAGTCCGGGCGGTGATGCCGATGGCCAATATTGACCGAGTGTCGCGAATTCAAGTTGAGATTCTGCAACCGACTCCCAACTCATTGATGATCGCGAAAGACGAAACGGTAGCCATTGTTGTAGCCACTTCGGGGGGGGATGTTGACGAAGCCGTTCTGGAAACATTCGTTCCGGGAAAACCGTCGCAGCGGCAGACGATGCGCATCCGTACGGACAACGAATTCGCGGCAAACATTCACGTCGCTGAAGACGTGGTTGAATACAGGATTCTGGCGGGTGATGCCGTCACGAAACGCCATCGAATTGACGGGGAAAATCGTCCGCGAGTGGTCGCGTTCCACAAGACTTATCAATACCCAAAATACTCGGGTTTCCAGAACAGAACAATTACAGAAGACCACGGCGATGTGGTTGTTCTGGCAGGCACGCAGGCTCAGATTCAGCTGGATCTTGACCAGGAAGTCAGCGAGGCGGAATTACGCATCGATGCTGTTCTGTCGGACGAGGTCACGACAATTCCGTTGACCATGGATCCCGAAGGGAAATGGTCTGCCGCTGTTCCCGTCGAAGAGGCCGCAATCTACAAGGTGCATTTGGTTTCGAAAAAGACCGGTTTCGATAACGTATTCAGCCCGCGATATGAAATTCGGCCGGTTCCCGATTTGATTCCTCGAGTCGGTTTTGTCGATCAGCAGGAAACCAATCTGTTGCTTCCGCCGAACGATATTCTGGCCCTCAGAGGAATGGCTGAAGACGACCTTCCGCCACAGTCGCTGGCGCAGGAAATCTCCATCAACGGGCGCGACTGGGTTTCCATGCCACTGGAACTGGAGCAGACACCTGATCCTTCGACCGCCCCAAAGCAGACATCAGGCCCGGAGGGGGCACACCGAATCACGGCCGCCTGGAGCTGGGATCTGCTGGAGCTGAAACTCAGGACGGGTGATCAGGTAACAACCCGGCTGGTTGCAACGGACCTGAAGGGGAATCGAGGCGAATCCGTGCCACTGAGAATCGTTGTTTCGGCGCCGGATTTCGATCCGGAACGACACGCGGTTATGGAGCAGAAAGCGGACCTGGTTCGAGTGCTTGACCGTTTTGCCAAATTTGCTGAGGAACACAAAACGTCGGCTTTGGAAATCGTGACACGAATTCGTGACGATCTGAAGGCCGGCGCTCAGCTATCGGAACAGGAACTTGCCTTCACTGGCACGAGCCTGCTTGAACTGACCGTGAAATCTCAACAGGCCGCCGCACAGGCACTTGAACAAGTTCAGGACGTCATCAGAAAAATGCCTGCAGGTGTCGACGCCTATGAAGTGGAGCTGGCGGGTCGTGTGATTTCACGGGTGCTGCACGATCACACGAATCGCCCACGTCATGCGGTAGCCGCATTTCAAAATGCCGCAGACAGCAAAGAGCGTCAAAAGCTCGTTGACAAACTGAAAGAAGGATTTGAACGATCCGGAGACGATGCGAAAAACCTGGCGTTCCACTATCGAAATCTGGTTGCGCAGAACATCTTCAGCGCATTGGCATGGGACTTCGATGCCATGATGGAACAACAACGTCTGATTGCGAATAGTCCCACGCAGACTTTTGCTCGGCTTAAGCGACAGGAAACCGTTGTTCTGAATCAACTGCGTGTCGTTGCACGATTCACCGCAAAATTCCAGCACAGCGTGCCCGATCATCTTCAGAAACACATGACGCTACTTATTGATTGGACAGGTCGCTGGCACGACAACCTCGAACAATCCATGGAGTCTGAGGACAAACTGCCTCAACTGCAGCGGCATGTCAAAGATTTGCTGCGTGAATTCGGCGACCGTCAGCGGTACGACGTCATCGACGGAGGCATGGCAACTCGGCTGGTGCAGGCACGGCACGATCTCGATCAGCGATCAGGTAGCCTGACGGAACCGCTGTCTCTCATGTCGACTGCCATGCATCAGGAAACACGCAGAATGGTCGAAGCCGGCCAGGCGGAGGATTCAACCAAGGCAGAAGAATTAAGAAGCCAGGCCGCTGTGTTTGCCGCAGAAGTCGACCTGAAGATTGCACCTTGCTTGCGGCAGTTTCGCGATCGAAAAGCGTTGACTCAGAATCGTGTCGACAGCGATACACAGTTTGCAGGTGATTCCGGGCTCGTGCAGCGAGCGATCACTTCGCTGCAGAGCCAGTACCGTCAGGGAGATCCACAGGAATCGATTGTGCCAACGGCGTTCAACGAGATCGCACCGGCCTGGAGAGTGCTCGAAGCGGGGCACGATGTTGTCAACATACAGAAGATTCTCAAGAACCTGATTCAGAAGGAACGCTGGCAATCACAGACTCTGGCCGCGAAGACTCAGCACCCTTCTCAGTGGGATGCGGTTAGCAAAGGGCTGGAATCTGCCGTTCAGAAACTGCGCCAGGCGGGAGTCGGAAACGAAATCATCGGGAGGCTCGACCAGATTCGCCGGTCGCCAGCCACCAGTGAAGCAGCACGCAGAATCACACAACGTCGCGGGCAGCGAGACAAACTCGTTTCTGCAGTGACGGATCTCGTCGATCTCAAGGATCAACTCCAGTTGGCTTTCGGCGAACTTCAACCCGTCATGGCTGCGGCCCGAGCAGTGATCGCAAAATATGCTCCCACAATTCCGGAAATGTCCAGACAGATTGCACAGCAGGTACGAGATCTGGAAGAACAGACTGCCGATGTGGCGGACGCAGTTGAAGCCGACCCATCGGAAGCACAGAAAACCGAGCCAGATACGGATCAGCAGCTGGCTGACCTGCAGCACGAACAGGAACGTATTAACGAACAAATTGACGACCTGTTCGAGGCCCTGGTCGAAGACGCCAACCAGCAAAACGTGATGGAAGATGAAGGTCGCGAACGTGCTCGCGATGCGGACGACAGCATTGCCCTGATTCAGGAACCGGCGGAACAAATGAATCAGCAGATGAAGGAAGCTCAGGAAGCCAACAGCCCCGACCAACAAGCTCAGGAATTGGCCGAAGCGGCCGAGCAACAGGAACGAACGGCTCAGGCGCTGGACACGGTCGCTCAGCATTTTGAACGGCTGAAAAACGGTGAAGACGTCGCCGAAACGCGAGCCGAGCTTCGCCGGCAGGAACGCGACATGGGGATCGCGCGTGAAATGGATCAGCAATTCGAAGAAGTCGAACGCCTGGCTCAGATAACAGTTTCCACCAACGAAGACCTGATGCAGCAACTGGAAAAAGAACTGCAAAACAATCCGGCCATGCGTGAAGCCTTGTCCGAGATTGCTCAGAACACCGTCGAAGAAGCTCGAAATTCGCTGGAAGATGCGGCCCGACAGGAAGACGAAATCCAGACAGCCAACGAACGTTCGGACAACGAGTTTCAGCAGAAGAAGAAAGAGCTGGTAGAAGATCTGCGAGAACTCGGAAAAGACGCCTCCGCCCTTGCCAGTCGCATGGTCGCTCAGGCCAATTCCGCAGCCTCGCAGGCAAAGACCCCCGAAGCTCAGAAGAATTTCCAGCAGACTCAGGCAAAGCTAAACGAAGCCGCCAAGGCCACCAACAACAGCAACGAGAATCAACAACTGGCCGAACTCGCGGAGAACCTGCAGAAGGCTCAACAGGCAATTCAGGAAGCAACCGAAAATCTTGCAGAAGGGAAACAGCAATCGGAAGCAGCCAGGAGCGAAGAAATCCATCCCGACGACAAAAATCGACAGAACGCGAAGAAGAACCTCGAGACTCAGCGCAAAAAATTTACCGACCAGTTGAAGAAAGAAGCCGACGCGGAAGTTCGACGCCGCGATCAGGAAGAAAAACGAGCAGCCACCAACGTTCGCAATGCTGAAAACAATTTGAAGAATTTCGACAAACAGCTTCAACAGGCCACGCAACGAGCCAAACAAAAACCAGAGGATAAGAATCTGAAAAACAGGGTTGATCAGGCGGAATCCCGAAAGCAACAGGCACAGCAGAAAGTCGACGCAGCAAAGGAGCAGCAAAAACTGGCTCAGCAAACAGAAAATGAAACCCGTGAAGAACGCAACCAACTGAATTCGTTTCCACAGCAGCCGCTTGATGATAAGAACCCTGCAGCGCAGCTGGCCGAGTCAATGGCAAATGAAGCTCAGAAGCAGGCCGAGCAACTCAAAAAGGACGTCGAGGAAATAGTCCGGAATGCCGACTTCAGAAAGGAACTGACGCCGTCAAAACAACAGCTCGCAACAGCGTCACAGAATCAGCAACGCGTGAATGAGAATGTCCAGGAAACCAGCGACGATCTGGCTCGAGCGGCTCGTCACGAACGACGGCTGGGCAAAGAATTGGCGTCCGATGCATTGCAGGAGGCATCGGACAATGTCCAGGACGTCGCTGAAAACGAAGCGACTGATGCGAAACAGCAACTGGATGCCGCGGAAGCTGCTGCTCCGGATCCTCAACAGGACGGCGAAGCACCAGCGAAAAACGACAATCAGCCGGCGTTGGCAGCAAACGCAGCCGTGGAAGAATCCGAACAGGCAATCGCACAACAGGCGAACGACCTGACGCCGATCGTGGAAGCAGCCGCAGCCACCGCCGCCGCAGCTCAGGAAGCCGCTCAGCAGCCGTCCGAGCCCGCAGCAACTTCACAGCCAGGACAGCAACCGCCAAACGGTGACGCACCGACGCAAAACGGTCAACAACCGCCGCCGGGCGGACAACCCGGGACTCCACAACCAGGCACACCAGAGCCGTCGAGCCAACAGCCTGCAACTCCTCAGCAAGGATTACCTGACGCCGGTGTGCCTGAACAGGGTACGCCATCCGCAACACCTCAACCCTTTACCCCGGAAGAGATTGTCGAAGGACGACAGCTTGCTCAGGCACTTGACGAACTGGACCGAATGCAGGCCCAGGCAAGTGCACTGGCTCAATCTCAACAAGGTCAGCCAACTCCCGAAAGCCAGCAATCGTCGCAACAAACACCGCAAAGTCTTGCTGAGGCCGCGCAGGCTCAGGCCGCTCAAATGGCACAGGCTCGTTCGCAGGCTCAACAGGAATCCGCCCTGGCCCAGGAATCCAACGCCTTCAACCCGGAAGCCATCCCACAGCTCGACGGCACAACCGGCGAGTTCTTCATTGTCGAAGTCGATCGATCTGAAAACAGTAATTGGGGAAAACTTAGAAGCAGAGAGGTCGAAGACGTGACCAAGGGGCGCCGTGAAGCCGTCTCAGAAGAATACCGAAAAAGTGTCGAAGCCTACTTCAAAGTTCTCGCCGAAAGGGCCCGGCGCAAATAGGCGAAGACGCGTTGCTTTCCTTAGCCCCGGGTGGTCGGTCCGGGGAACACCAATCGTTTATTCCAAAGCCCCGAAGTGGCGACACAATCATGCATCGCTCTGCCAATCAATATTGCAATCCGCTATTCGTCATCATTGCGATATGCACTTCCGCTTTCGCCCAGGAACCTGCAAAGCTCTCGCCATTTCAAAAGGACGAGGTCGACACCGCCGTCGACAGGGCCATTGCCTTCCTTACCAAACAACAAAAAGACAACGGAGCCATCCACGACAAGAGCCACGACACAACCATGACATCGCTGGCAATTATGGCAATGGCGAGTGTTGGGATTCAGCCGGCAGACCCCGGGCCAAACGGTCAGGCCATGAATCGAGCTCTGGATTTCGTTCTTCAGGACGATCGACAGGATGCCAAAGGATACTACGGTGGCAAGGATGGATCCCGCATGTATGGGCACGGCATCACGACACTTATGCTCACCGAAATGCTCGGCATGGGCACCAGTGATGCACAAGATAAGCTTCTTCACGAACGGTGCCAGAAAGCCATCGACCTGATTCTCAGTGCTCAGAAGGAGAAAAAGTCGGTGAACGCTCAGGGAGGCTGGCGATATACGCCAAACGCAAGAGACGCGGACCTCTCGGCATCGGTGTGGCAACTTATGGCGTTGCGATCGGCTAAGAACGACGGATTGCAGGTTCCGTCCTCGGCCATCAGAGACGCGGTGGAGTATCTGAAGCGTTCCTATTCCGCTCCACTGGACCGAGACGGAATTCCAGCAACGGACAAACCCGGCGGATTTTGCTACGAACCCGGTCGCCGCAGCCCATCCTTCACAATGACTGCGGCGGGACTTCTGGCGATGCAGGTCTGCGGGGAATACGAATCACCACTTGTCGCAGGAGCCGCCGACTGGCTGACGACACGTCCTCCAAAATGGAAGGAACGTTTTTGTCTGTATGGCACATATTACTACGCACAGGGCATGTATCAGAGAGGTGGCGATCATGCACAGACAGCTCGAAATCTGGTGCAGGAAATGCTTCTGAAAAACCAGGCCGGTGACGGATCCTGGCTGGCTCACGGTGGCGAAGAAAAGAACATTGGCAAAGTTTACAGCACGTCGATGTCTGTTCTGAGTCTCTCAGTCAAATACCACTACCTGCCGATTTACCAAAGATAACGGCATACAAGTCTTGCGAGACATCGGCGCAGACCTCTTTCCGACAATCGAAGCACACGGCACGGCAACTCAGTGTTTCCCTCTGGGATGTGAGCCGCAAGGCGTTAGCCGCGGGTTCGTTCGGAAAAAACCGGCGGCTAGCGCCTTGCCGCTCACACTGAGAGCTACCTCACTTCAATAACTGAGTCGCCGTGAAGCACGCGGTAACAGTACTTTCGTTCACTGCTGCGTTCATCTAACATGAAGTCTCTGGGATTGAATGACTGCCCCGATGTGAAAAGGTGATTTTGTGCGCTGTATCTGGTGCTGTGTTCTGCTGGTCATGCCGGCAACCATGACTACTGCGGCTGCGGCCGACACGTCCGCGTCCGAAAAACCGCCGTCCGGGGCCGATCATTCGGAACGGGTTAAGGCCGGAACCGCACTGTTCAGGAAGTCGGTCCGGCAGATTCTGGTGGATCGCTGCCTCAGTTGTCACGGCGGTGATTCTCTGGAAGGAGAGTTCAACCTGGCAACGCGTGAGGCACTGCTGAAGGGCGGTGAAAAAGGCCCGGCGATTATTCCCGGGAAGGCCGGCGAAAGTCGTCTGTATCGGATGATCACTCATGCCGAAAAACCGCCCATGCCGTACGACGAAGAAAAAATGGCTGATGACGAAATCGCAGCGATCGCAAAATGGATTGATCTCGAAGCTCCTTACGACAAGCCACTGGTAGAAGGGGGCGTCGAACTGAAGGACTGGACGGAGCGTACGATTGAAAATGACGCCAAAGACTTTTGGGCGTTTCGCCCGTTGAATTCGGCGCAAGCACCGGAATTCGACCATGATGACTGGTCTCAGACTGACATTGACCGATTCGTACTGCGCGCATTGCAGAACAAGGCGATCAAGCCGAATGACGTGGCCGACCGCCGAGTGTTGATTCGCCGTACTTATTTCGGCGTGATCGGTATGCCACCGGAGCCAGCAGACCTGCAACGTCTGATGAGCGACCAGTCGCCGGACTGGTACGAGCACATGATCGACGAATTACTCGACAGTCGCCACTTCGGAGAACGCTGGGCACGTCACTGGCTGGACGTCGCACGTTTTGCAGAAAGTCACGGATTCGAGCAGGACTATAACCGTGACTTCGCCTATCACTATCGCGACTTTGTCATCAAGGCATTCAATATGGACATGCCTTACGATCAGTTCGTCAAATGGCAGTTAGCCGGAGACGAAATCGCGCCGGACGACCCGCTGGCTTTGATGGCCACCGGATTTCTTGGTGCCGGCGTATTTCCGACTCAGCTGACGGAAAACGAATTTGAACCAGCTCGCTACGACGAACTGGACGACATGGTGTCCACGATGGGCACAGCGATGCTGGGCCTGACCATTGGGTGCGCTCGCTGCCACGACCACAAATACGATCCGATTCCCGCTGCCGATTACTACCGGATCGTGTCAACGTTTGGCCAGACAATCCGCAGCAACATCGAAGTAGAGCTCAATTCAGCAGAAACAAAACAGGCGATCGCGAAGTGGGAGACGGACCATAAACCGATCGCCGATCAGCTGCGCGAATTTGAAGAACGAGAACTCGGCAGCAGATTCGATGCGTGGGTTGCGTCGGACGCCCTTGATGAACTGACGTCGTCGCAGAACCCGGAGTGGCTGGTCCTGCATGTTGCCAACGCAAAATCCGCCGGCGGTGCGACGCTGAGCGTACAACCGGATGAATCTATTCTGGCGACCGGGACGAATCCCGACTTCGATTCGTATACTTTTACCGCCGACACATACCTTCGTGACATTCGTTCGCTTCGGCTGGAAGCGCTGGCGCACGAGTCGATGGTCAAAGGAGGCCCGGGCCGCGCTTCGAACGGCAACATGGGACTCGGCACGATCACCGTCACTGCCGAACCGCTTTCCGGTGAATCAAAACCTATTGCGGTTAAACTGACAAACCCTCGAGCCACGTTCGAGCAGAACAACGGAAATCTCTCCATTGCTGCATCGATCGACAGTTCGAAGAACACCGGCTGGGCAGTCGATCCTCAGTTTGGAAAGGATCACGCCGCAGCATTCGATTTTGCCGAACCTGTCGAGTTCGCTGGCGGTACTCGACTGATCGTGACTCTGAGCTTCAACGTAAACAACAAACACAACATCGGCCGAGCACGACTTTCAATCAGCAACAAGGCCAATTCGCCGGCGCTGGATGCTGAATCTCAACCGCAGGCCGTGGCCGAACTTCTGGATCTGATCGCGTCGGGAGAGATACCGAAAAATGGTCCGCGTCGTGTACAGCTTATGTCATGGTATCGTACGCGCGATCCGGAATGGCAGAAGCTGTCAGCCGCCGTCGCGGAACACAATCAGTTGAAGCCAAAACCGAATCTGGCAACGGTGATGGTGTCGAGCGAAGGCGTCAAACCGATCAAGCACAATGCGGACGGTCGCGGGTTCCCCCATTTCTACAAGGAAACTTTTTTTCTGAAACGAGGCGACTCGACGCAGAAACTCCGCACTGCCAATCCAGGTTTTCTGCAGGTACTGACGTCTGCCGACGACATCGATCAACGCTGGAATGTCGCTCCGCCCGACGGCTGGCACACGTCGTATCGACGCCGAGCACTTGCCAACTGGATGACTGACGCCGATGGAGGCGCCGGTCATCTATTGGCGCGAGTGATTGTCAATCGGCTGTGGCAGCATCACATGGGCCGAGGCATCGTCTCAACACCAAACGACTTTGGGAAACAGGGAGAATTGCCGTCGCATCCGGAACTGCTGGACTGGCTGGCTCAACAACTGATCGATGCCAACTGGCGTCTGAAACCGATTCACAGACTGATCCTGACAAGCTCAGCGTATCAACAGAGTTCCGCCTACGATGACAGGCGATCAACGATTGACCCGGAAAACCGGTGGCTCTGGCGGCGCGAGCCACGTCGACTTGAGGCGGAGGTGATCCGCGATGCGATGCTGGCCGTCAGCAATCAACTGGACCGCACACAGTTTGGTCCTGGAACACTGGACCCGTCACAGAAACGACGCAGCATCTACTTCATGGTCAAACGCAGCCAGCTGATTCCGATGATGCAGGTGTTCGATTCGCCGGAACCACTTGCCAGCGTCGGAAATCGGCCCAGCACCACGATTGCCTCGCAGGCTCTCATGTTCATGAATAGTCCACAAGTGCGCGAGTACGCCGGTGGCCTGGCCGCGCGAATCCGGAGCGCGGGACAAAGTGACATTGTCGATCAGGCCTATCTGTCCGGCATTTCGCGAAAACCCACCCATGTCGAACGGGCTTCGGCGGAAGCGTTTCTGAAGACCCAATCAACGTCGTATCAATCAGACGGAAGATCCGTCGACGATTCCGATCGCCTGGCCCTGACAGATTTGTGCCAAACCGTTTTCAGTCTGAACGAGTTTGTCTTCGTGGATTGATCATAAGGTATCCCAAAATGCTGCAACACAGTTGGCTTCATCGCCGCGATCTCCTGCGCAGAGCCGGATCCGGTGCCGGTCTGCTCGGTCTGACGACTCTGCTGCAGAGCGAAGGCCTTCTGCGGCCTGCAGGCGCGGCCGACGCTTCGAATCCACTCGCCCCCAAAGACGGACATTTCGATGGCCGCGTGAAACGCGTGATCTGGCTGTTCATCAATGGTGGACCGAGTCACGTCGACACCTGGGACTACAAACCGGAACTCGAAAAGAGCGACGGAAAAGAACTGGAAGGCTTTGATCGGTTCACCGGTTTCTTCGCCAACTCCGTCGGACCGTTGATGAAATCACCGTTCAAATTCCAGCAGCACGGTGAATGCGGGAAATGGGTGTCAGAGATTTTTCCCAACCTGTCTCAACACGTCGACAAGATGGCGTTCATACACTCCGGCCATACGGAATCCAATAACCATAGCCCCGCTCTGTTCATGATGAATACCGGAGTGCCACGAATGGGCAATCCGTGCGTCGGTTCGTGGGTGACGTACGGCCTGGGCAGCGAAAGCCGGAATCTGCCGGCGTTTGTCGTGATGTCCGATCCCAAGGGACGCGGTCTGCCGAAGGGTTATTCACTGAACTGGGGAGCCGGATTTCTTCCGAGCGTGTACCAGGGCACGTGGCTCAAACCGCAGGGGGATCCGATTGACAATTTGAAACCACCCGCCGACCTGAACAAGTCACGCCAGAGAGCACAGCTGGACCTGCTGGCCAGTCTGAATCGACAGCACCTGCAGCAACATGCGGCCGAACGCGACCTGGCGGCGCGGGTGGAGAGTTTTGAACTTGCCTATCGCATGCAGGTGGCGGCTCCGGAAGCACTGGACGTGACTCGTGAACCCGATCACATTCAGCAGCAGTACGGCATCGGCGACGAAAAATGCGACCACTTCGCGAAACAATGCCTGATTGCACGGCGGATGGTGGAACGCGGTGTGCGGTTCGTGCAGATCTATTCCGGCGGGATGGAGAACCAGCGCAGCTGGGACGGACATAACGACATCGCGGGCAACCACAGGGGGTTTGCCGGTGAAACGGACAAGCCGATTGCCGGACTGCTGGCGGACCTTGATCAGCGCGGACTGCTGAACGACACACTGGTGGTGTGGGGTGGCGAATTCGGGCGTCTGCCAGTCGCACAAAAGGCGGCCAAACCCGGTCGCGACCACAACCCTCACGCGTTCACGTACTGGATGGCAGGAGGAGGAATCAAGGGAGGCACGTCCTACGGTGCGACAGACGAAGTGGGACACAAAGCCGTCGACGACCGTGTGAGCGTAAACGACCTGCACGCCACGATCCTGCACCTGCTGGGGGTCAACCATGAACAATTGACGTACCGTCACAACGGCCGGGACTACCGATTAACGGACCTCGCCGGAAATGTGATTGAAAAGATTCTGGCGTGACAGCAGGTAAGTCACGGTATCTTTAACGGCTCGCCATAGGACAGGTGTCTTTCCGGGGGCGACGTGCTAAACTCCGGATTGGGCAGCGCCGTGCTGCCCTCCAGCTCGCTTGCGCAGGTCCTGCATCACCGGGAAGATCTATTCGCTCATGTCAGACGTCCCCCCTCCTCCTGACGACCCCTCGCCCGATCAGCCGCAAAGCCAGGAAGTGCGTCACAGCCATGTGGGAGCACTGGTTCCGGCTCATGTTGCACGAGGTATCTTCAGTACGGGGGCAGTTGTGCTGCAGGGCCAGCATGAATTCATCGTTGACTTTCTGCTCCGCATGCAGCAGCCGCAGCAGGTGGCCGCCCGCATCGTACTTCCTCCGGCCGTTGTGGCTCAGTTCATTCAGGCATTGCAGGAGAATCTGAAGAAGCACGAAGATCGATTTGGGCAAATCCTCCTGCCAACGCCCCCGGTGCCGTCCCCGGATGCTCCCAAACAGTCAGCGCAGGATCTTTATGACCAGTTGAAGCTGGGCGAAGATACCATGTCTGGTGTCTACGCCAACGCCGTGATGATCGGCCACACGGCATCGGAATTCTCACTGGATTTCATCACGACGTTTTTTCCGAAATCTGCAGTTTCCAGTCGAGTTTTCGTGGCTGCCCCCAATGCGAAGCGGCTGCTCGATTCGCTGAAGCATTCCTTTCAGCAGTTTCAGAACCGTCCCAAGAACACACCGCCCGGTTCTCCACCACAGCCACCTCCACCAGAGGCTCCGCCGGAGGAACCGTACGGTTATCATCCGGAAAACAATTGAACGCAGGTTAATTGTTCACTCTTTCGGAACAGCATGGCTCTGACAGAGACGTCCTGGTCACCGGCATCGGCATGATCACGCCGCTGGGGATGGACCGGGAAACGTCCTGGCAGCGACTGCTGGCTGGCGACCTTGCCGCACGAGAGCTCACGGCGGCGGATATCGATTGTTGCTCGCAACTTGCGAATCTGCTGAAGCGCACACCAGGTGGTGCCCCGGTCGACCATTCTGCCGTCGCCACAAACGCGTTGGCTGTCGCCAGCCGCTTCCCGCCGACCGTACAACGGAATTTTGTCGAATTCTTCGGTAACGACGAACTCAACAATCTGATTGTGGCGGCATTCGGTGAAGCGATTGAACATGCCGGTCTGGATGTCGCTGAGCTGGCGTCACAACAAACGGGCTTCATCGTCGGGACCAGCAAGGCCAGTCTGAGGGCAATGGAGTCGCAATGGAAACGCTGTTTCGACGAAAACGTTTCTGAAGCGAAGAACCGGGCTCACGATTGGCAGACAT
This sequence comes from Fuerstiella sp., assembly GCA_029941865.1. Lineage (GTDB taxonomy): Bacteria > Planctomycetota > Planctomycetia > Planctomycetales > Planctomycetaceae > Fuerstiella. The sequence goes on along the minus strand of JAPYTO010000067.1, from coordinate 2,635 downwards.
CATTCATGCCGGACGCGCCACTGTCCGCCCTGTTGAATCTTGCTCAGTCGACAGGGCCCGCATCGTGCCCGGTCGCCGCGTGCGCAACGGGCCTGGTGAGCGTGCTTCAGGCCGCTGCACTCATTCATTCCGGCCAGTGCGACGTTTGCATCGCCGGTAGTGCTGACGCGTCGCTGCGACCTTCCGTACTGGCGGCCTTTCATCGCCTCGGCATTACGTCAAAGAGTGCCATGCCGGCAACCGCCTGCCGGCCGTTTAATGTCGACCGCGACGGATTTGTTGTGGGTGAGGGCGCCGCCGTCTTTGTGCTGGAATCACGACGCCACGCAGAACGACGCCACGCCTGCAGTCTGGGACAAATCGTTTCCGGAGGCTGGTTGACCGATCCAACCGGAATTACACAGATCGATGCCACAGGAACGACGGTCGCTGAACTGCTGAGACGAATGTCGTTGGATCACGGTCATGCCATCGATGACCACCCGGGCTTCATCAGCCTGCACGGTACCGGAACCGAGACCAACGATCTGGCGGAAGCCAGCGGACTGCAGCAGATCTTCGATCAGGAAACGATCCCGGCATTTGCAACCAAGGGAGCGACCGGACACCTGCTCGGCGCTGCGGGAGGCGTCGAATTTGGCTTCACACTGCTGGGGCTGCGGGACGGCATTATTCCCGGAACAGCCAACCTGTCAAAACTCGACCCTCAATGTCCGGTTTCACTGACAGCGAGGGCGTCCAGTCAATCGCCATTGAAGAACGCCCTGAAGCTGTCACTTGGTTTCGGCGGCCATGTGGCCGGCTGCCTGATCCGCCGCTGAATTCGTGACGCTTGGCGGCAATTGCGTCTCGGTGCGCTCACGGATTGCGGCTTCGGACTGGTGGATTGTTGCAGCGCGGGCAGCCAGTCAAACGTGCTTCATCACGGGCCCTGCAGGCAGGCAGCCTACACTACTATTCCGAGGGGTGACGGAATACTACGGTGTGGTGCGTGACTTCGGACTTCTCTGCGGCACTCTGCGCTTGTTGTCGATGAGGATTTGCGTCAGGCCAGCCGGTGGCTTCTTTGCCTGCGAGATTCTGGCGCGAAGCATCCTTGACAGCTGCTCCACGACACCCGCCTGTTCCACTGCCCCGGCGAGGTTGTGCATTTCTTCCGGATCACTTTGATGATCGTACAACTCGTTGCCCCCGGCTCCGTCGTCGCCCCATTCGGTGTAGCGATAACGCACGGTGCGAATACTGTAGCCATTGCTGTACTGAGTCAAAGCTGACTCGCGCGGCATAGCGGACGCGTCTTTCAACGCTGGCACCAGACTGACCCCCGCAGCAAACTCGGGAGTCTCAAGGCCAGCGAGTTCAGCCAGCGTGGGATAGAAGTCCACCATCTCAGCCGGAGTGTCGGCTGTCTGTCCGATGGCTTCCACTCCGGGACCGGCGATGACCAGCGGGACACGAGCTGCGTTCTCGAACAGCGTGGTCTTTTGATAATGACCATGTTCGCCCATGTGGTAACCATGGTCAGACGTAAAAACGACGATGGTGTTTTTCGTCAGGCCGGTTTCGTCGAGCGTCTTTAGAATCCGTCCCAGCTGCGCATCGGCGAACGTGATCGACGCGTAATAGGCCCGAATCGCCCGTTGCGGCAGATCGTCCACCAGTTTTTCCTTATGTTTTTTTCGTGTCACGGATGTGCGGGCACCGGCTGGGATCGTGCCAAGATACCCGTCCGGGATGGCCGGAACCTTGATGTCCTCAAGCGGGTACATCTGGAAGTATTTCTTCGGCGCAACATACGGTGTGTGCGGGCGGTACAGGCCGACCGCCAGAAAAAACGAATCCCCGGACTTTGCATGTTTTTTCAGGACGTTGCTGGCCTCAATTGCCGCGATGCCGTCTGTTTGCTCCTCGTCCGTTCCATCAGCGGCCAGCCAACTGAGTGTTCCGCCGAAGGAACCCGGCACCAAGCTGAAGATCTTATCTTCCTCGTGAACGTCTCTGCCTTCCGGATTGATTGTGTAGTTCCAAGAATACGGATCGTCGTGACCGGACGTGCCAATATGCTTCGGTACGTTGTAGTGAAAGATCTTGCCGACTCGCGCGGCGGTGTAGCGGACATCGCGAAACATCTGCGACATCGTGTTGACGTTGGGCACGCGCTCCCGTATGTAGACTGAGTTGCGGTGAATCAAAGTCTGGTCGGGATACAGCCCGGTCATAAACGACGCTCGGCTGGGGCCGCACAGCGGGTATTGACAGTACGCATGTTCGAAACGCACGCCTTTAGCTGCCAGCCGATCAATGTTCGGCGTCTTCACTAATGGGTGACCATAACACCCAAGATCGCAATTGAGATCATCGCAGATCAGAAACAGCACGTTGGGACGATCCGTCGCGACCGCAATTGGCCCCCCAATAGAAGCCGCCACAATGCCAATGAGCAACAGCAGACGACAGTCAAATCGAATCATCAGAAGAGTCCTTTTAAGAATCGCAGCCGGTGCCAGAAGGATGGCCCCTGCAAGGAGCGCAATACAAGCTCGAAGCGCAAGTGAGTGAGCCTCGTCCATATGTGAAACACACTTGCTTGCGCTTCGAGCTTGGTGTGAATCGCAGGTGTTGTTGGCTGAGTCGT
>JAPYTO010000066.1:16660-30020 GCA_029941865.1 Fuerstiella sp. | reverse complement strand
GACGACATAGAGAAAAACCTCCAAACTCTGGCGAGTTCGGCTACGGAACAACCCCGGTTCTTAGACTTGACCACGAAGTAGTCCCCATCGACCAACAGCGGCGTCACGGATGACAGTGACGGTATTTGTTGTACCATAGGATGTCTGAATAACAGTCTTCGGCCACACGTCGCCACTGGGGGAATTCGCCATGCACACAGCCATGACCACGTCGTCAGCACTACTTTTTCTGTTGGCGACGACTGCACCCACCGGCGCTGCGAAGGATATTGAACGTCTGGAGATCGGAGCCGCCTGCCCGGAATTAAATCTTCCTGGCGTTGATGACAGGACACACAAACTAAGTGACTTCGCAGACGACAGGCTGCTGGTTGTGGTGTTCACATGCAATCACTGTCCGACCGCGCAGGCTTACGAGGACCGCATCATCAAGCTTGACGCTGACTATCGTTCGCGGGGCGTGCGTCTGATTGCGATTTCGCCGAACGATCCACTGGCCGTCCGTCTTGATGAACTGGGGTATACAGACGTGGGAGACACCCTGGACGATATGAAATACCATGCGAAGCGCGTGGGGTTTGGCTTTCCGTATTTGTATGACGGGGAAACTCAGCGAGTGTCGACGGCCTTCGGTGTACTGGCGACACCTCAGGTCTTCATTTTTGACGAACAACGAATACTGCGGTACACCGGGCGCATCGACGACGCCGACATCAAGCCACCGACGTCCCATGATGCGCGCAACGCCATCGATGAACTGCTGGCTGGCAAACCGGTGTCGGTCGCTACCACGCGAGTTTTCGGGTGTTCCACCAAATGGGCAGAAAAACGTGCCTCGGCCAAAAAGTCGTTGGCGAAGTGGGAGGCCGAAGCGGTCGATCTGAAAGAGATCGAAGCCGGCCCGCTTAAGGAACTGATCGCGAACAGAACCGAGAATTATCGTCTGGTTAACCTGTGGTCGGTCACGTGCGTTCCGTGCATCGCCGAGCAACCGGAGTTCGTGACGATCAATCGCATGTACCGCAAACGCCACTTTGAACTCATCACGATCCTGACAGACGACGTCGCACGCAAAGACATCGCACTAAAGGCGTTGCAGTCGAACAAGGTGTCCTGCCGGAATCTGGTGTTCAGCGGCGGGGACCGCGATGAACTGGCAGAGATCGTCGACAGCGACTGGCAGGGACCGCTGCCGTACACCGTTCTGATTGCTCCAGGCGGAAAGATCGTGAAACGCTGGAGTGACGAGATTGATCCTCAGGAAGTGAAAACAACGCTGGCAAATGCACTCGGGCGCACTTACGCCAGCCGAAAATGACGGGGTTTGTCTGTCCGCGGGGCTTGGCGCGGGCTGCGCTGTGCGCGGGTCTCCCGACCCCGTACATACCGTGACCGCAGGTCTCCAGTCCGCATACCGACACAGACCGCCGCCTGACGCTGGGCGCCGGTTAAAGATCAGCACCCAGCCCGACGGCTGTTACAGCTTGCCGGCCGGCCGAATGCCAGGCCCCTTCATCCGGGTGTCTCCCAGATCCTGGCGCATCGCGTTGGCTAATTTCGTTAAGCGTTCCACGATTTCAGGGTGGCTGCTCGCAACATTAGTGGTTTCGCCAATGTCGGCTTCCAGGTCGAACAGTTCCGTGCCGATTTTTGCCTGCGAATAGGAAGTCGGAATGCCATCGGTGCCACCAGGTTTGCCAGCCATCGTGCGATAGCCATGCGGAAAGTGCAACTTCCATTTACCGCTGCGGATCGCCTGCAGCTGTTTTCCGTAGTACATGAAATAGGCTTCGTGTGGGGACATGGCACCTTCTTCGCCAGCCATCAGCGGCCAGATGTTCTTGCCGTCAATTTTATGGTCGGGCAGTTCCGCACCGATCAACTGAGCAATCGTCGGCAGGATATCGATGGTCATCGCGGGGACACTGCAGCTGGTGTCGGCGGGAATCTTTCCTGGCCACCACATCACGCAACTTTCGCGGCAGCCACCGTCGAACATTGTTCCCTTACCTTCTCGCAGCGGTCCGGCACTGCCGCAGTGGTCTCCATAACTCAGCCACGGGCCGTTGTCAGCGGTGAAGATGACCAGGGTGTCATTCTGCAGGTCGTGCCTGCGAATCGTGTCCAGGATTTGGCCCACTGACCAGTCGACTTCCATCATCACGTCTCCGAACAATCCTCGTTCGCTCTTACCTTTGAACTTATCAGAAACGTATAGCGGCACGTGCACCATGCTGTGAGGCAGGTACACAAGAAACGGCTCATCCTTGTGGTTATCGATAAACTGAACAGCCTTTTCTGTGTATTGAGTCGTCAGTTGCTCCTGATCTTTGCCCGTTACCTGCGGGTTGATTGTTTTGTTGCCGTCGATCAGTGGCAGGTGCGGCCACTTTTTCAGGCGTTGCTCCATCGGCAGATGCAGAACGCCCGGATGATAGGGCCACATGTCGTTACTGTACGGCAGCCCGAAGTAATCGTCGAAGCCGTGCTGCAGAGGCAGGAACTGTTTGTGATGCCCCAGATGCCATTTGCCGTAGCATGCCGTCGCGTAATTCTTCTGCTTACAGATTTCTGCGATCGTCACTTCGTCTTTATTGATGCCGATCTTTGCCGACGGCCCGAGTGCTCCGCCAATGCCGACGCGCACGTTGTAGCAGCCGGTCAACAATCCAGCCCGCGACGCCGAGCACACGGCCTGGGTGACGTAGAAGTCTGTAAAGATTCGACCTTCTTTGGCCATACGGTCAAGGTGCGGAGTCTCGTATCCCTGTGCACCGAATGGTCCAATATCGGCGTAGCCCATGTCGTCGATAAAGATGATGACAACATTCGGCGGTCGATCTGCGGCAGTGATTGACGCGGAACAAAATAAAGCGGTGAACAGCAGGGCCAGAGAATGGACGGTTCGTTGCAGCATGATATGTTTGGCCAATCGTGGACTTTGTTAGGTGTGGTCAGTTTCAGAAGATACGCTCCGATCCAGTGCCCGGCAAGTGACTCGCTTCAATGGACGTATCGGACTGGTGGATGACCAGCTGCGTTGCCCGTTGGGCGCGCGGTGAAACGATTCTGCATTTGCCGCGTTCGCGTCTTCGTTTAACCACGCGGGCACCGCCCCGTGCTTCGTTCCGCTGTTCGTGTCGTGTCAAACGACTCAGAACCACCGGCGTTTGTCGACGAGTGTTGTTGGCTCCAGCCCCGCTGCGAAGCGGCGAACGTTCTCCAGTAGCGTTGCCAGATGTCGCTCGGAGACACGTGGCGATGCGGCCGCAATGTGGGGCGTAATGATGACGTTCTCCATCCGCCACAAGGGATGATCGGGCGGCAGGGGCTCAGTCTCAAACACGTCCAGTGCTGCCCCGGCGATCAGTCGGCGTTCCAGGGCATCCGTCAGGTCCTGAAGGTCAACGATGACTCCGCGTCCAATGTTGATCAGGTACGCCGACTGCTTCATCTGTTCAAACTGAGCCGTGCGAAACAGCTTTTCCGTTTGCGGAGTGTGAGGCGCGGCGATGACGACGAAGTCGGACCGTGCCAGCAGGTCCGGCAACTGACCGACGTCCCAGACGTCCTCGACGATGCCAGGCACGCTCCGACACACAGGGTCAAGGCCGATGATCGTCATGCCAAATGCGGCCGCACGCACGCAGACTTCGCGACCGATATGTCCGACTCCGACGACACCCAGTGTTGTGTCAGCCAGATGCAGGTGAGACGCATCGACCGGAGACACACTGGCCGGTCCGGCATCGTTCGAAAACTCCGTCAGACTTTCATTACCGACCGGTGCCCATCGCGATTGTTGTTGGCGTCGTAGGTAGGTGTGCAGATTGCGTGCGAAACACAGAACGAATCCCATCACATGGTCGGCGATGACGTCCGAAAACAGCCCACGCATGTTGCTGAGCTGACAGGGATGTTCTATCAGCGCCGGAAACAGGTAGTGTTCCAGACTGGCGGTCGGAGACTGCACCCAGCGAAGCTGCCTGGCCGCTGCCAGAAGTTCCGGAGTCATTTTCCCGAAGAACCCCTCGGCATCAGCGATTGCTTCGATGGCCTCCTGCTGCGTGCGGGCGTTGACGACGTGCAATGAGTCCGCAGCGTGTTTGACAGCGTGCAGGCGGTCATCGTCGAGAGGGGGATGAATGACAAGTTTCAAGGGATGTCTCCAGCAGCCGTTTGGCAGGAACAACTGTTTTAAGCTGCGTCGTCAAGCATTAGTTCTGGCGTTGTTTAGTTTAACGGCATGCCGTAGGCGACTTCGATCTGGCCCGAAAAGCCGGCGCCTCCGGCTTGCCGTTAAACGAGTCCGTATTGAGTGCAACCCCCGTTTTAGTGTTGACGCCGCACAAGCTGCGACGGCGTGGCGTCGGTGTCCACAGGACGACCCGCTCCGAATTGTCTCTGTCCAGCCGGTTGGAAGCCGGTCTCTGGAAACAGCCACTACGGCGCCGTCCGCAGCAGATGTTGCTGCGACGTTGGTACTCGATCGTACCGCAATTCGCCGCCGATCAGCCGCATGAGGACTCGTGGTGTTCCGCGCCGCGGAGGCTCAAACAGATAGTCGGATGGCGGCACCGGGAACGAACGGACTTCGGCAAGCATCGTCTCAAACGTTTGCTGCAATCGTTTTAGGACGTCCGGATGCTCGGCGGCCACGTCATGCTGCTCACCACGATCGGGCTGCAGGTCAAACAGCATCATCGCTTTGGGGGCCGCGCCGGATGTCAGTCCAGGATGCTGCGTTGGCTTTGCCTGTTCGAACGGAGCAAGAAAGGTCACACCGTCCGGGCCCCGCGGGTCGACATAATTCTCAAGCTGCTGCCGCGAGAGATTGCTGAATCTCAGCGGACCGGGGCTTCGAACATGCAGCTTCCAGCGTCCGGAACGAATGGTCGCGAGGTTGGCTCCCTGCATTCCGAAGATGGCATCGTGAGGACTCTTCGCGGCGGTATCCTGCAACAATGGCAGAATGTTCCGTCCGTCCATGATGCGGTCCGATGGCACAACCGTATTGGTCAAGTGGCACACCGTCGGCAGCAAGTCAATCGTCGCCGCCAGCTCATCGGACACCAGTCCGGCGGCGATGGTGCCTGGCATGCGGGCGATCATGGGAACTCGCAGACCGCCTTCCCATGTCTTGCCCTTCATGCCCCGTAGTCCACCCGTCGAACCGCCGTACCACGGGCCGTTGTCAGATGTGAAAATGACCAGAGTCTTCTCGTCAATGCGCAGAACGCTGAGTTCGTCCAGAATTCGTCCGACGTTTGCATCCAGTTCAGCAATAACGTCGGCGTAAAGATTGTCTCGAGTTTCGGGCGTATAGAAATTATCAGAAACAGCCAGTGGTTTGTGCGGCATCGCATGCGGCAGATACAAAAAGAATGGGCTGTCTTTGTTCGTTCGAATGAAGTCCACAGCCTTCTGCGTATACCGTGCGGTGAGCGACGCCTGGACCACCGGGTATTCCACAACTGATTCGTTGTGCACCAGTTGCACGGGGAACATGTCGTTGGAGTACAGAATTCCGAAATACTCGTCGAAGCCCTGGGTGCGGGGCAGCCACTGTTGTTTATGCCCGAGATGCCATTTGCCATAGGCGGCCGTAGCGTACCCTTTTGCCTTCAGCAGTTCGGCGATCGTCACCTCGGACTGAGGCAAGCCGAAGTTCGACTCCCCCGCATCGGGAGCAGGATTGCGGACGACCGTGTGTCGGAACGGATACCGGCCGGTCAGAATCGTTGCTCGGGAGGGAGCACAGTACGGAGTCGGCACATAGAAGCTTGTCAGCTTTGCACCTTCGGCCGCCATCTGATCAAGTCGTGGTGTTTTGAATGGACAGTCTTCGTTGAAGCAACCAACGTCGCCGTAGCCGAGATCATCCGCAAAGATCACGATCACATTGGGATCATCCGCGTTGAGGAAAGGACACGTCGCAGCCATCAGTGCTGCAGCAAGAATAGGGATTCGCATCGGTGACTCCACAGGCCGGGGTGAACAGCAGTTCTGTGAGTCTGGCAGGATTTCGTGGGAAGATCCACCTTCACGCGATGCTCGCTGCGGGCATACGCGAAAGACTGACATCAAATCGTTGGGTGGCCAGTTACTTTTTACGGCGGCGTGACCGAGAACGTGATTTGCCTTTGCGAGACTTCCCACTGCCGGAGGCACTCCGTCTGGATTTTCGGCCGCCCCTGGAATCTGCCTTCGCCGCTTGTTCACGGGCCTCTCGCTTCTGCTTTCCCGCTCGGTAAGCAAGCGGCAACCACAACACTGCGAATCCAACGCCGCCCAGACAGCCGAGCCCTGTTCCCAGAATTCCCGCACGTTCGATTCGTACTTCGCTGACGCGCGTGCTGGAATTGATCCAGAACACTCCGCCAATTCCCACGGCTATCATCAGCACGAACCAGCCAATCGACATCAGGATTCGTTTCTTCACTGTCATGAATTCTTTTCGCATAGTCCGTAAGATTGAAACGTCCTTGTTTACGTCGGCCGCATGGACATCGCAGCTTTGACGTTATACCCACAACAGCGTATTACGGTGACTCGTGGAGGCGAAAGACGCGTTTCAGCCTGACAAAACGGCCAGCCCCGGAGCCAGAACGGTGCAGGAGAATAAGCAAACCGCTCTGTTTCTTTCGATCGTCGCCACGAGTGTATTCATCGAGCGCTAAATCGCGTCGATCCATGTCCGGAAATTGTCCCAGACGGATGCAGAAATAAATTCCGGCGATGTTTCGTCGACGAGTGTCGGTGTCGCAGGGACCGCATTCGGGGCGGCGTGGCCAAACAGTTCTACGGTTAAGTCCGTTTTTGGAATACCGGCGTCACGGATTGTAACACCTGAGATTCCGGTGGGGTGGACGCACTGGTTGTGGCCTGCGCATCGAGTGCGTTGATGTTCGTCCGAATCTGTACGGCCGTGAGCGAACTGCCGCCCTTGGACTGTTCGATCTGTGTGTTCGTGCCGGACAGCTTGATAATGTGGATCAGGAACGAGTCGTTGGCGTCAAAATCGCCGTCACCGTCGACATCTGCCAGTGATCCCAGCTGGCTGATGTTGGTCCGCAACTGTGCCACCGTCAGCGAAGTGCTGCCTTTGGACTGATCAAGCTGTGCGTCGCTGCCGGCCAGTTTTACCAGGTGAATCAGGAACGAATCATTCGCGTCAAAGTCCGTATCTCCATCAACGTCGCCAGTGATGGGCGAGGTCTCGATGGCACCCATGTCGACCGTCGTGTGACCGTTGCCAACGCCGTCCAGAAGACGCGAAAACGCTCCACCTCGCTGGTCTGTGGCTAAAGGGATCCTGTTCACATCGATCGCTGCCGCATCATCACCGGCGTTGATGGCCGGACTGCCAAACACCAGCACGTGGGTTCTGGTCGGACCACCGTTGTCCGACAGTGTGGTATTGAGAATTCTGCTGATGGGCAGGACCGCGGTTCCTCCGTCGCCCAGAATATTGCCGTTGTCGCCGTGTGCCAATCCGCCGCTGACGGTGAAATTGCCGATCAGATTGTGCGAGGACGTCGAGTTGACGGGACCTGCAAGGTCACTGGTAGTATCGGCAGTACCTCGAAAATTGCCTGCGACGATCGTGTTGTGCAGCGTGACGGAGCTGGCCGTGGACCAGATGCCGCCTCCGGGGCCGACAAGGTCGCCGTTCACCTGAGAGCGATTATTCGTAATTGTGGAATTTCGAATCTCCACTTTTCCCGTGGTGGTGACCACGATCCCGCCCCCGCCGCCACTGGCCGTATTGCCGGAAATCGTTGAGTTCACGATTTCGGCCGTCCCCCCTCTGTCCACCTCAATGGCGGCGCCTTGCTTGGCACGATTCCCGGTCAATGTGCTGTTGGAAACAACCAGCCGGCCCGCGGCATGATTGATTCCTCCACCTGTCCCGAGCACCTTCGTGTTGTTGGTCACTTCAACGGCATGCAGTGTCAGGTTTTCACGGTTAACCACTCCCGACACGTTGCCCTCTGTGATCGTCAGGCTCTCGATCAGAATCACACGGTGACTTTCCCTGTTGTCGTCGATTTCGAATACTCGAGTGGTCTGGCCGCCACTCACCGACAGCAGACGTGCGCCAGGGCCTGTGATGGTCACCGTTTACGTCGCCCGCACTGTGTACGGACTGGCTGGCGTGATCACCATCATCGACGCCGAAAACCGTCACGCCGTCCGTTCCCATGTTCGACAGATCAATCACGGTGGTTTGCGGAATTGTGTCCGGCAGGGTCAGCACGAGGTCGTCACCATCGCCGCCGACGTAACTGATGACGGCATTAAAAAAGTCAGGCAGCACAGCATCTTCGGCCAGCCCTGCGAAAGTTCCCGATCCGCCGGTGCGTTGGACAATGATCAAACGGTCGTTAGGCAGTGCCGTCCATGACGGTATCCATCTCGTCGGCAATTCGACATCGGCGGCGATGTCGACGCGGCCAGTGGCCAGAACCTGGTCGTACGTGCCGACGGTATTTTCGCCCGCTTCAAGTCGCAGCGCGCTGCCTTCGGTTAAAGTCAAGTCCCCCATGACTTTCAGTATTCCTGGTGCCTGAGTGACAGGGAAAATCCCGGGTGACTGGCTGGGATTGATAACTCCGAACAGCGACACCGACGGAGCAACGATATCGACGTCCGTGGCATCGAGAATCCGGCCACCTGCGATCGTCACGGGGTCCGAAAAAGTGACTGATTGTACGAAGACGTCGCCAGTGCCGAGTTGCGTGTCTCCAATTGTGAAGCTGGAAAATCCGTCCTGAAATGTCGCCAGCTCTGCATCGTCAAGGTCGAGTGTTCCAAACCCGCTGCGTCCAAGTCCAATCGAAGTGCTGCTGGCTAGAGGCGCAATAGTGAGTGACCCTGTTGACTGAACCGTGGCAGTTACCCCCAATTCAATTGTGTCTGCGACAAGCGTAATGTCACCAGTGCTGGCATCGCTGCCGATGCCCGCTCCGTCCTCAACGAACAGGGTATCCGAGTTACTATTTCCGACTGCCGTGATTTGCGCAGGTCCGCTGTTCAACGAGCGAACCTGGGCCCCGGTCGATTCATTTCCTCGCAACCAGACGCCCGGACTGTCGTCGCTGTTCGCCGTTCCCACAATGGATATTTCGGCATCAATGGTGGTTACCGTTGCCCCTGCGTTGATGCTGACACCGTGATTGAAATCACCCGTTGACAGTCCTCCTGTGCCAGTAATGCTGATGGCGCCCGTTGAACTTACGATTTGCGTCCCGGATTCCTCAATGTAAACGCCACCATTGCGGCTGGTTCCTCCGCCTGCCGTTCCGGTAATGTTGATCGGTGCCGTTCCGAGTGACCTCACGGACGTCGCCAGCCACAGGCCGCGGTTGCCGTCTTCCGCGCCGGCCAGGCCGCCGTTTCCGACTAAGGTAATCGCTCCATCGATACTTCTTATTTCTGACGTGTCTCCGGTGATGACAGCGTCTTCGTTGTAACGAGTACCACTTCCGCCGATTCCCGTGATCGTGATTGTGGCAGCATTGGCACCCGTACCGGTGGATTCGATGACTTCGAAACGATCCAGGGTGAGACCACGATTGTTGACGCCAGTGGCCGCGCCTGCACGACCGATCAACGAAATGTCGCCGTCAACGCTACGGACTATGGAATCAACGCCGAATGTCACACCGACGTTCCAATCGACTGCGTCGCCCCCCGTGCCGTCGATCGATACAGATGCCGCCTCAGGTCCGCCTCCTGTTGACTAGATGGTCACCCCGTTTGCGAGCCTGACACCATAGTTTTGTATTCCCGTGCCATCCCCGCCACGTCCAGTGATCAAGATGTCACCCATCACGCTGGACACGGCCGTTGCGTCCCCCAGAACAACTCCGAAGTTAAAGTCAATACAGGCGCCACCGACTCCGTTCAGGGAAATACGCCCGGCGGACGTGGCTGTGCCGGTTGACGAGATTATGGAAGCACCCTGCAAAGAAATGCCGATGCGACGGTCACTGGCCGGGCCAGCGCCGGTGGCGATTCCGTTGAAAAGAATATCTCCCGTGCCGGACGTCGTGATTGACGCCGCCACCAAAGCCACGCCGCGAAGAGCGCCGGTGGCGTCACCGGTATTGACGCCCTTCAGAATGATGTCGCCATCAACGGTCGTCAGGTTGGTCCCGGTGAACAGCTGAATGGATCGGTCTGAGTTCGCTGTCAGACTGTGGTTTCCAAAGTGAGCACCACCGTCGAACACGATTGACTGCCCAAATGCGCCGTCGTCCAGAGTGATTTCGAAATCGTGAACGTACGCGTTCACGCCGCTGTCCAGGAGCTGCACGGATGCTCCGGCACCACTGTCGGTAATACTGACTGAGGTGTATTGAGCCAGGCCAATCAGGCCCAGGGTGTCCGTGTCGAACCCGGTGAAATCATCTGGATCATCCACGCCATTGTCGGTAAAGGTTTGCGTCGTGGACACAAAGGAATAACCCGTGCCGTTCGACACGACTTTCAATCGTTCACCAGCGGATAAATCAATGCTAAGCGTGCCATTGCCGCTGTCCATGACGGAGGCCAGCAACGTCCGTGATTCGAGTGGCTGAATCGTTGTGCCCTGGCAACTCCGGCGTCGAAGTCGTCGGGAGAGCCGGGTTCCGCCCGTCATTGCGGAATTCAACCGACGAAACAGTGATTTCAGCTTCATTGTCCGTGTTGTCTGAAATGAAAACATTGATGGAAAGGCGGTTGCGAGGTTCGACTTCGGGGGGGGCGCCAACAACTGTACTGAGTAAGTTGAGCAAAGCCCAGCATCCTGTTGCGAAGAATCTGACTGCCCAGGTTTGATTCCGCAGGTTCTCCCGAATGAACGGACGGGCTGCGGGGCGGACAAGGTGAGAGGTGGAACAACTGCATCAGATGGACAGGACTGCATGCTGGACCGACACTTGAACAACGTCTCCTGCCACGCGGAATGTTATTCGTCGCCAGCGACCGTGCGGGAAGGCGTCAGGTGCTGATCGAAGAAGCTCAACATCCGGACGAGGCAATAGTCGTTGACGACCTGGGCCGCGTCCATGGCGTGCGGCCAGCCCTCAAGTCGCTCATACGATGTTTCGACGCCGACGTTCTTTAGTTTGTTTGTAAGCGCGTCGGCCTGAGAAATCATGACCAGGTCGTCCAGCGTTCCGTGAAACGTCAGCGTGGGTGGATCGTCGCTGGTGACGTGAGTCAGCGGTGATGCCTGCCGGTAAAGATCGGGGGCTTCATCATGCGTAGCGCCGATGAAACCCGTGACAAGCTCGTGGCTGCGCGCCACTGGAGTCGTCAGGTCAACCGGTCCGTAAAGATTCACAACTGCACGCACTCGGCTGCTGAAGTCCTGATGCCCTCCGTTGCCTTCCAGTGCCGGGACATCTGACGAGTATCCGACCATCATCGACAGGTGACCGCCCGCCGAACCGCCGGCCACAACAATTCGCTTTGGATCAACGTGAATTGCTGCGGCATTCTTCTTCATCCAGCGAACCGCACATTTCGCATCTTCGACAGCGGCTGGGTAGACGGCCACGCTGCTGAAACGGTAGCTGATCGAGGCCACGACATAGCCTCGTTCGGCCAGACGTACCCCGTAGTAACGATAGTCGCCGCGTTTTCCCTTGTTCCACCCGCCGCCGTGAATGAAAATCAGTCCGGCTACCGGCTTTGCGATCCCTTTGGGGGAATACAGGTCCAGCTTGAGAGACACATCCCCAACGCGACCGTATTCGATGCCTTCCTGCACCTGCACGGATTCCGGAACGGGCAGGTCGCGATCGACCAGTTTCAGCTGGCCGGCAGCAATCGCCAGTTTGATCATGGTTGTTGAGGAATACCCCTCCGGCGGTTCGTCGGCCGCGACCGTGTCCAACTTTATTGGAGCGAGAAACACAAGTGTGCAAAGAAGGAATGCCGGTGCTGCATTCGTATTCCGAAATCGGTTCATCAATTGTCTCCCCGCAGTACCCAGGCTTCATTGATAACGACGTGCTTCATGGTCTTGCCGCCTGTCACGAAGTAACTGTAAACGATGTGAATCCGGTCGTCGCGTGACTGGATTACGGCCGGATAGTGGTACTGTCCGGACTCGTGTTTTTCCAAATGACGCGTCCAACGCCAAGTGGCACCTTCGTCATCAGACACAGAAACCGCCAGACTGCTGCGGCCTTCCGTCGTGTCGTTGTAGACCAGCAGCCAATGACCGTTTTTCAGCCGCACGCCGTCCAGCCCGGAGCCTGGATTCGGCAGCTCACTGACGCCGGCGACGGTCCATGAAATTCCGTCGTCTTTGGATTCACAAATGCGAATCCGTTCCGTCACACCGTTTTCACGCATGTAAGCCACCAGGCTGCCATCGTTTCGCCGCAATACGGCCGGCTGAATATTGCCAAAGCCCAGCAACGGCTTGCTGGCGTACCATGACTTTCCGTCGTCGTCACTGACAGCCATGATTGAGATCGAATACGTGTCCGAATACAACGGCAGCAGGATGCGACCCGATGGCAGAACGGTGGGCTTACATCGGGGTTGCCAGCCGAGTCGCTGATACAGCTTTTCGCCCAGACGCTGCCGCAGTCGATCAAGCCCTTCTTTGCGTGACTCCGAATATCCCGGCGGTGCCTGTTTCAGCTGAGCATCCAGCACATGCAGGCCCTCAGCTTCGAAGTCGTCCGGCTTCAACAGCATTGTCCCGCTGTGGCTCCACGAAGGACATGAATCGTCTGCCGTGCCACAGTTGACCGCCACCTTGTAATGTGTCAGGCATGATTCCCACGAATTGGCGATGATGACGGGCCAGAAGAGCCACAACCGTTCATGCCGGTCGACCATCATGCACGTGTTGCAGTCAGGAAAACCGGGTGTGTCGGCCATCAGAAAGGCGGCCCCCCATTGGCCAGCGTCTTTCGCTTTTCGAGCACCAAAGACGGCGACATCGTCAGATTTGCGTTCGCCGGAGCCGCGGTACCACGACACCAGCAGGTCGCCATTGGGACATTCCACAATGCTCGGGGCATGATTGTGGCTGTGGTGCAGTGGGAAGACGAACTCCGCTTCGTGGATCGGTTCGGCCGCCCATGCCGCACCGCAGGACATTAAAGCAATCAGGGGAATGATCCGCGTTGTCATCGTCTTGCATTCAGTAAGTTACGATTAAAGGACAGAGAGCAGCCGCACTCTGGCTATTGTTTCGTCAAGTCTTTATTCCGGGGTCGCCGAAGTCGCCAGACTTTGGACGACCTGGAGAAAAACCTCCAAACTCGGGCGAGTTCGGCTACGAAACAACCCCATTCCTTAGATTGACCACGCACGAGTGCTTTGTCACTGTCAAAAAGTGGGGTAA
>JAPYTO010000066.1:0-16560 GCA_029941865.1 Fuerstiella sp. | reverse complement strand
CATTCCTTAGATTGACCACGCACGAGTGCTTTGTCACTGTCAAAAAGTGGGGTAAGCATACTGCTTGCCGTGTGTTTCTCCAGATGAATCGCAAGCTGGAAGCTTACGCCACGAATCTGCAACCCGAAAATTCAACTGTGACTATACACCAGGCTTTATTCTGAAGTCTCCCAATGCCCGCTACGGAATCTGTGGAGTTTGCGCCGCCAGTTCCAAGCCTGTCTGCCGAACAATTTGGCCGGCTTCGAGCCCAGGGCCGGTCCGTTCTTCGTAACCATCCTCGCGAAAATCGAAACTCGGGACAAGATAGCCAAGCTCTCCGTTCGCCAGGCCCACGATCGCCCGAAGTCGACCGGACATCGCCTGCATGATCTCAAAACCGATGTCCGGCAATAATTCTGCGGGAACAGTGATGAACTGCGCATCGCCCACCCAGATGACATTCATGTCGGTTCGAATCCTGCCGTTACGCATCTGGACTGGCTGTGGTGCGTTTTCCAGGAACTGCGCGACAGACTCACCGGTGATCGGCAATTCAATCGACCGCGTTTCGATGGAAAGTATGTCCGACTGACAGGGGACGGTCTTTTGCGCTGCCGTCACGACGAATTCCGCCAGTGCGATTCCCATTTTGGTGGCGGCTTCGTTGGTTCTGAAGCGGGTATCCGGAGTCAGCATGCCTCCCAGAGCGCCGTTTAGAAAGACGGTCTGTCCTCCCAGTCGTGCGGTGACTTCCTTGCACAATGCGCCCACAAAGTCCGGTGACAGCGATCTCGTGCGTTCCAGGCGAATCACTTCCGGATGGCATGCCAGATTGATCACGTTGACCAGCGGCACGCCATCGTTCCCAATCGCCTGAAGAATGGACACCGTTGGATCAACAAGACCCGGGTCACGGCCGTTCCTGATCAGGTCAACGACCCGACCGCCGGCCAGCGGCATTTCGGTTGTGCCGGTTTGCAATCGCTGCACGGATTTCAAATTCGCTGCTGCCTCCAGCACGGCGGCTTCCGTCTGAGCCAGAATGTGCTGCGCGTATTGTTTGGGATAGTGGCCATAAAAGCCGATCGTGTCGACGTTGGCGTGCGTGTGGGACATTGCCACAATCACGTTGGTGTAACCTTTGGACGCCAGCGACGTTCGAAGACGGTCGATATCCCATGGGCCCAGTCCGAACACATCCAGCCCGGCAAAGACGACCTTGCGGCCATCGCGTTCGAAGACCACAACCCGTGCCAGCAGATCCTCGGCCAGATCAAGAGTTTCACCACGGCCGTTGGCAAGAAGATCCGCAAACACGGTCGGAGCGATCGAACGTTCGGCCGTGCCGACTCTGATGCGGCACGTTTTTTCTACGTGCGGGCGTTCCTGAGATTTCGTGCGCCGCAGGTCGATGGAAACATTGGGGCAATCAGACGGAACGCGAGGTGGCTGTGGAACAAAACTAATGATGCCCGTGGTCGTACCATCCGCAGCGCAGATGAACTTCAGACCGTGTTCCGTGTAGTCAAGGTACTGCTGCGTTTGAAACAATACCTGTGCTTCCGGCCTCCCGAATTCGGCTTCGATGGTTTGCCGATTGGGGTATCGATCGTCACCCGACGCAGCCGTGACCAAAGCCAGCTTGCCGGCCCGAAAATACAACCGATCGTTCAGGGAATCACTGCCCGCCACCGGATAGCGAAGATCATCCGCGTGGCCTGTTTTTATGGAAGACAGGCCGAGAGACGTGATGACATTCTGCTTGCTGGTCGTGCCGATCGGCAGGCCGCGATACGTTGGCTGTCCATGGGCCGCCGAACAGAATCCACAGACTACGACTGCGGCCAGAATGCCAAGGCACAGCGGCTGAATCGCGTACGAATTCCGGACTCTCCACAATGGACTCATCAATGGGCTGTGCTGTTCGAAAGACTCGCGGTTCATCTTATGGGCTGTACCTCAAGGGATCGCTGGCAGCTTGTCCGGATACGTTTGTTCCTGTGAGCCGTGTTTTTACCCGCGGCTAGCGCCTTGCGGCTCACAGTTTCAGTTATCCGGACATCCTCCTAACGCCGGTAAACAAGCGTCGTCAGTGACCATGGATGTCCGTCCAGGTCATACTCAAACTCGCCGAAGACGGCCACGTGTCCGGATGCGGGAACGTCGACCTGGCCGACCCAGCCTGTCCCAGTGGCGGGCAACTCCGTTGACGTCCACTTGTCGTCTCGAAAGTCCAGATCATCCGACGTTGCCGTCCAGAATCGCACTGTCTCCGGCCGTGGCGTTGCGGTCATCGTAAGCTTTACTTCGTTGTCCTCGTTTGCGACTGTCCATGTATGCTGCGGAAGTTCATGTGCGGCTGCCACATGACGGAAGAAGACGGCCAAAGTTTTCAGGGCACCCTCACGACCACCTTCCAGGCCATGTCCCGCATTGGGAACCTGGCGAATGTACTTTTTCCCTTCCAGGTCGTGCCAGTACAGGTTCATCGCGTCCACGACCCAGTACGGATCATTCGTTCCGACGATCAGCAGTTTCGGCAGCGTTAGCTGTTTCCGGTAGGTGTACGGATCCATCATCGTGCGTAACGCGGCCTCACGTGGTGTTTCTGACTCGTCCGGACGTTTGATCAGTCCTTTGCTGGTGTAGTCAATGATCTGCTCGCTGAACTTACCCCATGATTTCAGCTGGTGATTCATCTGAGGTCGAAAGTTGAGCACATCGATCACGATAGGTGCTGTGGCACATATTCGCTTGTCAGCCACCGGCGTCAACCAGCTTGTCCAGCCTCGCTTGGAGCCGCCGGTGATCACGAAGTGATCAATCGGTTGAGACCACTCAGCCTTCGCCAGCTCCTGAACGGCGTCCATAGTCTTAACGGCGCTCTTGACCATGGGGAACAGCAGCGGCCATGTTTCGTCGCCGGTCTCCAGGTACTTCAGCCACGTATCGGTAATCAGGTCATCTTCTTTTCGTCCACCAAACAAAGGTTGGTTCGGAACCTGATGCAGCATGACGACCCGAGCGCCGCACATCTGTGCCAGTTGCAGGCCGGCTTTGATGTCGTCTTCATCGGGCGAACCAGGTTTGCTGCCACCGTTGACAAACAGCAGGGCGTGCCCCGGAAAGATTACTTTCCGCGGTTCATAGACCTCAACGGCATGTTGCCAGACGATGTCGTGCCATTTTTGTGAGGTGACTCGCAGCTGATGCACACGTCCGGTTTCGGTTTCGATGGTTCCCAGCGACTTCCACGCGTAGTCCGGTTCCGGGCGGTCTACATAATTCTGCAGGGCATTCGGTACGGCAGGAACATCCTCAGCATACGCGGACGACGCAGCGGCCAGCATCGTCAACCATATTCCGAACTTCATCCAAAGGCTTTCTTCTTGAAGCATGAGTTTCTGCGCATGATGCCGAGGGCGACACCGCCAGGGTCAGCTGTGAATGTCCTACTTGGTGGTCAGAGCAATCTCGCCCATATCGTTTTCCTTACCGTCTTCCACCGTGACTGAAAATTCCGATTTTTCGAGTTTTGAATAGCGCCCCTTGAGCTTGTCGGGGCCTTCGTATCGGCCACTCATCAGGCTGATGGCGCCCCACATGAAGGTCAGTTTATATTCACCGGCGGGCGCACCATCGCCTGCTTCATACGTTCCAATTGAGAAAGCACCATCTTCGGCGGTATAAGCGGATGACGCTGTTGGCAGCTGACCAGTGCCGACCGGGTGACACGTCACCTGTATCTGAGCTTCGGGTGCGCCGTCGACGGTAATGACAGCTTTGATTGGGTAAGTGGCTTCTCGTGGAGCACCTTTTTCTTCCTTACTACAACCCAATTGAGCCAGCAGAAGTATTGAAAGAGCGAGCGAGAATGTCGATATACGCATTGCGTAGAGTTTCCTTGGAACGAGCAAAGAGTCCGGAACGGCGAAAATCAGACCGGCCGAGTGCCGACAGTTGCAGACAGCCAACCGGCCCTGACGTGGACCAGAATTCAGACCCGCCTAAAACTCACCAACAACCTCACCTTTCGAGCAGGTGACTAATGCAGCGAGCACGGACTGAGCGATATTTTCGGTGATGAATCGCGAAGAACCGTCGCACAACAGTACCTGTGCGCCACCGGTATGCCACGAATACATTCCTGCTCCGCGAAAGTTGGAACAGTTGATGGCGCAGGGACCGCCGTCCGCCCCCGGAGTGCCGTCGTATAGTCTGCCTTCGATCCACAATTCGCCGTTAAACAGGTCTGCCCAGGCGCCACCTCCGGTAAGTGACTGTGCAATAGCTTCCGGGTCGGGAATCGGGACCAACCTGTTGTCTCTCCACAATTGGTTTCGATTGGCAACTTCGCCAATCTGAATCGTGTTGGAGGTGCCGTCTGTGATGTTGCGAATCCGGGCCCCTTCGCCGCCGTCGCTGAACTGGGGCAGGTCAAGGACGGCGATGGACCAGGTGCTCCAGCCATGACGATCTCCACCGGGTGAATTCGGGGCATAGGCAGCCCTCGCGAAATCACCGCGCACGCCGTTCAGGGTCGCGTAGTCGGATGCTCCGCCACGAAAACTCCAGTTGGCGCCTAGCGGAGGAAAGCCGCCTCCAAGGGCCGTTCCTGCCGGGATTGTATATTCCACAACAGCGTCGCTGCGCGGTGTTGACGGACAAACGAAGGCAGGGAGAATCGTCTCGGTCGCAGGGATGTTGACCGCATCGTTCGGTGAAAGATCGCTGTCATACAAATTATACAGCGGAGCCTGATCCAGATATGGCAGCAACTGAGTCGCCCAACTGGCTCCCTGTTCGATAACTAAACCTGTACTAACGGTGAGACCGACAATGGCTGGTTTTGGAAACGTGTTGAATACGTCGTGATAGCTGTGGAACGCGATGCCCATCTGTTTCAGGTTGTTCTTGCATTGCGTTCTGCGAGCAGCCTCGCGGGCCTGCTGAACAGCAGGTAATAGCAGCGCAATCAGGATTGCGATGATCGCAATCACAACAAGCAGTTCAATGAGAGTGAATCCTCTCACGCGCCGAGATGAATGTAGACTGAGTCGCATCGGAGATCTCCAAAAGGATTGATGAAAGTACACCTGGTTCAGAACTGGATTGCAGCGATGAATGAGAGCACGATTCTGGCCCGCCTGCGAAAGATAACTCTGCCCGACCGACCGGTCGGGCAGAAGCATTCTATCCCCGGTTCAATTCACGATTCAACAGTTCACGACAAAAGATCCGGAAATAACAGTATGATTCTTCGGAAAACCTGGAAGGCTGGGGTGACAATCACTCTGGTTAGATTCCGGACAGCAGTCGCCCTTTCACATTTGTGCGGCAATAACAATCAACTGACGCCATGTATGGAAGAAGCTCACAAATCGCTACGTGCGGTCAACCAGCAGAGCGCCCAGAATAAACTGGCTGGTTTCCTGCGTGACCTGTTCGGCTGTCAGCTTTCCGAGCGGGTCGAACCAGCGTGAGATTCCAATAATCGTGGCAAACGCGTTCAACGCTGCAATGTCCACATCCAGGTCACGCAATTTGCCTTGGTATTTCAAGCCGCGGAGCGTTTCACGAAGGAACTCCAGATAACGCCTCTTGCGGGCCACGATATGCTCGCGATGTTCCTGAGTCAGGGCCGGCAATTCGTCCGCCAGAATGGTGATTTCACGAACATACTCTGTCATGCCCGCATGGCGTTCGAGAATAAATCGCAGACATTCTTCAGGATCCTTAATTGAACGCGCCGGTTCGACAACCAGAGATTCGACCGTGTCCATTGCGAACTGCATAATGGAGAACAGCAGATCCTTCTTACCGGTAATGTAATGGTAGAGACCGGGCTTGGTCAGATCCACGGCTTTGGCAATGTCGTTCATGGAAGTGGCATCCAGTCCCTTCTGAACGATTAATTCCGCTGCCGCCCTGTAAATCTGAGCTTTGCGGCCCGTTTCCAGTTCTCTGCTGCTTTCCGACGATTTCAAGGGCGCAGTGGCCATTGTCATTCTCGCTGACTTGAAAAGTCCTGTTTATTTTGGTCTGTTACTGACCGACCTTTCGGTCGGTCAGTAACATTGATCGTTAAGAAAGTAGTTAACACATGCGGCGAATTCAACCCGGCATTATCAAGATTTCTCTGATTGCCGTCGCAATTATGCTGTCACTTACAAATTTACCGGGGCACGCTCAGGACCGTTTTCTGATCGTGCATGCAGACGACGCTGGCATGTCACACTCAGTGAACATGGCGACAATCGAGGGTCTGGAATCCGGGCTTGTTTCGTCCGCCAGCATCATGGTTCCGTGTCCGTGGTTTTCCGAATTCGCGGATTACGCGAAAGATCATCCCAACTACGACTACGGTATCCATCTGACGCTCAACGCCGAATGGAAACATTACCGCTGGGGACCTGTGGCTTCTCGCGACAGTGTTCCCAGTCTTGTCGACAAAGACGGATATCTGTGGGACAACACTAGTCAGGTTGCCGCCAACGTGCGAGCGGAAGAAGTGGAAATCGAACTGCGAGCACAGATCGATCGGGCGAAGGCCTTCGGCGTCCCCCTATCGCATCTTGATACACACATGGGTGCACTGATCAGTCGCCCCGATCTGGTGGAAGTCTACGCTCGACTGGGGATTGAATACGACCTGCCGATTCTGTTTCTTCGCAACGTTGATGAAACGACGGCGAAAGCATACCCAGCTTTGAAAGAAGCTGCTGCGGGAATCGTCAAAGCACTCGATGCGAAGGGGCTGCCCGTGCTCGACAGCCTGGCTCAGTTCTATGGAGGTGACACACACGCCCAACGGCAGGCCAGGTACTATGAAACGATTCGCAATCTCAAACCAGGCGTGTGCGAATTGATCATTCATTGCGGTATCGAAAATGAAGAGTTGCGAGCCATCACCAACAGTGCGTCCCGACGTGACGGCGACCGCCGAATTTTCACATCCGAGCAAACTCGTCAATTGCTGAAGGAGCAGAACGTCACCCTGCTGACATGGAAACAGTTTCGGCAGCAGGTATCAAAGGATGTGGCTGCGAAATAGTTGTGTACGGTTCAAGCTGACCAGCATCCGGTACCGCGCGGCCGCATCGCACGTCGGCGATTCCATCAGAGGCCTGACGATGCTGCGTCGCCATCGCAATGGGCATGTGATCCACAAAAGAGATTTCAACGAGTGTCTGCCGCTGTCCCCACAAAACAACGCCTGAATTCACTCGATCAATTTCGAGGGTATACGGTCGTGGGGATGTTTCTGGTCAACTTCGCGGGTGGATTTGCAGTCACACCGGGGATTCTGAAACATCACCATGACTACTGCAGTTATGCCGACACAATCATGCCCCAGTTTTTGTTTGCTGTCGGTTTCGCGTTTCGCCTGACGTTTGAACGGCGCGTGCAGCGTGACGGGGATCTTGCGGCCTATGGCAGAATGGTCAAGCGATTGCTGGGGCTGATTTTGTTGTCTGTAGTCATCTACGCGGCAAGTCGACCTGCCGACACCTGGAACCAACTGACAGCACTCGGGCCATTGGGAATATTCGGGCAGGCACTGAAGCGGGAATGGTTTCAGACATTGATGCACATTGCCGCGACATCGCTGTGGATCCTGCCATTCATCCGCACTCGAACCAGCGTTCGCATTGCGTTCGCGGTCGCGTCGGCAGTTCTGCATGTCGCGCTGTCGTGGTGGTTCAATTTTGAATGGTGCAATACCTCGCCGAATGCGATTGATGGGGGACCGTTGGGGTTTCTTACCTGGGCAGTGCCGGCGCTCACAGGAACCGTCGCGTGTGACCTGGTAACGCAGCCCGACGTGCGACGGCGCTGGGTGCGATTGCTGTCCGGTGCAGTGGCCTTGATGGGGCTGGGCTGGACCCTTTCGTGCGGGACGCGTTTTTACGATGTTCCGGCGGATCAGGTTGATTCGCTTCGCGACATTCGGCTGGACGCGAATCCGGTGATTCCGACCACGGAACAGATGGTTTATCACGGCGCCGCAGAATTACCGTTTATTCCTCCGCCGGACTCCACCGTCCGAAAGTGGAATTACTGGATGATGAGTCAACGAGCGGGTACGCTTTCCTATCTGACATTTGGAGCTGGATTTTCGCTGGCGGTCTTCCTGTTGTTCTATCTGCTGTGCGACCGATTCCACCTGTCATTTTTCCCATTCCATGTGTTCGGCACCAACGCTCTGGCCGGATACGTGCTGCACCTTCTGGTCATGGACGCCATCGACCCGTTTGTCCCGAGAGATGCACCAGGCTGGTATGTCGCGTGCAGTCTGTTTGTGTTTTTCGCAGTCATGTGGGTGTTTGTGCGGCATCTGGAAAAGAACAACATCTACCTTCGCCTGTGAAATACAGCGTTTCACGCTGACTTGTGGCCGCGAAGAACGACTTTGCATAGCAGTTTCGTTACTCCCACGAGCCAGTATCGTCAACGTCAATAAGTAAACTGCTCTGGTTTATGGCAACCGTACAGAAGAACAGCAGGCCACACATGGTCTCAGGGACCGATCTCGCCTCACTTCCTGTGACGTGCCGGACGGTCGTTCCCGCAGAGTACCGCGACGAAATGGGTCACATGAACGTGATGTGGTACGCACATCTGTTTGCTGAGGCAACACGCGGACTGTTCGTCGATTTCGGGATGACAGCGGACTACTTCGAAACATCTGAGGCCGGTGCGTTCGCTCTGGAAAGCCATACCAGGTACGTCGCCGAAATTCGCGTCGGAGACGATCTCACGATTCGCACTCGCGTGCTGGGACGTTCCGCGAAGCGATTTCATGCGATGCATTTTATGATTTGTGATCGTGATGACCGGCTTTCCGCAACGCTGGAACTCATCAGAGCACATATTGATATGACAACTCGCCGCACATCTGTGTTTTCGGACGCTGTCGCACAGGAGATCGACGTCATCGCCAAATCCCACTCAGCACTCACGTGGACAGCACCGGAATGTGGAATCATGAGTCCGTGAACCTGATTCCGGAACACGCCTGATCAGCGCCCGTATAACGCCGAAAGTTGGTCCTCGAAGGTTTTCAAAATGACACGCCGTCGGACTTTCAACGTCGCCGTGAGCTCATCGCGATCGTGAGAGAAAGTCCGATTGAGCAGCAGAAACTCCCGCACTTGTTCCGGACGGCTGAGACTCTGCATCACAGCAGCAATTCTGGCTGCAAAAAACTCATGGATGTTCCCTGACGTGATAAAATCTCCGTCAACGTCGATGGACCAGTGCCGTCGCCGAATTTCTTCCTCCAGCAGGCAACGAGCAGGCACAATCAATGCCGTCAGAAACGGGCGGGCGTCCCCATACACGACAGCCTGATCGATCATCGGATCACTGATCAGCAGGCGTTCCACTTCCGTCGGGGCTATGTTTTTGCCCGACGAAGTGACGATGATGTCTTTCTTCCGGTCCGTGATGAACAGGTAACCGTCGTCGTCCAGAAAACCGATGTCTCCGGTGTACAGCCACCCGTCGATGATCGCTTCACGAGTGGCTTCGTCGTTTCGCCAATATCCTTTCATCACGTGCGCCCCGCGCGTCAGGATTTCGCCATCTTCAGCAATTCTTACTTCGACACCCGGCAATGGCAGACCGACAGATCCCAGTCGATTTTGACCACGATTGTTGAAGCTGATTACGGGCGACGACTCCGTCAGCCCGTATCCCTGATACAGCGGGATGTCGCACTCCAGAAACCCCGCTGCGATATGTTTCGGAAGAGGTGCGCCACCGGATGACAGATGAGTCAGTCGCGGGCCCAGCAGCCTTCGCAATTCTGTCCTGCGTTCGTCCAGAGGCAGTCCCTCCACCGACGTCCAAAGTTTTTCGTAGAATCGCGGGACAGCTGTCATCCATGTTGGATGAGTCTGACTGAAGTCGTCGAGCAGGTCATCGATCGGCCCACCCACGCAAAGAGTGCCCCATGTCGACATGGTTACATACAAATCGACGGTCCGGGCATAGATGTGACTGTACGGCAGCCAGCTGAGAAAGACGTCTGACGGTCCGTAATTGCCAGCGTCTCCCGTCGACGCGGCGTTTGTCAGCAGGTTTTTATGCGTCAGAACCACGCCCTTGGGATCGCCGGTCGTGCCGCTGGTATAGATGACCGTCGCCGGATCGTCTGCAGTAACCTGGGCTTCACGCTGAAGAAGGGCCTGCTGCCAGTCGTCGTGTGGCCGGGCCAGGTGGACCAATTCCTGCCAGGTGTACGTCTGGACCGGGCGACATGTCTGCAATGTCGACGGCAACGGTTCGAAGGAAACCAGAAACTCCAGGTCCGGTAGCTGATCGAGAACCTCCACAACCTTCCGAGCCTCATCGTAACCGCTGACGATGATACCCTTCGACTGTGAATGACTCACCTGAAACGCCACCTGCGGCGGTGTCAGCGGCGCATGCATCGTGACGCTGGCGGCTCCCGCAGACAACAGCGCCTGGTCAGCCACAACCCATTCGGCTCGGTTCTCCGACAGCACCGCGACCCGATCGCCGAGTTCAACGCCAAGCTGCAACAGCCCAAACGCCGCACGGTCCGCCTGTTGTCGGAAATCATTCCACGACAGATCACGCCAGATGCCGTCCTGCTTGTAACGAAGTGCAGTCCGCGGCCCAAGACTGCGGGCAGCGGAGCGATGCATCGCACAAAGCGTGGCCTTGTTCATCGGCGGATGTCCATCATCGGGAAATACAGTTTCCAGTCGTCAGTCGCCCATCCGTTCAAAGATCGTGGCGACTCCCTGGCCCTGTCCAACACACATCGTCGCCAGGCCGTATCGGCATCCTTCGCTCCGCATGCGGTGCAGCAAGGATACGGAAATACGACACCCACTGGCACCCAGCGGGTGTCCGATCGCAATGGCTCCACCGCGAGTGTTGACACGTTGCTCATCGATCTTCAGCAGTTTCAGCACAGACAGGACCTGCACGGCAAACGCTTCGTTCACTTCGATACAGTCGATGTCATCAAGGGTCATGCCGGCTCGCTTAAGGACCTTATGCACGGCCGGAACCGGACCGATTCCCATTTCGCATGGCTCCACTCCGGCAACCGCCATCGCCACCACTCGAGCGATCGGCGGCAATCCCAGTTCCTTTGCTCTGTGGTCCGACATCATGAGGACAGCGGCCGCGCCAACACTCAGCGGGGAACTGTTGCCGGCCGTCACCGACCCGCCGTTCGGGTTAAAGACCGGCCGCAGGCCGGACAATCCGTCCACGGAGCAGTCCGCTCGGACACACTGATCGCGAGTCAGCCGCATCCTGTGTCCTGCATCATCGCGTCCCCACGTTGAGATCACTTCGTCCGCAAAACCACCCGAGCGGATGGCCTGCTCAGCGCGTTCGTGACTGCGGCAGGCGAATTCGTCCTGCTGCTGCCGACCGATGTCATACTTGATGGAAAGGTATTCGGCCGTGAGCCCCATGTTCATCATGGCCTCGCTGTTTTTTACGAATAATCGAGGCGATGGATCATAGTCTTTATCCATCGGAACGTGATGCATGTGTTCCACGCCGCCGGCGATCTGCACATCTTCGCAACCTGCTGCGATGTTGACGGCACAATCGTTGATTGCCTGCAGGCTGGAGGCGCAATTACGGTTGATGGTAACGCCACCAACTTCGACCGGCAGGTCCGCAATGATGACGGCATTGCGGGCGACATCCAGGCCCTGCTCCCCCTGCTGCTGCACGCAGCCCCAGCGCACGTCGTCGATCAGATGAGGATCGATGCCGGACGTATCCACCAGTGACCGCATCAGATCGGCCGACAGGTCGTCCGCGCGCGTGTCGCGAAACATTCCCTTGTCAGGCGATGCTCTGCCAATGGGCGTGCGAACGGCATGAGTGACTACTGCATTTGTCATGCTTACCTTCCAGTCTCCGTGGGGAATTCAAATCTACAGTGGGGCAGAGCTTGAGTTCTGCCAATTCGCTTAACCTCCGAATTTTGCCGTCGTTGCCGGCAGCGGATAAAAGCGTTCGCCCGACACGGCCATCTGAGTCAGCATCGCAGGTGATTCGAATCGCTTGCCGAGCGATTCGTACCGGGCAGCTCGTTCCGTGATCGAGGCGGCACCTTCATTGTCACACCATCCCAGCAAACCGCCTCGAAACGGAGGAAATCCTGTACCGAGAATCATGGCCATGTCAACGTGTGCCGGTTGCAGGATAATTTTGTCCTGTAACGCTCGAACTGCCTCAAGCA
Source organism: Fuerstiella sp. (assembly GCA_029941865.1). Lineage (GTDB taxonomy): Bacteria > Planctomycetota > Planctomycetia > Planctomycetales > Planctomycetaceae > Fuerstiella. The sequence continues at coordinate 4,334 of JAPYTO010000066.1, read as the reverse complement.
CCATGGCAAGAAATAGTCGGTCGGTGATTTCTTCGTCCTTGAACTGGCGATCATCCGTCCGTAAGTGAGCGAGAATCGGTTCAAATTCAGGGTCGGACGCAGGCTTGCCTTTGGCACCGACATACTTTCGAAAACCGCTACCGGTCTTCTTTCCGAGTCGACCGAGTTGGACCATTCGAGCGAGTACGTTGTTCGAAACTGCTCGATCGGCGTACGCTTTCACCAGCACGTTTCCGGCAAAGCAAGCCACATCAATTCCGACCATGTCGTGCAGAGCAATTGGTCCTACGGGCATTCCAAACCGTGTCGCCGCCTTGTCAATTGCATCCATCGATGCGCCTTCTGTCAGCATCTGCACGGCCTCTGCCATGTACGGCATCAGCACTCGATTGACCAGAAAGCCGGGGCAATCTTTGACCACAATTGGCGTCTTGCCGATCCTTTTGGCCAGCGTGACGATCGTGGCAACCGTCTCATCGCTCGTCTGTTCACCCCGAATGACCTCAACCAGAGTCATGCGGTCGACGGGTGAGAAGAAGTGCATTCCCACAAAACGATCTGCCGCAGGCGCTGCTTGCGCCATTCGAGTAATGGAAATCGTTGACGTATTACTCGCCAGAATTGCATCCGGCCGCATGACCTCGGCCAGTTGACCGTAAATCCGGGTCTTCAGCTGTTCGTTCTCCGGCACCGCTTCAATGACCACATCGCAGTCAGCAAAGATCTGCTGCGATGTCGACGTGCTGAGCAATGACATCATCTGCGCAACATCATCCTGTGTTGCCCGTCCTATCGCGATGCGTCCCTGGACAACCTTTGCGGCCGCTGCCAGCCCAGCCGCAATTCGATCATTGTCCGTGTCCACCATTGCCGCCGGGATGCCACGTCGCGCGTGAGCCGTCGCAATGCCAGCGCCCATCAGACCGGTGCCGAGAACGCCTGCCCGGCAAACGTCTTGGGAAGCGGTGGCACGCAGATCGATTCCCGGATCCCGATCCACAGCATTTCCCTTGAAAAACACGCCGATCACGTTTGCCGCGGCCGATGACTGCATGATCTCAACGGCAACGTCTCGCTCCACCTCCAGTCCCTGTTTGAGAGGTAGGTTGATGCCCTCACGAATCGACTTCAGTGCCATCAACGGAGCCGGATAGTGGCTGCCGGTCTTGCTGCGAACGTATCCTTCCGCGACGGAGAATGTGAACGCCATCTGGTCTGCTGTCATACCGAGCGGCTGGTTCCGGAGTTCCCGATTCGCCTTCCATTCGTCCTGTTCGTGTGCGGATTCGATCAGTCGACGAGCTTCACCGATCAACTGGTCTGTCGGAATAATGTCAAAGACGAGTCCCAGAGACACCGCTTCTGCACCGCGAATTGTTGCTCCGGTCGTAATCATTCTGATGGCATGATGAATGCCGATCAGACGCGGCAACCGCTGTGTGCCCCCCCAGCCGGGAATGATGCCTAACTTAACTTCCGGAAATGCGATACCCGCTTTGCTGTTGTCGGACAGAAGCCGCTGGTCCAGCGACAGGATGAGTTCCGTGCCTCCGCCCATACAGTGTCCATTAACCAGAGCAACCGTCGGAAATGGCAATTGACTGAACCGTTCGAACAGCCCATGCCCACGTTCTACTCCACGTTTGACTTCGTCCGGAGTTGCATGCACCAGGGCGGCAAGTTCACCAAGGTCGGCACCGGCAATGAACTGTCCCGGTTTACCACTCCGAAAAATCAGCCCACGCAGATCTTCGCGACTTTCCAGATGCGCGATCACCTCAGACAGTTCCGCGATCACCGGTCCGGAAAGTGTGTTGACCTTCTGACCGGGAATATCAAACGTCAGCAGGGCGATGCCGTCGTCGGCAACTTCAAGTTGAAAGGCGTTTGCCATCCTTATGTGCTTGCAACAGAGAGCAGAAAGTTCAGTGATCGTCGTTCCACGTTAAGAATTCTTCAGTCACTGTTCATAGGGCATCAGGATCTCATCCACTTCGATTCCAGCCAACGCACTGAATCCTCCTTCGGACACGACTTTTCCAAGACTGGTCACACTTCGGAAGTAAGCTCCGGTGGGCCGTTCTCCTGTGATTTCGCGACGAAGATCACTGCACAGGACATCAGCGGCGGAGTGTAGTACTTCGTCGGACTGCTGACCGCTCCACATGGCCGAAACCAGCATGACGACGAGTGATTGAACCCGTTTGGATTCGGCGGCAATCGCACACTGGCGATCCGCCAGTTTTAGCTGATGTTTTTGCATCAGTGCGTCAAGACTTCTGCGAGACCGCTGAAGTTCCATGGCTGCATATCGCGCATGTCCCGAAAGTTTCCCTTTGAGCGCTGGCAGCGACGGTCGCTCTGATCCGCCAATGAGCTGGCCGGCCCGCCACTTCGCGTACGGGGCAGCGGCCTTCCGCAGCGTCCACACGTGCGCCGGATTCAGAAGATTCGGCTGCCGGATCCCGGCATCGTGCAGAGCTTTTCCGATCGGCTCGTAGAAGTTTTTTCCGTGCTCTTTGACCAACGACTTAAAAAAGCCCATTCCCAGAATCTCCCCCTCGCCTTCATAAATGCACGGAGCGAGATATTCATGAACGTTGTCGCCAAACAGATGGCCATGCAGAAATGCTCGACCCCCGTGAGTCTTCATGAATAGCTCAATAGCCGCTTCCTTCTGAGCCTCACTGCCGAAGATTTTTGCAATGATGCACTCAAGTTCTCCCCGAAAGCCGACGTCCAACAGGTTGCCACACCATTCGGTCAACGCATCGCAGCCAACAATCAACGCCGCCAGACGACCGATTCGGCGTTGAATCAATTCCCGAGTATCAATGGCCGCACCGTAGGTGCGGCGGTACTTCGCCCATGGCAACATACTGGCCAGCATCACTCGCATCGAACCGGCAGCCCCCGCACACAGGGCGACGCGGCCGTGATTGAGTCCGTGATAAGCGATCGTCAATCCGTCCCCTCGCCCGTGAACGAGCAGATTTGCCTTCGGGACACGAAAGTCTTTGAACCGCAACCCGTGGTTGTAGCAGTGCTTCAGAGCATACAGGCCGTATCGCACGATTTGAAAATGCTCGTCTTCCTGGTCCGGCAGGTCAGCGATCAACACCGCAGGCCGCTCGTCAATTCGGCACACAAGCCCAACAGTGCGGCCGCAGGTGGCATTTGTAATGAACAGTTTTTCGCCGTTGATCACGTAGTCGTCACCGTCCGGAACAGCCACCGTTTTAAGGGCCGTCAGGTCAGAACCTGATCCCGGTTCGGTCAAAGCAAACGCAGACAGCCTTTCACCACTCGCCAGTTTCGGCAGGTAAGCGGCCTTCTGCTCGGCCGTTCCGAATGTCCGCAGCGGGTCGACAGCACCAATGCAGCCATGAACGGAGGCCAACGCAGAAACGGTCGCATCGACCGCTGTCATCTGAGTCAGAAATCGAGCAAAGGGCGCGAACTTTGCGCCGACGCCTCCGAATTCTCTGTCAACCAGCAAACGCCAGTACCCGGCACGCGACAACTCATCCAGAGTCTCGTCCGATACCTTTCCATCGCTGTTCAGTAACGAACCGTCCTGCTTGCGTCGGCGAGCGACGTCCAGGCTGCTGTCCATGATCTGTTGAACGTCTGCGGTGGCAGCGATTCTTTGCGTGGCGAAGAGTTCTGATGGAAACGCTGCGTCCCAGACAGCACGGTGAACAGGGCCGGCGGAACTTCTCATCGCCGCCAGGTACATCGCTTCCACCTGGTCCTCCGCTCGATCAACGGCACCCGTCTTGCGAGCTTCCTCATCGCTCTTCCCACCGAGCTTCAACGCCGTTTCGACAAAGGACTTCTCATCAGATTCCGTGGATGCCATCGCCGAGTTTCCTGAAGTCGAACAGAGTAAACGGTGATCCGAAATTCCGGGTATACCAATGAATCTGACACCCAAAGGAATACCGACCGACCGGACGGATGGTACTCGTCCGGTCGTGTCGTTACCAGTGCCACAACTCACGAATCAGGGGAAGTTTTATTTTCGCCGATACTTCCATCGCCGGGCGTTGCGAGATTGGCACTGCCTGCTATGAGGCTGTGGAATTCTGGTGCGTACCAAGATGCCGTGAGCGAACGACGTACGACTCTGGAACAGGTAGGTCAGAACATTGCTGACACGGCACCATTGTGGATGTGTCAATACGAGACAAGACGGACGTCGTACAAACCATGCCAATTTTGATCGGAACTGATGAGGCCGGCTATGGCCCGAATCTGGGTCCGCTGGTCATCACAGCCACCAGTTGGACAATTCCCGAGGGTGCCGAACCTGCCGACCTTTGGACACTTCT
>JAPYTO010000065.1 GCA_029941865.1 Fuerstiella sp. | reverse complement strand
CCAGAAGGCTGCCCAACTGGTGTCGATGAATTCCTCCTGGACCTGTTCGGCGGCCCAGACAATCAGTTCGTGCTCATATCGATTCACCTGATCACGATCCGGAGTGGCGGGCACCTGCTGCAACAAATCCACCAGGTCTGTGCCGCCATGACCACCGGCCTGACGTCGCTCGCGGCTCATGAATTTGATGACGATGTTGCGAGACACCACGGCCAGCCAGCGCCGAAACGATGCGGCCTTGCCATCGTCCTGCCAACTGTCGACGGAATTCGCAATGGCCAGCAACACCTGCTGCACAATGTCCGGCACGTGACGTTCCGGCACACCATGTCGATATGCCAGATGTCGCAGGAAGGGCTCATAGACCGTGACAAAATCCCCCCACGCACGCTCGCTGTCATCGCCTTTCAGGCGAACAATCAAGCTGTGGCGATTTCCGGATGTGTCATAACCTTCAGTCCTTGCGTATAGGAGTCCCCGTACTAACGAGATTCACACGCCGGTACGCCGAATTTTGTGGAAATAACCCGTGAACTGACGTTGAACAGCGTTTTTCCGCGTAAATCGACTGACACATGGCCGCAGGCACGAAGTGTTTCGGTGCGGCGGCGATCCGGAAACAGACGGTCGGCACAGGATACCGCTGCCGATGCTACAGTGTCCTAACCCCGACAGAACGCCTGGCAGGCTGTCGGAATACCTGAAACTGTGAGCCGCTAGGCGCTAGCCGCGGGTGAACACACTGCCAATAACCGGCGGCTAGCGCCAAACCGCTCACGAGAACTGATGTGTCCGGACAAGCTGCTGGGAACGCACGCCAACGAAGATTGGTTCCACGGTACGTGGCGGGCCGTGGAAACAGACTCACACTGATTTGGTTCACGGAGTGTTGGGTTGTTTCGCTGCCGCAGCATCGGGAAAAACCAGGCGGGTACGCCTTCCGTCCAAGTGCAGGTGACCGGATGTCACTCGTCGGATCGCTTCCGGGTACGCAATTTTCTCGCGGTCGAACACCAGAGCGGCCACGTCCTGGGCAGTCGCCTCGTCGGGGATTTCCACGCTGCTTTGCAGCACGATGGGGCCCTGGTCATATTCGTTGTCGGCCAGGTGAACGGTGCATCCACTGACCTTTGCCCCCCGCGCCACGACAGCATCGTGTACGTGATGGCCATACATACCTTTGCCACTGAATGCCGGAATCAACGCAGGGTGAATATTCAGCACGCGGTGCCGAAAATCATCCGGAATGTGCAACAATGAAAGATATCCTGCCAGCGTGACCAGATCGACCTGCTTCGTACGCAGTGCGCCAAAAACAGCGTCGCTGAATTCCTTGATCCCTGCGAAGTCTCGTCGGCAAATCGTGATGCAGTCCAGCCCCGCATCGACGGCTCGCTGCACACCTTTGCAGTCGGGACGGCTGGCAACGACCAAAGGCACTTCCGCATTCATCAAACCCTCCTGGATGCAATCCAGAAAGTTCAACAGTGTCGTGCCGCCACCGCTGATCAGCACCCCCAGTCGCACAGGGCGGTCGATAATGGCGGGTAGCTGTTCCAAACGTTCGTTTTCTGAAAGAAGCTCGTGAAGACCTGAAAAAGGGGCAGCCCTGTTCTGACGTGTGCCACTGGCACCGCCAGTGCGTGGAAGCTGACGGTAGCGGAAGTCGCCCAGACTTTCGGCGTTTCCCCTCGTTTGCCGAAACTCTGGCGAGTTCGGCTACGGAATGCCCACAATTCTTAGACTTGACACTGCACTTACGTCGGATATTCGCCCGGAATATCCACGTTAAAGTCGGCCAGTGGCACAGAGTATCCGGCCGGTGGCGGATTTTCAAACTCCGGAGCTGTGCTGACACGCTTTCGCAGCCGAATTCGATCTCGTTCCTCGCGTTGATTGCGTCCCCACAGGATCATCAGCGTGAGCACCGCAAAAATGCTGATAAAGACCAACGCAGAATCGCCAGGACCGGAGCCGGCGTACGCGGCTGCACGAACAGCTCGAGGCGAATCATCCGCAAGATGTCCGGCCGCGACCAGTGCCTGAACCTGGTCAACAGTGGGCTCCCAAGTGACCGTTCCTGCCAGAATCAGGGGTGCGATGCGATCGGTGTCCTGTGATCCGTAAACGTACTGTTTGAAGAAGCAACCAGTGACCAGGACTCGGTCCAGAATTTCGGCCTCCAGCGGAAAATCGGGCGGAAGGTTGGCCGTGACAATCACGGCGGGATTATGTTGTGAGTCATCAGTAAACAGCCACAGCTCGTGTAACTTATGCTGACGACCATCGGAAAACCTTTCGTCGCCGGGGTAAGTCACCATGTGTCGCACGTGCCCCTGCAGAGTCACAAGGCGACCATGCCAGACATCTGGAAACTGAAACAGGTCCACATACGTCTGGAACGACTGCGGATCGTCTCGATACTTACGATATCGACCGATGCGATAGTTCAGCTGTCGCTGCAGTGCCACCTTCTGTCGACGATAGCTGGCCTCGTCGAGGCTGCCCGACTTCAATCGCTGTCCCAGCCGAACAAGTTCCTGGTCCGTCTTACTGCTGACCTCTCGCATTAAGTCACCAATGCGCTGCAGCAGTACGCCATCGGCAATTTCTCGCTGATGTATTGCACTGGTCAGTTCCAGTTGCCGCAGCGTTTCATAGTACAGCCAGGTTTCTTCATCCCGCAGACGCTGTTTGTCCACAGAGTTTTGTCGCACGAGCTCCATGTGAGGAATAGGGCTGAGTTGCCGCATGGTCTCACAGTAGATCAGCGGGCGTCCGCCCATCTTCTTCACGACCCAACCCTTCACCATGACCGGAATCGTCGGTTCGGCCGACGGCAACTTGTCATATGCCAATCGTCCGTCCGGGGTCAGCAGGCCGCCAGTATCAATCAGTGCCAATGGTCGCTGCCCTTGCAGCGATGTGAGTGAACCGCGCAACAATCGCACCTCTTTGCGGGGGGCGGGGTCGGAAGAACGCCGTTCGATGGCAACGTTGGAAGTCTGTTCCGGAGCAATCCGCACAATGGATTCGGGTGTGAACCGGCCATACAAGACGATTGGTCGACCGACATACTCTGCGGGAAACCGTGCAATATCATCCAACATCTCAAAGGGTGCATCAGAGTCGGCCGTGAGATGTCCGGGATCAGTGCCAGTCGGTCGAAACGGATCGGGCAGTCCGCCCGGCAATTCGCCTGGCAGAACACGACTGCGCAAATTGCCATTTTCCCACGCCCGTCGTCGCGCTCCAGAGTATTCATAAAACGCCTGCTCCCATGCCGCCACACCTGCTCGCGAAACTCGACCGCCAGTCTCGATCGCAGTGGCAGCGGTCTGCTGCAGTAACAGTCGTCGTTGCTCAGCAATCGCATCAATCAGATCCAGATAGGCAAACTCTTCCGCTGTCGTCAGAAATTCCACACCGTGTTGAAACTGAGCTGACGACGAAAACCTTAAATCTGCGATCGACACGGAATATCGGGTCCAGTCAAAACCGGGGACCTCGGGCGTTCTCTCTGCGGTCGGTTCTTCCGGCAGGCGTCCGAACGTACCTTGCTGTCCAAAGCGGTCTGCCGCGGGTGCGATGGTGGCACCGAACGGTCGGAGTTGCTGCGTGGACTCCGTACCGAATTCCGCCGGTGTCCTGCGATCACCGCGGACACCGTCCACTGGCAACAGCCGATTTCGGTCGCCAGCGGGTCGCTCAGCCGGCACTGGAGTTTCGAATGTGCGAATCTGTGACGAGGGACGGCCACCTTTCGCATCAGGAGTTTGTTTCGCCGGCAAGTCCGGCATCAGGGACTCAAACGGCGGAAAGTCTTCCTGGACTGCGGGTGTTTGCCCCTGCACAAATGACGGGCCCGCGCAAGTGAAGGCCGTGATCAGTGTCAGCGTCGCCAGAACAGTTGTCGCTGCGCTTATTGTACAACGGTCCACAGCGCCACGGCGGCCGCTCGTAGCCACCGCCGAGGGGCGCGATCGGGGAGGGGAATTGTTCAGTTTGTCGATCATTGCCAAAGGTCCCTCTTCGCAGAATAATCCTTCTGCAGAGTTTAGGCGTTCCTGGCAACTGGATTCCAGTGGGGTTTGCTGCCGGCAGGGACTTGCGTTGAAAAAAGACGGCTGACAGGACGTGCGATCCCGCCACCGCTGACACCAATTCGCCTCAAACCGCCCCACGTTGACAGTTTCGGGCAGTTAACCGATAATCCGCCGCGTCAGTGTCCTCGTTGACCACCTCCCGACCAATCCTGACCGTCTTGTTTGCGACCCTGCGTAACCTATGTAAGGTGCAGGCGTCGTGGCCCGTCTTGGATATGTGTTGCCTGGAGGCTGCCTGGTCGTCGTTCGGTGACATGTAAATGAACCTCACACCGCGTATCTTTGTCGCTAAACTCATCGAATCGTAGTCGCTCGACACAGCTGTTTACTTGAGTCAGTGCAATTTGACGGCGGCCTCAACGCCCCTTTAAGCAATCAGGAAAAACTAACAATGGCTGAAAACCTGCATGAATTCACGGACGCCAACTTTGATGAAGACGTCCTGAAGTCTTCTGAGCCCGTTCTTGTGGACTTTTGGGCTCCCTGGTGTGGTCCCTGCCGAATGTTGATGCCAACCATCGAAGAACTGGCGGACGAATTCTCTGGCAAGGTGAAAATCGGCAAAGTCAACACCGATGAGAATCAACAGACGGCGGCTGGATACGGGATCACCAGCATTCCCACGGTGATGTTGTTCAAAGATGGTGAAATGGTGGACAAAGTGGTCGGAGCCCCTCCCAAAGAGCATTTTGTGACCATGCTGAATTCCGCAGTCGGCTGAATCGACCGGAATATCTTGTGCAAGACAGACCGCCGCGGGTTTTCACTGCTCGACGGCGGTTTGTCGTATTGTCTTCGAGGGGCTCATCCCTCAGAATTCACGTTGATAATGCGACAATGCAAGCCAGGAGCGGTTCGTTGGTTCCGAACGTAAGCTCGTCCTTGCTGAGGGCACTGCATTGTTGACTCGTCATCTTCACTGCGACTTGCCTGTATTCTGGCAGCGACCAGCGGAAGCGGGCCAACAGTTTTCGAGCGTTAGTTCGCACCGGCAGCGGGCCGTCCCGCATTGGGAAAGGATTCCTGAACGTGACTGACTCACCTGACAACCGGACTTCGTCCGCATCCGCCGGTCAGCCGACGGGAGGGGGAGAGTTGTCGGTGCGGAATCAGCCACCGGAGCCCCCATCTGATCCGGATCAGGATGCTTTGCAGGTGCTGCTGCAGGCCAGTGCTGCTGCCGAAGCGGTGAAGCAGCGTTTCGGCGAACTGCAGAGTCGGCAGGCTGAGATCGTTGCGGAACGGAATCAGCTGAGCGCCGACCGCACTGCCTTTGAACAGCGTGCGCGGGAATTCGCCGAACAGGTCGCGCGGGACCGCACCAGTCAGCGAGAAGTTACTGCTGAACTAAAGCACCGTCAGCAGAAAGTGAGTCAGCATCAGAGCGAAGTGGCACAGCAGCGTCAGACCATCGAAGAAGACCGCCAGAAGCTCGACAGCAGGCAGGAACGTCTGCACGAAGTGGTGAATGAAGAACTCGCCCGTGAGCGTGCTGTGCTGCAACGGCAGCAGGATACACTCGACCAGGAGCGTCAGCGATTGGCCGAACGCGCCGAACAGCTGGAGCAGCAGCACCGTGACCGCATGCAACAGCACGAAGAAGCTGTGAAGGCGGAACGCGAGATCATGCGCGAGACGGTGCGCAAGGAGCTGTCGGAGGAACTGGATGAACTTCATCGTGAACGGCAGGAATGGGCATCTCAGAAGGAGACGCAGGCGGCCGAATTACGGCACGAAATGGAAGACCTGCAGCAGCAGCGCGAGTTGTTTGGCGAACAGTTAGACACCGAGCAAAAGCGACTTCGTGGCGAAATCGAGAAACGTCGGCAGACGCTACTGACGGAACAGAATAACCTGCAGCGTCGCTATCGATTTCAGTTTGAACATCTCGCCCGAGCTCGCAGTGACTTTGAAGTCGAGCTTCGTGAAATGCGGCGAGAAATGCAGCTGTTCCGCAGCGAACGAAAAGCATTCGACGAGCAGCATCGCCTGCGGTTCGGCCAATTGCAGAGAATTCGTGAAACGCTGCTTGAACGCGAAGAGTCGTTAAGACGCGAGCAGAAGGTGGTGGATCGAAACCGCGTCGGTGCGGAACTGGACCTGCAGCGACAACAGACACGACTTCAGGAACATCAGGATGCCGTGCTGCAGGATCTCGAATCGCGAACTCGACGAATTCATCAGTCCGAACAGTCCTCCACAGATACAAACCAACGCCTTGAACAGCGTTTACAGCACGTGAATCAGCTGCGTGCCGAGCTGGACTCAAAACAACGTGACATGCTGGAACAACGCCTGCTGCTGGAGGAACTTCAGGTCGGCGTGCAGGAGGACAATCCAAAGTTTTTGGCCTCGCGTCAAAGTGCGAAAGACGCGACGGAGCAGTTCTTCGAACAGCTGCATCTGCAGTTGAGAACTGAGCGAGAACGTCTGGAAACAAAGACCACCGAACTGGCAGAAAAGCAGGAGCAGTTTCGCAAAGACCGCAACGATCTGGAGCAGTGGTTCGCGGACCGGGAAGCGAACATCGGACAGCAGGCGAGCGAGCAGACTTCCGAGGAATCGTTGGCAAAAATGGCGGCCATTGAAGAGGATCTGATGTCCACGCGCAAGTATTGGCTCAGTGAACGTAGGGACGCGGAGGCCACGATTCGGCGTCTGCTGGATCAAATTGCTGCTGCTGAGTCGCAGGCGTTCAGCGTTGACCGGCCGATCATCGCCCGTGAAACGCCACAGCTCGACGAAACGATCGACTCAGCCGACGACAGCACACCGCAGGATCGGGCCGCGTAGATTTTGCGTATTTCCCTGAGAGTCAGCATTTCCTCAAGCTGATCGCGCGCCTAGAATCTCGGTAGCTGAGCACAAACGTGTCACAGGAAAAGTGGCAGAAAAACGTCGGGGCAGCAGGGACGGGCCCGCATCGCACTGCCGCAGCGGCAGGCTGCCAACACCGACTGACTTCATCGTCCGGCGTCTGAACGGCCGTCGCCATTTGACTTCAATCTCGCGCCCTCAGTTGTCTGTCAGGTATTCGTGCCCGATTCCATTCAACATTCGGAAACTCAGGAGATGCCGCCTTTACGATCGTGGAGTCGTTTGGTCCCGCCTGTCGTACTGCTTCTGGCGGCCGTCGCGGCCGGCGCCGCGATGTTGTCTCCCGGCGTATCAACAACTGCCGCTCCCGTCACAACCGTCACGGTGGTGAACACGTTTCCTCACGACCGAACGTCGTTCTGTCAGGGACTCGTCATGCTCAACGGTTCGATCCTGGAAGGTACGGGGCAGTATAACCGATCGAAACTTCGGCTGGTCGACCTGCCGACGGGCAAACCGACCGTGGATGTGGCACTGCCGGGCAACATCTTTGGCGAAGGTGTTACAGTCTGGAAGAATACAATTCTGCAACTGACGTGGAAGAACGGTTACCTGCTGACGTACGACAGCACGACGCTGCAGCGGACAGGTTCGGTGCAGTATCGCCGAATCGACCGCGGACTGCATGAAGGCTGGGGCATCACGCACGATGGAACTCATCTGATTATCAGCGATGGTTCGTCGACTCTGCGATTCGTGGATCCGGAAACGTTCCGCATAGTGCGGCGCCTGCGAGTCAAAGATGGATTTCGGGGAGTCTCAAAGCTAAATGAACTTGAGTTCGTCAACGGCGAGATTCTGGCCAACGTCTGGTACAAGGACCGCATCGCTCGGATCGACCCAAAATCGGGTCGTGTCCTGGGCTGGCTGGACCTTCAGGCACTTCGCCCGGCGTCACTCCGCAACGACCACGAAGCCGTGCTGAACGGCATCGCATGGGACGCCATCGGCCAGCGTCTGTTTGTCACGGGAAAGAACTGGCCCACGCTGCTCGAAATCTCGTACTGATCGTTTTCGCGTCGTGGGGGCCAGCGCCGACACCAGTTGACTTACGTCCTGCCACCATCAGGCAGGACAAACTCACCGCGCCAGACGCATCCCGGCGCAGCGACTCGACACCTTGCTGTTTGCGTCACGGTCATCACCTCATGATCGTCGGTTGCAGTCCCGGAATATCAACGTCGGCCGGGAAGTAGGGACGGCTTAGCTTCCTGAATCTGACGTGTTTCAGCGTTGCAGGTGTGGGCCCGGGCGTGTCGAGTACGATCACGGCTTTGGCAATATCACCGTAGGCCAGTCGGTAATTCATGGGATTCTTGGCGACGATGAATTTTGCGTGGGATGGGTTCAGACCGACCGAGCGGATCTGTTCGTCGGCCCAATCGTAGGTGGCGCGGCTCATAATGATGACGCGGACCGGTCCAATCCTGAACACCGCCGTCCGCCCCATGTGTTCATGGCGACCATCCCATTGACCACCCGTGTACACGAAATTCCCGTCGCTCAGCTGTTCCACTTTACCCGTAAATGTGCGACTCGATCCCCAACGTGGATCAAGCCTATGACCGATCGCGATGGATAACTCTGCTCCTTCGCCCGCCGTGTGACATGCCTGTGCAGCTTCCGGATCAACGACAGGCACGATCGAGGGCATGTCGTTGCCACTCTCAACAAGAGCGTACAGCGCTGCAATGCTGTCGCCGGCAGCACCACCACCGCAACAGTCAGCGGCTTCCACAAGGATCACCGGTCCGCCGTCGACCTGCAGGCCCTTTGCGATCGCTTCGATAGGTGTGAACATTTCCGGCTCAAGATCGTGACGTCGTTCCCAATAGCGATTAGCGATCTCGCCAGCCAGTGTTTCGGCCAGATGAGGATCATTGTCAGTGACGACAACTCCTCCGCTGCCCATGTTCTCGCAATCCATGTAAGGATGGATCAGAAACAGACTCGTCGACAGCACACCGTCCCGTTGCTCAAGCAATTTTGTAAATCGCATCAGATCAGCAAAGGGATCGTTATTATTCGTCGAGCCATGGATCGCGCTGGTGATCACGGGGACTTTGCCCATCGCCATGGTCGGCTGGCACTTGCCGGCCAGGATGTCGAACAGCAATCGCGTCGCACGCTGACCAGTTGTGTATTGATCGCGATGCGGATACGTCTCCCACGCAATCAGCGCGTCCGCGTGCCGCACCATCTGCTCGGTCACGTGAGCGTGCAGGTCGAGCGTGACCACGATGGGCACGTCAGGACCGACCAGATCGCGTGCCGCCTGGATCATGTCGCCTTCCGGATCATCAAGCCCGTCGACGAGAGCCGAACCGTGCAGCGGTAACAACACGCCATCGACCGGAAGTGCACGTTCCAGCCGTTCGAAACATTCGCCTTTGAGCTGGTGATAACACTCACGAGTCATCGGCCCGGCCGAGCACACTGACGCGAAAATCAACGGCACAGGCGCAGCGTTTCGCTCACGCAGGCCGCTCAGCATGCCGCCGACAACACTTGTGGTTTGCTGCAGCAATTCGTCGCCGCGAAATAACTCAGACGCTTCGTAGCTGGACATGTCGATCGGTAGACCGCCGAAGTGATTACACTCGGTCAGTATTCCGCCAACGGCAACTCGAGGCAATTCGTCAGTCGTCTTCCCGATCATCACTATTCTCATTTCGGGGCGGGTGTTAGTGGCCCAGGTACGCAGTTGTATCGGAACACAGTGCGTGCCTACACGCTCGACGTTTCGAAACCGATTTAATTCGTCATTCCGGACCGGATCAAATCGCTGTATTTTCCATTTGTGACCATGATCGAATCTGTGATGTGGTTGTGGAAGCAGGTTTTTGCGTGCGAGCACACATCCTACGGTTTTGGCACGAACTCTGGAAAACACTCATCCTGTATGCCTCGCCTTCAAACTACGCCCCCCGCGATTGCGATCCACACACATCACGATTCCAACATGCCCCCAGAATTGTCATACTGATGACACAACATTGGACCATGAGCAGGCGAGGTATCTTCGGATGTTGAACATCGTCGGAAATTCATCGTTTCGCCAGTGCGACGGCCTGTCACGGCGATCAGTGCTGCAGATCGGCGGACTGGCCATGGGCGGTCTGTCGTTGCCGCAGTTGCTGCAGGCGGAAGCCGCTTCATCGGGCCAGCCGAAGAAGCACAAGGCGGTCATCATGATTTACCTGACCGGCGGGCCGCCGCATCAGGACATGATCGATATGAAACCCGGTGCCCCGGCCGACCTCCGCGGCGAGTTTGATCCAATCGCGACCAGCCTGCCGGGAGTGCAGATCAGCGAACTGATGCCCCGTCTGGCCAAACGGATGGACCGCCTGGTGACAATTCGCACGGTGGTCGGTTCCGACGGTCGACACTCCTCATTTCAATGTGTCACAGGACAACGCTTTGCCAACCAACCGCAGGGCGGCCTGCCCTGCTTTGAAGCCGTCGTATCGAAACTTCATGGCCCCGTGCACCCCGCCGTTCCTGCCGGCATTGATTTGTTTATGAAGATGGAGCATCTTCCGTACAATCACCCGGGTGCTGGTTTTTTGGGCGCCGCCCATCAGCCGTTCCAGCCTCAGGGTGATTCGAAATCCAGCATGACCCTGAACGGCATTACCGTTGACCGACTGGGCGATCGACGCGAACTGCTTACCACATTCGATCAGTTCCGACGAAAGGTCGAACGTCAACGCGAAACAGCGTCTCTGGACCCGTTCACCGAACAGGCTTTGAATGTGTTGACATCAAGTCGACTGGCGGATGCCCTGGATCTGGAGAAGGAGGATCCCGCCATTCGTGCCAGCTACGGTAAAGACGATCCCAACGCGTTGCCGTACAGTTCCAAAGGCTACAAGGCGATCATGTCAAAGTTCCTGCTGGCCCGACGACTCGTCCAGGCCGGGGCTCGCTGCGTGTCGGCCACCTTCGCAGACTTCGACTGGCACAGTGCGAACTTCGCCAACGGTCGCAAAGTGATTCCGCTGTTGGATCAGGGCCTGTCGGCTCTCGTTGATGATCTTTATCGTCACGATCTGCAGGATGACGTGACGGTTGTTGTGTGGGGCGAATTCGGCCGCACTCCCAAAATCAACGCCAATGCGGGCCGCGACCACTGGACCAAAAACACATTCGCTTTGCTGGCTGGCGGCGGCATGCCCGTTGGTCAGGTGATTGGTGCCACCAATCGGTACGCGGAAGAACCCATTGATCGACCGGTCCATTTCCAGGAAATCTTCGCAACGCTCTATCGAAACCTGGGTATCGATATCGACCACGCCACAGTCACGGATCTCAATGGCCGCCCTCGCTATCTGCTGGATCCGCAATACCGCCCATTACCGGAACTGGCATAAGCAGGCTTCACGCTCAGCCAGCACTGTTTGTACGACTTGCGAAGATGACACATGCGCCGCAGCCGTCATGCAAGCAGTTCATGAATCACTTCGCCGTAAAGATCGGTGAGTCGAAAGTCCCGACCTGCATATTTGTAAGTCAGCCTTTCGTGGTTCAAACCCATCAGGTGCAGAATCGTGGCGTGCAGGTCGTGGAAATGGACTTTATCCTTGACTGCGTAGTATCCGTATTCGTCTGTTTCTCCGTGCTGTACACCAGCTTTCATGCCGCCGCCACAAAACCACATCGTGCAGGCATGCGGGTTGTGGTCGCGACCGTTGCGACTACCCTGAGAAACAGGAGTCCTGCCGAACTCGCCACCCCACCACACCAATGTGTCTTCCAGTAAGCCTCGCTGTTTCAGGTCGGTCAACAGTGCAGAAATCGGCTGATCAACTTCCAAAGCATTTCTGGCATGGCCGTTCTTAAGATCACCGTGCTGATCCCATTTGTAGCTATGGGAGAGCTGAATAAACCGGACGCCACGTTCGGCGAAGCGACGGGCAAGCAGACACTGAATGCCAAAGTCCTTTGTGACGTCCTCATTGATTCCGTACGACTTCAGCGTGTGGTCTGATTCATTTGTGATGTCCTGAACCTCGGGAGCCTCGCGTTGCAAACGAAACGCCAGCTCGAACGATTCGATGCGGCTCTCCAACTCAGAATCCGGCCCGGTCACCGACAGCCGGTCGCGATTCATTTTGCCAAGCAGGTCAAGTTCAAGCCGCTGCAACTCATTTGCGGTCTTCCCCTGAATGAACGGGATTTTCGCGTTTTCGGACGCGGTTCCTGCATTGCCGATCGGCGTGCCCGCGTAAACCGCCGGCAGGAAAGCTGATCCCCAGTTGTTTGCGCCACCGTGAGTTAACGTTGGACAGATTGTCATGTAGCCAGGCAGATTCTGGTTCTCAGTTCCCAATCCGTACGTCAACCAACTGCCCAGGCTCGGTCGTACAAAAGTGTCGCTGCCGGTATGCAGTTCCAGCAGCGCGGCGCCATGACGTGAGTTGGAACCGTGAACTGATTTAACAAACGTCAGATCGTCAACATGTTTGGCAAGGTGCGGAAAAATCTCGCTGACATAGCAGCCGGTCTCTCCGTACTGCTGAAAACTGAATGGGGATGCGAGCAGGTTGCCTGTCTCTGCTGACACGACCCGCGGCTTGTCAAATGGCAAAGGCTTGTTGTCGTCCTTCTGCAACTGAGGCTTGTAGTCAAAAGTATCCACCTGCGACGGCCCACCGTGCATAAACAGGAAGATGACTCGCTTTGCATTGGCAGCATAGTGAGGCAACCGTTCACGCAGATCGTTTGCGGCCTCACCGCGCGACTGCTCAGCCAAAAGGCTTGCCAGCGCCAGTGAGCCAAATCCTGCACTCGCCTGCTGCAGCATCGCTCGGCGTGATTGAGTGAATCCGGAACTCCAATGTCGAAGATTCTTCATGATGTTACTCGACAAAAGCGAATTCATTGGATGACAGCAGCACACGACAATAACTTTGCCACGCCCGCAGCTTAGCTTCCTCGGAATCAAACTGTGCCGAATCGGCGATTTGTTGTGCCTGCTGAAGGTAATGTTGGCCCAATTCGAGCTCTGACGCTACAGGTCGGCGATTCAAGGCTGACTCAAATGCGGCGGTAATACGTTCGGGATCGGACGACAGAGTGAGCAATCGCTGCGCCATCGCCAGCGTCTGCTGCTCGACCAGGTCACTGTTCATCATCATCAATGCCTGTGGCGCGATCGTCGACGTCTGCCGCGCGCCGGTCGCGACTGCCGGATCGGGGAAGTCGAACGTCTGAAGTACCTCGTACACAGAGCTGCGGACGACAGGAAGGTAGACCGAACGCCGCAGATTCTCGTATTCGTCGGTCAGGTTCGTTCCCGAGACGGTCACATAGGCACGATTTTTGACCTTCAACAGCGAGCCACCCAGCTTGTGTTCGAGCCCCGTGCCCAGTGCGATTAGCGAATCTCTCATTTCCTCGGCCGTCATTCTCCGCCGCCGAAACCTCCAAAGGAGGTTGTTCGCAGGATCCGCACGACTTGAATCTTCTGAGAATTGAGTGCTCATCTGATAGGTGCTGGAGAGCATCATCATCCGATGCAACTGCTTCAACGAACCACCGCTTTCGAGAAACCGACGCGTGAGCCAGTCGAGCAGTTTCGGGTGTGTCGGTGGTTGGCCAAGCAGTCCGAAGTTGTCGACAGATGGAGACAGTCCGCGACCGAACCGCCAATGCCAGACGCGGTTGACAAGCACTCGCCACGTTAAGGGGTGATTCGGGCTGCTGAGCCACTCCGCCAGCTGCAGCCTTCCGCTTTCCTGTTCACCAATCGGGAACTGTTCAACGTGGTCGATGATACGAGGAAGACGTCGCGGGGCAATCTTCCCGAGAGCAATGTGACTGCCTCGCAGGTGAATGCGAAGATCTTCCGGTGCCGCATCAGTAATTCCCATGGCCACATCGTATGTCGGCCGCGAGGAGGTCGATTGCTGAAGCTGATCCTGTAACGCCTGCAACTGCTGCCTTGATGCTGATGACAGCATTGAGGTCGTGATTTCCGACGGCCCCAATAAAGGTGATGGCGACAGATTCCACTCCTGCTTCAACTCGCTGTCGGCGGCCGCGTCGTCCATGAGGACATCGAGCAGTTCCTGGTAGACATCAGCGACGTCAGCAAGTGATTTGGGATTCGCCCGCAGCAGCGCGTGTTTGAGAACGGATGGCGTCGTCGCACCGAGTCCAATTGGTGACGACAGCGATTCGAGCAGAGGCAACACATCGTGTGGGAACGTGGCGTCATTAAGGCGGGTAAAGGATTGCCACGCCGTAAACGACGGAAACCGAGTCAGCTTGCCTTCATCCACCTGCTGCAGAAATTCCTGCCAGACGGAGACGAGTTCGAGATTGACCTGGTGTTGTGCAGCAATTCGTGTCATCGACTTCGGTGGTGGCGCCTGAAACGGCCAGGGTTCCGGCCCTCGATACACCAACGCCAGTTGGTCAATGTGCGGGTAGACTTTGGCGGAATCCAGTTTGAGAGTGTTCTTACCTGCTTTCAGATCGAATTGTCCGGCTGTGAACCAGCGTTGGCCGTCCGGATACCAGCTGCCTGTCACCCTGCCGGCGACTGCCGTTTGAACAGCCTTACCGTTGACGATCACGTTCAAAGGGCGACTCTGTGCTGCCGCGTGGCGAATCTCCAGGCCGTACTCGCCGGCTTTCTCAACGTTGAAATCATATTCTGCAAAGCCGGCACCTCGAGTGCCGATCACACCGATCCCCTCGCCGTATCCGTCAGACAAACGTTCAACATTGCCTCGATGGAACGCTTCTGCTTCGAACAGCACGAAACCGTTGCGCAGCGGCAACGAAGATGCGCTCGCACTCAACGCTTCACGATGCGATCCCGCCTCTTTTCGGAAACGATTCAAGTCCGCAACCGCCAGGAGGTACCGGCCGAAACCACTGTGTAACTGTTCGGAAATGCGGACTCGTTGATCGGTATTGAACTCTTCAATTCGCTGAGTTATCCGGGCGACCTCTTTGTCGATTGCTGCAATTTCTTCGGTGACGGTGGCGGAAACCAGAGGACGTTCGTACCAGACAGCCACAACCTTATGGTTCTCCATGGTCTTGCTGCTTTTGAAGATCCCCGCCAGCGAATAGTAGTCTTCGGTTGGCAGGGGATCGAATTTGTGATCGTGGCATCTCGCGCAGCCGATCGTCAATCCCATAAACGCCTGGCCGAGCGTATTGATCTGCTCGTCGATGATGTCCATCTGCATCTTCATCGGATCATCTTCCGCCAGCATTTTCGGGCCGATGGCCAGAAACCCGGTCGCCACGTAGCGGTCCATGTTCTGCCGTTCGTCGCTCAGTTCGGGCAACAGATCTCCCGCAACCTGTTCCTGAACGAAACGAGCATACGGCTTGTCGTCGTTGAATGCGGAGATCACGTAATCGCGATAGCGAAAGGCGTTGGCATAGGACAGATTCTCGTCCAGGCCGTTCGAATCGGCATAGCGAACAACGTCCAGCCAGTGCCGTCCCCAGTGCTCACCGTAGCGAGATGACGCCAACAGCCGGTTGACGACCTTAGTGAAGGCGTCTGCGGCGTCGTCGCTCAGGAACGCATCCACCTCGGAAAGTGTGGGCGGCAGGCCAGTCAGGTCAAACGTCGCGCGACGAATCAGTGTGCGTTTGTCGGCTGGAGGAGCAGCGTGCAACTTCGCGGTGTTGAGTTGACTTAAAATAAAATGATCGATCGGCGACTGCGGCCAATCTGACTTCACTGCGGGAGACGGGGGATCAGCCACAGGTTGAAAGGCCCAGTGAGATCGCTGTTCCGGAGTAAATGTTTGACCCGGTACAGCTTTGGCTTCTGGTATTGTTCCAGAACCATGTGAGGTGGGCTTTGAATTGGGCCACGGCGCTCCCATTTTGACCCAGCGTGTGAAATCCAGAACCTGTCGCGTCGGAAGTTTTTCCTTCGGCGGCATCTTGATGAATTCGTCGTGCTTGAGTGCGCTGATCAACAGGCTCTGCTCAGGCTTTCCAGGCAGAATGGCGGTTCCCAGTTCTCCGCCGTGCAGCAGTCCGTCGCGAGACTCCAGATTCAGACCGCTCTCCGGCTCGTCTCCGCTGTGGCATTCGATACATCGATCGACCAGAACCGGACGAATCTTCGTTTCGAAGAACGTCTCCTGCTGTGCGGTGATCGCCGTACCGGAATTTACACCACCATCCCCCGCGGCGACAGCAGTGGCCGTCACGGCGAGGAATGGAACAGATGCAATCAATGCAAGAAAAATGTTTAACAAACGCAACACCCTTCAATTGTGTTAAGACTCAGGTGGGTGGACGGCGTCATAATTTTGCAGGACAACGTCACATTTACTCGAACAGAAACGGTACCGGAGAAAGCTGACGTTGTTCAATCACATGACCATTCAATTAGGGCCCTGCCTGGGGCGTCCTCTTCATCGAGCGTGGAAAGAAAGACAGCGGCTTCGACTGCATTAACAGGTTCAAAAACGGTTTTCGAAAAGAATCGGTCGTGGGGCTCGTGGAAAAGCGACTCTCGCAAGGGGAAAGACGATCGCCGCGGCCACAAGTCAGCGTAATACGCTGTAGCAATTGCCGACGTTCAGTATTGTAGTCGATGCCCCATGCCTTTCGCGAATTTTTGTCTGCGAGGAATCCAGTATTTGTCCAGCCTGACCTATCGCTGGCAGCCGCAGCCTGGCAGGCCGATCAACGGGAAGCTGACACCCTGCCCGGAATACTGCCAGAAGAATTTCGGGGCAGCTTCTCCGCCGAGTTCCTGCATCGTGGCCGCTTCAAAAATGCGCCCGTTGGCGATCGTGTATTGAATCTTTTGAGAATCACGTATCTTTTTAGTCGGGTCGGCACCGGATTCAATGACCAGAATGTCGGCCAGCTTTCCCACTTCCAGAGAACCGATGTCGCCATCCAGTCCAAGATACTTTGCACCATGCAAACTACCGCTGCGGAGAGCCTGCAGGGGAGTCATTCCGCCCTGGACAAAGCTCCACAATTCCCAGTGCGTGCAGATTCCGTTCAACTGACCATGTCCGCCCGCCTGCACCAATCCTCCGTCGTCCACAAGCTGCTTCGCGATTTCGGCAACTTTGATGTGGTTGTAATCTTCCTGAGGTGCCTTGTTCCTGCGCCGTGAACGTGGGTTCAGAATGTGTGGCGGGATGAAATTCTGCAGTCGAGGGTGCAGCCACAAATCGTCGACTTCGTACCAGTACTGTTCACCCGAAATTCCGCCATACGCCACACACAGCGTCGGCGTATAACCGACTCCGGAATTGCGCCACAGATCCATCACGTCGTCATAGGCCGTTTGCACCGGCAGAGTGTGTTCGATGCCCGTGTGACCATCGACAATCATGGTCATGTTGTGCATGAATGTGGAACCACCTTCGGGAACCACCATCATCTGCAGTTCGCGAGCCGCGGCGATCACCTGTTGCCGCTGATCACGTCGTGGCTGGTTATAGCTTTTTACCGAAAATGCGCCGACGGCCTGCATGCGTTTCAGGTGGAATCTGGCATCTTCCAGGCTTTCAATTTCGGCCTTGAAACTGCCAGCGGCACCGTACAGGATCGTGCCCGTCGAAAATGTGCGAGGCCCGGTCACCAGTCCCGCTTTTGTCAGTTCGCTGGCCGCAAAGATGTTGTGAGTGCTGTTCGATGGATCGTGAATGGTGGTCACACCGAAGGCCAGTCGAGCGTAGTTAATCCAGTTGCGTTGAGGCGTCATGTTCTGCGTGGCCTGAGCACCGTGAGCATGTGCATCAACAAACCCGGGCAGAACGACCTGGCCTGCAATGTTGATCACGCGGGCATCGGCAGGAATTCTCACTTCGCCCCGCGGCCCGATGGCCACAATACGATTCTGCTGCACCACGATCGTGCCATCAGCAATCACGCCATCTGGCCCCATGGTTACAATGCGACCTCCCACCAGCGCAAAGCTTCCCGACGGAGCCGCATGTTTTGCCATGAAGCCAATGTTGACCGAAGCAGCTGTGGGCTCTTCCACCTCCGGATCGTCACTGTCATCATCACCTTTTTTCTTTTCCGCAGATTTCTTCGTGAACTCACTGATCTCGGCCGTAAACAGATTCGGACCGAGCGACCAGTGCAGCCGTTCTCCATCGCCGGAGAAACGTGGCCAGTCGCCCGCCTGATCACTGAGCTTGCGGACGGGCAAACCATCGAACTTTGGTCCGAGTTCGATCGGCTTGCCGGTATTCACGAAAGGAGCCAGATAAACGTTGAACCGCTCCACGAAAGCAATCTGCGTGCCGTCGGGGGAAATGCAGTAATCAGTGGCCCACTTGCTGGTGAAGTGCCGGCGTTCCTCGTGCCCGTCCAGATCGGTTGAATACAGAGTGAGATTGTCGGCGTCCTTATTGGAACTGGATCGTTGCAGAAACACCCGATGGCTGTCGGCCGCAAACTGAGGTCGTTTTCCGTCTTTTGAAACCCGCTTCGGTTGCCCGCCGGCCACGTCAATTCGATAGATGCCAGGATCGTGTGAATACAACGGCGACCGCAACATTCCTCCGCTGGTCTTCTGGAATACTATGATCTTGCCGTCCGGCGAGAACACTGGATTTCGGTAATGACCAGGGCGAATGGTCAACGGTCGGTTTTCATTTGGATTACCGACCGACGCGATACGCAGCGAACCCAGCGACTGATCATTCCACGTGGTGTAAACCACAAAACGACCATCGCGTGAGAAGCTCGGGCAGAACTCGAATTCGTTCTTTCTGTTCGTCAGACGTCGCAGCGAATTGTTCTGCAGGTCTCGCAGATGCAAATGTCCCAGCCCCTGAAACACGACCAGCCTGCCGTCCGGTGATGTTGTCACCCAACGTAACATCCGCACGTCGAATTCTTCCGGAGCAACGTCGATCGGGAACCGCAGACGTTCTGTGATTGTGCGAGTGTCCTGAATGCGGAAGGGGATCACGCGGGCCACACCATCGGCAACATTAATGCGTCGAATTTTTCCTTTCGACCAGAGAACGATTGACCTGCCATCCGGTGTCCACCCAAAGGCCGGGTAAACTCCGTGAATCGCCCACGCCTCCTGCATATCGCGTTCAAGTTCATCGTAGATCAGCCGCACGGCGCCGGATTCGAGATCGAACAGATGCAGACCTGTCTTCGCCCCGATTCGACGAACAAAAGCCAGTGTCTTTCCGTCGGGCGAAGGTGTGGGTCGACACGCTCCACCGGGCCCCGTGATGTACGATTCCGTTTCACCTTTCTGCAAATCCAGTCGCTTGATCACATAGATCTGGCCGTTGGAATCTTTGTCATATTGGAACTGGTCACCGGATGTGCTGTCCTGCGAGTAATACAGATAGCGACCGTCCGGCGAATACACCGGTTCATTGACGTCTTTCTGATCGTTCGGACGCTTGGTCAGCTGCACGCCCTTCATCGCGTTCGCGTCTGCTGCGTCACGGTGGTACATCCACATTTCTCCGGCACCCAGTGAACGTCGACTGCTGAAGTGTTTGCGAGCCACCAGATAGCGATCATCAGGAGACCATGCCGGTCCGTTCACCAGCCGAAAATCTTCATTCGTGACCTGCGTCGCTGTGCCGGAAGAGCGATCCATAACCCAGATATTGTCACCCGCCTTTCCCCCCTTGCCGTTGCGGTCGCTGGTAAAGGCAATCGATTTGCCATCGTGACTGAAGCGGGGCTGCATGTCCCACGCGATGCCGGATGTCAGCGCCTGGGGGAATTTGCCGCCAGAGCCATCAGCCCCGTCGATCGGCATGATGTACAGATCACCCAGCAGGTCGAAGACGATTTCTGTGCCGTCAGGACTGACATCGACTGTGATCCACGTGCCCTCGTCCGCATCAATCGGTTGTTCGCGTTGTGGTCCCGGCGGTGATTCGACCAGCCACTCGTCTTTGTCTTCGGCCGAGTCCTTCTTCGCGTCGCCGGAGGTCAGCGTGGTCTCATCGAACGCCAGTGCGTCAGTTGTGTTCAGGTTTGCACACAGCACCACGATCAGGAGTGCTGAAAACGATAGTCGAAACGTCAACGATGTCATTGCAGATTCTTGTTTAGTGATTCGGTCTTCAGACCAAGAGCGGTTTGCGTTTTTCCGTGAACCGTTCTGGCTCGTGGGCAGGCCGGAACACGCCATTCGCGACCACAGGTCAGCATAAAACGCTGTAAACATACTGAACGCGAGTCAGATTCGCGACGCACGAGAGAAATTTACCTGCTGCGCGGTGCAGTCATGGATTTTGGTTTTCGACCGTAGGATGGGACCATCGTTCCAGAAATTTGATTTCACTCGGGACAATGGTCCCAAGCTACGAAACTTTCACAACCATTCATGTCTACACCCCGGCTGCGGGCGGCATTTTCACTGTGGTTGCGCCAACGTCGCACACCGCCGTGCATTGTCATCGGTGCGGACCGTTACTTCGCCGCCTTGAAACCGGAATTCGGCACGGGCATTTGTGCCCCGATACGATCGCGGTGTTCGTGTAACAGTCGCTTTAGTTTCGTTGCGATTTCAGGCTGCGTTGCCCGTAGGGTCAAAATACTCCGCCGAACTCAAAACGCCGTGAAACACGGGACTTACGGCTCACCAGAGTCTCTCATCTCCGCCGCTTGATTTCACCTCTCGGCACCGGAAACTGACGATTTTCGGCGCTGAACATGCCCTTCCTGCTCCAACCCTGGCACATTCTGCTCGCCGCCCTCTTTGCGTCAGGTCCGCATGGCTCTGTCTGCTCTGAGAGCACCGGTTCGGTTCAGCAGCATCGTTCAGTTTAATAGCTCCCCGAACGAGAATCACCCGACATCAACATCATGACCCTTCGAGCGTCGCTGTATGCTCACGATTCGGCGGGCCAATAGCGTCACAATTAATTAAGGGCTAGTGACTGCCGGATTGCTGATTCGCGAGTACGGGCTTATCAGGCCGGAGTGCTCGCGGGCGCGGACGGTGTAATAGTACTGCCGTTCGGGTTCAGGGAGTTTCGTGTCGGCGAACTGTAACGCGCTGAGGCTCCAGGCGCGAAGGCTACGGTGCCGCAAGCAAAGGTGGTGATGGTGGCCGAGTTGTCTGGGTGACCAACCTGAAAGACTCCGGTCCGGGTTCGTTGCGCACGGCGCTGGCGATCCAGGAGCCACGGATCGTCAAGTTTAAAGTCGGCGGCGTGATCGAACTGGAGAGGCCCCTTGCCGTCAAGTTCGGTCGCGTCACGATCGACGGTCTTTCAGCGTCGGCGCATGGCGGTATCACGGTGCAGGGCGGGTTTCAGATTCGCGGTTGCGACGATGTCATCGTGCGGCACATCCGCAGCCGCGGAGGCTACGACACGTTGCTGATCCTGCAAAGCCGTCGCGTGCTGATCGACCACGTCTCTACGGCCTGGGCGCTGGATGAAAACATCGACGTGTGGGACAGCCGCGACGTCACGCTGGCGTGGTGCATCGCTGCCGAAGGGGCGGTCGGTCCGATGATCTCGACGAACTGTCCATGGTGATGATCTATGGCAAAGAGAACCGGAAGTCGAAGTCGGGGATCTACGGAGCCGAAGCCGAGCAGTTCATCGCCCGCAAGCCGTTCGCTGGCCCAGAGGGTACGATGGCCAAACCGCAGCCGGCCGACGGTTGAGGTCTGGACGAAAGGTGGACTGGTGACGTTCTATCTCCTGTTCGTCATGGAGTTGAAAACACGTCGCGTTCACTTTGCTGCCTGTACGGCGACGCTGGGTGATGACTTCATGAAGCAAATCGCCAGAAACCTGACCGATCCCTTTGACGGTTTCCTGAAAGATAAGAAATATGTCCTGATGGATCCCGATAGCAACTTCAGCTCGGCATTTCGAGGTGTTCTGGAAGGGGCAGATGTGTGCCCGGTTCGGCTGCCACCGCGGAGTCCCGATCTGAACTCACATCTGGAACGCTTTCACTTAAGCATCAAATCAGAGTGTCTTTCTCGAATGATCTTCTTTGGCGAGAAGTCACTGCGTCGGGCTGTCACAAACTATCTCGAACATCATCACGTGGAACGCAACCATCAGGGACTCGGAAACGAGATCATCGAACCGGGCGCCGAAGTTGGCGCTGTTGCCGGAAAGATTGAGTGTCGCGAGCGACTCGGTGGAGTGCTGAATTACTACTATCGTGACGCGGCGTAGCGCTCGGCCGAACACGTGCAATGGGAATCGGCGATCGCGGTACGCGCCGGTGCACAAATCGGCGGTGAATTCGAACTCGATTCGAGAGTCTGTCAGCTGGTTCGGCGAAGATTCAACACGTCCGAGCCATTCAAAGTGCTTGCAATTCCCCGCTTACTGGTCGTTCGAGTTTTTTGACCGGCAGAACTGTGAATGCGATGAGGAAGCGATGTCGGATCATGTTTTACTCCACTGCGCGGACTTGAAGTGGAAAGAGTCGATGTTGGCGTCGATCATCGGGAGTCGCAACCGGGCAGTCTTCCCGCCGAGCGTGGCGTCTGTCGCTGAACGTGCTGGCCCCATGTGCAAAGGATACAACTTCTGGCATTCGAACCACCTCTTGTATCACGTTTGACTGTTTTCTACTTTCCTCCGTGTTCGGGTATTGTCTGCATCAACAACGACAACGACTTGCAGAGTGCTTCCAAACCGACATCTGATCCTTTGTAGTGTCCCATTCTCACGACGACGAGATCGTGCGATGGGATGATGATCGTGTACTGGCCGCCGGCCCCCGCCATGTAATAGGCGTCTTTTGGAATTGGAAACCGCTCCGTTCCGTTGATCCAGAAGAAGCCGCCATAGATCGGCCTGCCGTCGGCAACCCATGCAGGAGCCAGCGTGCTGACGAAATCCACAAATCCTCTGGGTAGCACGCGATTCCCATTCCAGACACCGTCCTGCAGATAAAGATTGCCCAATCGCGACCAGTCACGAGCTGATCCGAACTCGTATCCCTGCAATAGAAAGTTTCCGTACGGATCGGTTTCCAGAACCATGTCACGCATCCCCAGCTTGTCGAAGAGCGCGCGCTGCGGAAAGCTGTGGTAGTCCCCACCACGTTTTTCGACGGCCAAGCGGATCAGGTAGTTCGCCGTAACCGGATCCGAATTGCGGTAACGGCCAACGGTGTTCGGAGCCCATTGCAGAGGTCGCTTTGCTGCCCATTCGAATGAGTTGACGGCACCAGTGTAAACATAGCGATGATCGGGATAGCCGTCCGCTGGATCAAAGTCCGGATCATGCGGAGCTCGAAATCTCAGACCACTCGACATGTGCAGAATGTCGGCAATGCGAATCTTCTGGCGTGGGTCATTGTCGTTTTGCCATTCGGGAATCGGCGCGGGTTGATCCAGCGAATACACGCCATCTTTGATCAGAGTTCCCAATAATGTGGCGGTCAGGCTTTTACCCATAGACCAACTTTCCAGAGGCGTATGCATGGTGATTCCATCCCGATACCGCTCGCCGATAATTCTTCCTTTCCAGGTGACGACATAGGCGGCCGTCAAAGCGTCCTGGGACTCAAAGGCGGCGTCGACTGCTTTCGCCACGGCCGTCCCATCGAATTCTGCGGGAAGCCCGCCGCCGGGCAACACGTCACCCATCGGCCACTTCGTTGTGGCGGCGTCCGGCAATCCTGACTCGATGTTCGGCGGCTCAAAGAAAGGCGACTTCTCACCGCGAGGTAATGTCAGGCAACCAAGGTCACCAATAAACTTTGCCGTGCGAGTGACACCGTTGGGCAGCATTACGTGAACGGCTTTGTTTTCTCGATCGACACGCCACTTCATTTTGGCCCGCTCTTCGTATGGGGCCGTAAAGTAGCCAATATTCTTGGCCGCGAACTCCGGGTCCAGGCCAGTGACGAACACGGCCGAACAAAGAATCTTCGCGAAGCCGGACGCATGATGCTCCAGTGGGTTTCCCGGCGGCGGAGTAGATTTCGTCTTCAGTTCTACGGATGCCGCGCGGGCGATCAGGGCGTGAGTCTGATCCGTAGCAGCAACGAGTTGTTGACCCGCGAGCCATTTTATAGCGCCGGCTTTCCATTGCTCCCAGAGCGGCCCCTTGCAGCCGTTAAGACCATGACCGCCTGACGGGAGTTCGAGCAGTTCGACCGAAACCCGTTGGGCTTTCATCGCAGCGACAAACTGGCGGCTATTCTCAGGCGGCACGGGTTTGTCATCAACGGCATGTGCGAGAAACGTGGGCGGGGTGTTGGCCGTAACCTGCGTTTCATTGGAATAAAGCCGGACGAGTTCGGGTTTCGGGTCTGAACCCAGAAGTTCGTCTCTGGAACCTTTGTTCGTGAACTTACCCATCGTGACGACGGGATAGACGAGCCAGGCGAAATCGGGCCGGCAACTTAGTCGCTCGATGGGATCGGGCGAATCGGCGTTGCCGTTATCGAAGTGCGTGGCGGCAGTCGAAGCAACGTGGCCGCCGGCGGAGAAGCCGAGAATGCCAATACGCTTCGGATCGACCTTCCAGGCGGCGGCGTTGGCACGGGTGAGGCGGATGGCGCGCTGGGCGTCGAGCAACGGCACCTGATGACGCAGCTTCGGCAGTCGATACTCCAGGATGACAGTGGCAATGCCGTGCTCATTAAGCCAGTTTGCGATGGGATAGCCCTCGCGATCAGTGACATGGCGGATGTACCCGCCGCCGGGACAAAGCACGATGGCGGCACCGTTGGCCTTGTCGGCAGGCGGAAGGAACACCTCCAGTTCTAAGTTGCAATCCTCAAACTCGCCGTCGCCAACGGGCGCTTTGCCAGACCAGAGGGCCACTCGCTCGGTCGGTGTGGGTTTAACCGGATTGGCAGGAGTCTGGGCTGACAATGGCAACGCCAGTCCGATGATGAAAAGATTGATCGTGGAGAGAAGATGGACTCTTTTCATAAGCTTCATTTGTTCGCTCCGTATTTAGACAATGCCGTAGTCTCTACGACGTCCGTTGCTTTGAAAGCGGAGAACAGCCAGCGTGTTCGGCTTGAGCTGGTATGTCATTCTGCCGGAATCCTCGACGCGTTCGAACTTCGAACCGGCGAGCGTCACGGTGTTTGGGGGCCGAAGCCGATTTTCTTGTCGAAACATGATCCTACTCCTTCGGATCGAAAACGTTGCGCAGATCGGAGTCGAAGGCGGCGTCTCGGATTGTGCTTTCGGCGTCGACCGGCTTTGTGTTGAGCCGCCATTCGATCAGTCCGGCATCACGCGGGGCCTGTGGACTGTCTTGACCAGCCTCGATCCGGTATCCGGTTCCGAAGGCTGTCAGGATCGTGCCGTCGCGCATCAGTGTGGACGACGTTGCCTGACTGCTGGGCCACCAGTAGGTCTCGCCCTTCCGTTTACCGGACCAGACATGTAGTAGATATCGATGATCGAGATCCCAAGATGCGCCGTGATCGTGGCTGACCACCGCTTCGATGCCGAATTGCGGAAAGCCGGTTTGGTCGTCGACATATCCCAGTCGCACGACGTAGGTCATGACGATGTCCTGGTTGGGCATCAGGACCAGCGACGGGTGATGGCGACCGTAGTCGTAGAGTTTCCTGACGGCTGACCACGTGCGGCCGTCGTCTTTGGAGATTGAGATTCCAAGTCCTTCGTAATGGTCCAGAGTCTTTCCCTTCAGGCGTCGCGGAACATCGGTCCGGCAGGCTGCCAGCAAATCGCCGTTGCCGGCGCGAAACAAGTACGCTTCATTGACGCCCTGCCATTGCGGGACCTTGATTGACTTGCTCCACGTTTTTCCTTCATCGGTGCTGAAGCGGATCCAAGCCTGCGAGCTGGTACCTGATTGCGCGTAGCCTGTCTCTGCAAGTTGCGTGATCGTGCCGGTCCTGGGATGACGATCAACCAATGGCGGATCCCA
Organism: Fuerstiella sp.; assembly: GCA_029941865.1. GTDB lineage: Bacteria > Planctomycetota > Planctomycetia > Planctomycetales > Planctomycetaceae > Fuerstiella. The sequence continues at coordinate 4,209 of JAPYTO010000065.1, read as the reverse complement.
AATGTTCCAGGGCTTTTCGTCTGATGTCGATGCAATGGCCACGGCGGCGCCCCAGGTTTGGCCATGGTCCGAGCTGAACCAGCGCGCAGGGTGTCCGGTTCCCACGCTGCCTGTCTCGTAGAACATCAACCTACCCTGGCCGAAATAAGCCAGGCTCGTGCCAAGACCGATCGATGCCTTGCCATCGTCGCCGATGCGCGCCGGACGAGGATCCGTCCACGTCGCTCCTCGGTCATCGCTGGTCAACACGAAGGCGCGATGCGGATAGTCGCACCCGACCAGCATCAGCAGCCGGTTCTTGTCCGGCATGTTGACAATGTAGGGAACTGCGACCACTCGGTTCCAACTCTCGGTGACGATCTGAAATCTCGCCGGAAGCCGAACGCTACCGGCCTTGCCAGCCAATTGCCGGACTTCGTGCGGCTTCCATCCGTTTGTGCGCGAGGAAGCCGTCTGGTCGCTTTCGTTTTTTACGGCCAGGTCGCGCAACACTTCAAACGGAGGCTCATAAGCCGCTTCGCCACCTTCACGCGAAGTGAAGAAGTTGAACAGGTAGACCCCGTCGGCTCCTGCTTTGATGAGTTGAGTCGCCGCGTGGCGATATTCGTTAGCGGTGAGGTTTTTCACGCCGCCGCCTGTCGTGCATTCGATGCCTCCGTAGACAGGCACAGTCGTGATTGCTTGCTTCCATTGATCAATCGGCAAATCGCCGCGCTCGAACAGGAATTCAGAAACCGCCACGAAATCGACCCAGCCGTTTTTTACCCACGCTGACACGTCGCAGCCGAGTTCTCTTGCGGTTTCGGGCGTCGGCGGAGTGCTGCCGAAGTTCGACGGCGGACGAACCGAGAGCACCAACCGGCGACCGCGTTTGCGTCCGGCCTCGTCGAGCATTTTGCGAACTCGCTCGACAAGCGAATTCATCTTTGCGACACGTTCGTCCGTCGATCCGTCCTTGAAGAACCGCGGGAAGCGATTGAAGTCGAGTTCAATGCCGTCGCAGTCGTATCGCCCGACAGCTTCCTCGATCAGTCGGAATGTGTAGTCGCGGACCTCGTCGCGTGCGAAGTCCATCGCGCCGCTGCCTTGATACTGCTTTGTGCCCAGACGCCAGTCCGCATGGTCGACCAGAAACTTTGTGCGGAGAACATCAACGCCATGATCGTCATTCATGCGAAACGTGAGTAAGGCCTCGCAACCGCGGCGCTTCGCTTCGGCCAGCATGACTGCATACGGATCGACTCCGGCATCGAAAAAATTCTTGAGATTCTTAAACCGCTGCGTTTCCGACTCTGACCATTTCGCACGCTCTTCCGGCGTCGACAGCGTGCCACGCATCGTGCCGACCTTCGTCGGGTAGTACATGACCTGCGCGTTGATGCAGACCAGCACTGTACCGACTCGGCTTCCTTCATAAGCAACTTCCTCGATCAGCCGCTTCACGTCGTCGATGTTGAGTGGTACGGGTCCCTTGCTGCCAGCCTTCGTCGACAGGCACGAATCGCCGTCGAAGTTGTAGAGCACCCGCCGTGATCGCGTGGATTGTCTGACCGGCTCTGATTCGTCTTGAGCTGACGCACACGGCATGACCGGGCTGACGATAACTGTCGACAGAATCAGCGAGAGGAATCTGCGAGTGAAAGCAGGCATGGGATGTTCGTCTCCGATCTGAGCTTTTCTGTGTTTGCACGGACGCTTAGTCTATTCGGATATCGTCAGCCGGTACATCCTGTCAAAAGTGCCCGGATCCTCGTGATTGAAAACGGCAATGAAAAGTGCTTCTTCACGAGGCGTCAAGTAGTACGGTACGACCTTGCCGGGAAGAAACTGACTGAGATCATCTTAGGTTCCTTCTTTCAAATGTCGCCAGATTTGGAACCGAATGAACTTGTTCTCGTCGTCGTCTTTGTTTCCAGCGTAGGTGGGGCAGAAGTAAGATGTGGCGTACCAGTGGTCGTTGAAGAAGTCCACATCGTTCTACTACTTCTCGATTTATCGTTTTCCTGCACGCTTTTTCGGAGCGTTCCGAGCGGTAGCTCGCATCCGTTGGCGGTCGGCACCGCCTCGTTTAACACCAGACCGGTCGACTTCCAACTGCCAGCCGGCGCATCTTTCTTCTTCTCGAAGCTGTTGTGGATTTTGTACTGCTGTTTGCCGAAGTCGACGACTTCGACCACAGCACCAACACTTGACCCCATGACGTAGAGCCTGCCGTTGACGATCGTCAGCGCGTGTGAATAGCCCAGGTGCCGGGACAGATCCAGCGCGTCTGCTGCCTTGCCCGCTGTCTTGAACCGAAACACCTGGCTACTGTCTGGGTTGAGAGAGTACAGCCAGCCGATGGATTGATCGAACACGATGTCGTGCGGACGCTGGAGCTTAACCTCTGCCAGCGAGGTCAGACTGTTTTGTACCTGGGGACTGGTTGGGTCACGAAAAGTGATCAGCCGATGGTTCCCCGTGTCCGTCGCATAGAAGAGCCGATCGTGCGGGTTGAAAACGACCGAATGTGCGTCGTTCAATCCTTTGACGGCCGACTCGCGAAACCGTGTCTGTGAATCGGTCCGATAGAACAGCCGATCGCCCGCAGTCACAATTTCCGTCTTGCCGCTAAAAGCGATGTGCGTGCATCCTGGGAACGAAGCGATCGTCGGCGCATACTTCGTAACCTGAATGCCGCTCGACAAACCCTCGTCTTCGGCACCTGACAGGGCTGCACCAACAAGCCAAACTAAATTCAAAACGGCGAAAATCATTCCGGTTGCGTTCATGCGATAGTGAGATGCTGGAAACGGAATTGAGAAGATCATGCTCCTCCATTATATCCGCAGATCCCACGACCATGAAACGACTGATGCTGACAGGAAGCAACGTATGCCAAATCCCGGATCGGACACCATGCTCTCACGATAATGAGCAATCGGACGTGTTGGTGTTCAGTTCTTGACATCCACTGGCGGAAAAAGCAAAGTCGACAGCACCTGGGCAAAGACGCGGTGGCCGAAATCGATGGGATGGTTGACGCCGTTGCCAGTTAAATCCCAATCCTGCTTTCGCTTCAGGAATTCAGTCCAGCGCGATCCCAGGTTCACAAAGTTCGGCCCTTCTGTCAAATTCCTTCCCCAACCGCCACGATAGCGCAAACCCAACTCGATGACCAGGGCGACTCAAAGAAAATCAACAAGCCCCTGGCGACTTTCGCTACATTTCCAGCACTTCGAATGCGTCAATTGGCAAGCTGGAAGCTCAACCCACTTCATCGGGTTGCTGACTTTTGCACCTCGTATTCCACGATCCATTTGCGGAGCCTCGCTTCGAGACTCCTCCTCACCGGGGCAGAATTATCGCTGGTGTACAGGTTCTTCAGCTCTCCGGGATCTGCAGATAAGTTGAAGAGTTCGTGCCCTCGGTGCGGCAACGGTTTGCCAGCCGCATCAAGGTGGAACACCAGCTTCCAATCATCGGTCTGGATATTCCGCATGTGATCCTCTTTGAGGTATGTCATGTCGTACGCGTCGCAATACTCATCCCGCGACTTCACGCCGCGCTGGCTCTTGAGGATCGGCAGCATACTTTTTCCATCGAGTTGCAGGCGTGTCCTGGCCCCCGTGATCTCAATCAATGTGGAGAGTACATCGATCGTCGATACCATCGCGTCGCTGATCGATCCCGCTTCTACCACTCCGGTCCACCGCACGATGAAGGGCACGAGGACGGAATGGTCGAACATGTTTGGCTTCCGATCTTCTGTACCGAGGATTACTGCCACTTGCCGATCAGTGCGGTGTAATACCCTGCCTTCTTAAGCACTGTGGCGATCGTCGACGTCCCCGGCGGAAGCCCATTCCCGGAAACCACCGGATTGCCGTGCGGGATGAAATCCGGAATACCGACACGGTGGCTGTAGAGACCAGTCAACACCATCGCCCGTGACGGCGAGCAGACTGCGTTTGTAAAACCCCGTGTAAACCGCATTCCGTCTACCGCGAGCCGATCCATGTGAGGTGTGGACGTCTTTGTTCCCGTAACCGTCGACCGCCCACTGAGCGTGATCGTCGGTGTAGATCAGAATAACATTCGGTCTCGACGCGCCAGCACACACGACCAATGTGCTAACAGCAACGAGAAAACGGGCGATGGATAGCCGTATTCGCGGGTGATGGGGTCTCATGGCATCGTAATTCAGTTGGCCGGTATCCCTCAAATTTT
>JAPYTO010000064.1 GCA_029941865.1 Fuerstiella sp. | reverse complement strand
CTGCGGACGTCGTTCGGATCAATTTCCGGCAGCGCCTTTGGCAGCAGCAGCGTGAAGCGGATCTGCGGCTTGACTTACGAGAGGCCGCCATCGAATCCGGCGCTATTATTCCAGGCGAACCGGACAAGAGCGATCTGATCGCCCGCGTCTTTTCGCACGATGAAGATGCGGTGATGCCGCCGTCCGATGCAAACAAGACGCTGACAGCACAGCAGAAGGAATTGCTGAAGCGGTGGATCGCTGAGGGTGCGCCGTATGAAAAGCACTGGGCACTGATCGCACCAACAACGCCCGCCCTGCCGGAACTGCAGGACGCATCATGGGCAAAAAATGAAATCGACCGTTTTGTGCTGGAACGTCTTCAACGTGAAGGACTCAGCCCCGCTAAGGAAGCAGATTCGAGAAAGCTGTTTCGTCGACTACACCTTGACATTACCGGGTTGCCTCCGTCGTCGGCAGACGTTGATGCGTTTGTGGCGGACTATACGACATCCCGCGATGCTGCATTGTCTCAGTGGGTTGATCGGCTGATGAAGTTGGAAGCATGGGGTGAACATCGCGGTCGATTCTGGCTGGATGCAGCTCGTTACGCTGACACACATGGAATGCACTTCGACAATTACCGCGAAATGTGGCTGTACCGGGACTGGGTTATCCGGTCCTTCAATCGGAATCAGCCATTCGATCAATTTACGATCGAACAACTCGCCGGTGACCTGCTGGAAAACCCGTCCATCGATCAGCGCATTGCCACCGGTTTCCAGCGTTGTGCGATGACGACTAATGAAGGCGGCACGATCGATGAAGAGAATCTGGCCGTCTATGCGGCGGACCGGGTGCAGACATTTGGATGGACGTATCTTGGCCTGACCACGAATTTCTGTCAGTGTCACGATCACAAGTTTGCTCCGCTGACGATGGAAGACTTTTATTCTTTGGCAGCGTTCTTTCGGAACACAACTCAACCGGCCAAAGATGGCAACTCAAAGGATGGCCGTGGCCCGATTCTCCGCGTTCCGCCCGAAGCCGATCGAGCACGATGGGAATCGATCGACGGTGAAATCGCGGCAGCGAAAAAGTCTCTCGCCGATCACCGAACTGCCGCTCAGGAACCATTCCGTGTCTGGCTGGCTGCGACATCCGCCGATTCTTTGCGGCAGGATATTCCTGTCGACGGTCGCCTTGTTTCGTTGCCCATCACGGAAGGACAGGGGAATACGGTTGCTGCCATTGGCGCGCCGGATCAGGCGCCTGTCGTCGCCAGCGGCGATTCGAGTTGGATCAAGCAGGGGAAAATCGGCCCGGCGATTCAGCTAAAGACGGGCAGCACACTGAACCTTGGAACACTGGGCGACTTTTCGCTTGAGCAACCGTTTTCACATGCTGAGTGGATTCGAACGTCCAATCCGAAGCAGGCCGCGGGAATTATTGCTCGCATGGACGAAAAGAACAAACATCGCGGCTGGGATCTGTTTATCGCGAATGGTCAACTGGCGATGCACCTCGTCGACAGCTGGCCGGACAATTTAATCAAAGTTTCCACGCAGCAACCGGTGATCAAAAAGAACACGTGGCACCATGTCTGTGTTGTCTGGGATGGCAGCGGCAAACCGGAAGGCGTCACAATTTACGTGGATGGAAATAAGCAGGCCACCAGAACGGACACCAATACTCTCAAGCCGGACGCCGACATCCGCACAGAAACACCGTTGCGAATTGGTCAGCGCAGCGAAGGGGCGGTATTTGAAGGGGGATCCGTTCAGGATGTTCATTTCTTTAATCGAGTGCTTACTGTTGATGAAGTGGGGCGACTTCGGGACACCGAATTGTTCGCCACGTTACTCGAAAAGGCGGCCGACCAGCGGACGGATGCGGAACAGGCCAGCCTGCTTGAGTATTACCTCAATCACCACGATGCCGCGTTCCCGAAACTTGTCGCCGCCGTCAGCCAACTGGAAGCAGAACGCGGGTCGATCGAATCACGCAGCCCGATCACTCTGGTGCAGGTCGAGCGAGCGGATCGTCCTGCGAAAGCCAATATCCTGATGCGAGGCCAATACGATCAAGTCGGTGCAGAAGTCACTGCCGCTCCACCGGAATCGCTTCATCCGTTCGCGGCGGACGCACCGAAGAATCGATTGGGGCTTGCACAGTGGGTCGTCGATCCGGCAAACCCGCTTACGGCTCGCGTGACCGTAAATCGTTTCTGGCAGGAGATTTTTGAACAAGGCATCGTGGTCACACCAGAGGACTTCGGCGTGATGGGGACGCCACCAACCCACCCGGAGTTGCTGGACTGGCTGGCGACGGATTTTGTTGCCAATGGCTGGGACGTGAAGCGTTTGTTCAAACAGGTTCTGATGAGCGCCACTTATCGACAGGCCGCCGTTACGACAAAGGACAAGCTTGCGAAGGACCTCAACAACGCGTTGTTTTCGCGCGGCCCACGCTTCCGCATGGATGCTGAAATGGTTCGCGACTACGCGCTATCGGTCAGCGGGCTGCGGTCGTCAAAGATGTACGGGCCCGGCGTTCGGCCTTACCAGCCCACTGGCATTTGGGACAGCGTCGGAGTGCCAGGTGGCGATACGCGGAATTACAAACAGGACAGTGGTGATAGTCTTTACCGCCGTTCGTTGTACATGTTCTGGAAACGAATGGTGCCTCCGCCTGGCCTGGAGGCGTTCAACGCGCCAAGTCGCGAAGTCTGTACCGTACGTCGCGAACGAACCAACACACCGCTGCAGGCACTTGTCACATTGAACGGTCCCCAATATGTCGAGGCGGCTCGAAAACTGGCCGAACTGGCGATCAAAGAAGCGGGCGTTGACGACAGGAGAATCATGGACGTTGTTGCCCGTCGCGTACTTTGTCGCTCACTGATCGAGCGGGAATTGCAACTGGCCATGGCCACTCATGTCGATTTTATGACGTACTACACAAACAACCCGAAAGACGCGAACGCGCTGTTGGCATTCGGTGATTTACCTGTTGATGCATCGCTCGACCCGGCGCAACTGGCCGCCTGGACGATGACCTGCAACCAATTGATGAATCTGGACGAAGCGTTGAATAAATAGCCGGTTGAACATTCAGCCAGCATCCTTTGCCTGCGCTGAGGGTGGATGATGGATTCGTAGCACAAAAAGGCAACAACATGAACATCTTCAATGAAGCACAACTTCAACAGACGCGACGCAACTTTCTTTCCAGCGGAAAACATCTGCTGGGTGGAGCGGCATTAGCTTCACTGATGGCCCCACCGTCAGCTCTGGCGTCCAATACGGGCTCTGTAAAGCCTCATTTTACTGCCAAAGCAAAGCGAGTGATCTACCTGCACATGGTGGGCGGCCCTGCACAAATGGATCTGTTCGATTACAAACCGGCTATGCGGGACTGGTACGATAAGGATCTGCCTGAGTCGGTTCGTAACGGCCAGCGGCTGACCACGATGACCAGTGGACAGTCGCGGTTTCCGATCGCTCCCTCAAAGTTTAAGTTCAGCGCCGCCGGCGACTGCGGCCTGATGATGAACACCGAGCTGCTGCCGAACCTCGCAAAGAAAGCGGACAAAATCTGCTGGATGCGAAGTTTGCACACCGAGGCGATCAATCACGAACCCGCCATCACGGCGATGCAAACCGGCAATCAGATCACCGGACGCCCCTGCCTGGGGGCGTGGGCGTCGTATGGTCTTGGTTCGGTGAACGAGAACCTGCCTGCGTTCGTCGTGCTGGTGGCGATCCCCGGTAATCGCGAGCAGGAACAGGCGATTTCGTCACGCTTGTGGAGTGCCGGCTACCTTCCCGGTCAGCATTCCGGTGTTTCGTTTCGCAGCAGCAGTGATCCTATTCTGTTCATCAACAATCCCCCCGGAGTCCCCGAATCAATTCGGCGCCGTACAATCGACGGACTCAATTCACTAAACCGAGTTAATTACGAAACCGTGGGCGATCCGGAAACACAGACGCGAATTCAGCAGTACGAGATGGCATTCCGGATGCAGGCGAGCGTTCCGGAGTTGACCGACATCAGTTCCGAATCACAGAGTACGTTTGACCTGTACGGCGAAGATGCAAAGAAGCCTGGATCGTTCGCCAACACGGCCCTGATGGCTCGCCGTTTGTCCGAACGTGGCGTTCGCTTTGTGCAGGTCTACCACAACAACTGGGACCATCATTCCAATGTCGCCGGTCGAATGCCTGACCAGTGTCGAGATGTTGACCGTCCCTGCTACGCTTTGTTGGAAGATCTTGAGCAACGCGGCATGCTGGAAGACACGTTGGTAATCTGGGGCGGCGAATTCGGCCGCACCATGTATTCACAGGGCGGACTGAGCAAAGAAAACTACGGCCGCGATCATCACCCACGCTGCTTCAGCATGTGGATGGCCGGCGGCGGAACGAAAGGCGGAGCAATCTACGGCGAAACAGACGACTTCTCCTACAACATCGTCAAAGACCCGCTGCACATCCGCGACTTCCATGCAACGGCTCTGCACCTTCTCGGCTTCGATCACCAACGCTTTACATTCAAGCATCAAGGCCTGGATCAACGCCTCACCGGTGTCTTACCGGCAAAGGTGATCGATGAACTGTTGGCGTAGTCTCGAAATTCGCGGTCCGTCGTTGGACGTGCTGGAAGTTGACGACGCCTTGCGGAAGCTGGATGAGCAGGATCCGCGAAAGGCGGAGCTGGTCCGCCTGCGATTCTTTGCCGGCTTAACTCTGGCCGAGGCCGCACGGGCGCTGGGAGTATCGGGTTCAACCGCCGGTAACGACTGGGCTTACGCCAAAACATGGCTGCGACTTGAGATCTCTGATTCGGACGAAAAGGGAAAAAAATCCTGAATTGTCGATTCCCGGCTGGGTGTTTTTCTTCTGGATATCGCACTGAATGTAGGGCCGGTTTCCACCGGCCAATTCGCGTTTGAAAACGGCCGGTGGGAACCGGCCCTACGAAGCTGCGCTACGGAATTCAGGCCGATTCGGACTCGGCGGGCTCCGCGATCTCGAACACGTGGAGGGGCGAGCTGTTGCCGAGGTATTGGCCTTTTTTGTCGCGGACGGCCCCGTTGCCCTGACTGTTTCGATTGGTCGCGGACACCACCAGCGTCTTACCGTCAGGATGCAGAGTCACACTGTGACAGTTTGACATCTTTGTGTGTTTGAAGAACGGCTCGTCCGCGGCCGGATCGATCAGCAACAACTGCCCGGCACCGGGATTGCCGCTGGTCACCGCCACAAAATAACCAGCGGGATGCTGAATCAGATCAAACACGAATCCATCAGTCGTGACTCCGAAAGTTTGCGATCTGGTTGGTGCGAATGACTTCCAGTCGATCTGATGGATTGTCGGAATACCCTGATGATTACCGGTGTTCGTCGGCTGGCCTCCGGCACAGATCAACGATTCGCCACTGTCATCAAACTGCAGAACAAAGATGCCTCGCACGTCCTGAATTCGTTCGTAGTAATGCATCTTTTCCAGAGCGAGCTCTCGAACAGGTTCGCCAGAATCGACGGACCAGTGTTGCAGCGTGCCGAACAAATCGGCACTGACAACAGACTGGTTGTCCGGATGGATGGCCACGCAGAACGGTTCGTGCTCGTGCTGAGGCAGTTGTTTGATCAGTGCACCGTCGTCCGCCGACCACAATCGCACAAAACGATCTCGCCCAACGGTCGCCAGAACAGAACCGTCTTTGCTGACGGCCAGATCGTGAATCCAGCCATCGTGAGCCTGCTCCACATGCCATTTCAGATTGGGAACGGCGTCATGCACGGACCATGCACACAGCTGGCCCCACGAATCCACCGATACAAGGGTTTGGCCGTTCGGCAGAAACGCCATCGACTGGATCCAGCCGTGGTGTCCGGTCAATGGTTCCAAAGCCTGAGGCTCTTCTGCTGTCAGATCCCAGCGCCGAATCTGCGCATCGTATCCGCCGCCAAACAGTATGTTGCCGTCGGGGCTGTACCTGATCATGCAGACCTGCCGGTCCGTTTCGATTTTCCGCAGTTCGCGAGCTTCGATTTTCGGTACTGCGGTCTTCGTGTCGTTTTCGGTGTCTATCATGACAGCAGCTCCTTCACCGGTGCCATTTCGTCGTTCGCAATGGGAAGCGGCTGGCCGTCGTTGATGAACTCCGCGTGCTGCGATTCCAGACCCAGAGCGGTGTACCACGTGTGGAACAGATGCCCGATGTCCAGGGGATTGGATGTCACCTCCGTGCCATCCGGCGATGTTTCACCCAGCACCTGTCCGGTTTGAATCCCAGTTCCCGTCATCGCCATCGACCACGCATTGGGCCAGTGATCTCGCCCGACAGAACCGTTGATCCGCGGCGTGCGGCCGAATTCGGCCATCATTACCACCAGCACATTATCCATCATGCTGCGATCAATCAGATCCTGCAGCAGTGCAGCGAATGTCTGATCCACTTTGGGCACTCGACTGGCGTGGGCATTGAAGTTATCTCCATGAGTATCCCAGCCGTAAGACGTCACCTGCACAAACCGAACACCGGCTTCCAGCAGATTGCGAGCCAGCAGCGTGTGGCGGCCGAAGTCGTGCTTGCCGTAACGTTCTCGATCTTTATCCGGCAGTAGCGATTCATCGAACAGCCGAGTGTGTTTCATCAGCGTGTCAGCGACGTCATAGACGTAGCTGTTCGCCTCGTTCCATTGCTTGCGTCGCTTGGCCGCATATCTTTGATTGAATAGCTGCTGCAGCTCTCGACGTTCTTTGGCATTGCGTTCAGACAAAGTATCCGGCCGCACCAGGTTTGTGGGCGGTTTGCCATCACCCAGCGCCAACGCACCATATTTCGCGCCCAGGAAACCAGCGTACTTCGAAATGAATCCTCCGTTGCCAGGCTTAACCCAGATGTACGGCGGCAGACCGCTGGTGGTTGGTCCCATCAGCTTTGCGACGGCGGATCCCCAGAACGGATACACAACGCCTCGGTTCGTCGGATCACCACGCAGCATGCGAGGCACACCGGACGAATGGCTGTTGTCGACTGTTTCCATCGAGCGGACGACGGCCAGGTGATGCATCATGGCTGCGGTGCGAGGCATAAGTTCGCTGATGTGAATGCCCGGCAACGACGTCGGGATGGAACGATACGGACCGCCGAACTGAGTGTTGGGTTTCGGGTCCCAGCTTTCCAGCTGACTCATTCCGCCATCCAGCCACAACAACAGAACCTGTTTTTCCTGTTTCTTCAGCTCTTCCGCGATGGCCGGCTGCACCAGGCCGCCGAGTGCGCCCAATCCCAGGCCGGACGCCGCACCAGTCGTTGCGCCCAGAATTCTGCGACGGGAGATACTGTGCTGGCTGATGTTGCAGGCTGGCGATTTCATAGCGTCACTTTGCTGTGCCGTAGCAGAAGAAGTGAACCCCTTCCTGCGGCAGGAAATATGTTCCGAATCTTACGTATCCGTCATCGATATCAATGATTCACCATAAACTCTGTGGACGTCAGCAGGGCCCATGTCAGATTGGCCAGACGTTCGGTTCTTCGATCGTCGTTTGATTTCAAGTACTTCCGCACGTCTGTCACTTCGGTTGGGCTCGGCTGTCGCGAGAGCACGCACAGAAACAGTTCATCAACAATCTCATCGTCTGACTCCAGCTGACTCAGACGATAATTCAGATTGCCCGGTCTGGGTTGCAGCAGCCTGCGAACATCCTCCGAATGCATCAAAAACAGTGCGCCCGCGACCGTGGGAGTGAAGTCGACTTCCGGTTCCTTCGGTGGGTTACCAAACGTGGACTGCAGTTGTTTCTGCAACGCTGCGAGCGTCTCGGATTTTTCCACCAGCTGCTCTGCGGTCCACCGGCCGTCGGGCGAAGGTGGGACATTATCGGTTGCCGCGTCGGAGGTGTCTTCGCTCTCAGCCGCGCCGTCGGCTGAATCATCCGCCGCCCTCAAGTCAAACCGGACGGCCTCGAACTCACCGCAGGCGACTCCAACACTCCAAAACAGCTGCTCGGCAGAGATGCGTTTTTCCAACGCCACGGCGTATGACGCTCGCGACGGCACGGCCTCACCGTCCGGGAGCGACGTTGATCGTTGATAGGTCTTCGAAAGAGCCAGCTCACGCAGCAGCCAGCGAATGTTGAAGTCGTGTGCTGCGAATTCATGACCCAGCAGTTCCAGCAGTTCCGGATGAGTCGCGGGGTTGTCCGCATGATGCAGGTCCAGTGGTTCCACAAGGCCTCGCCCCATCATCATGAACCACAGACGGTTGACAATGTTGCGGCAGAACAATTCGTTATACGGTGATGCCAGCCCGGACGACAATTCAGTCAGCGGACTGAATCGTGGGACGCCCGTGGTCCTTTTCTTGCGGTCTGGCGACTCGATGTACTGTTGTTCCTTTTCGAAGGTGGCGATTGCAATTTCGTTACCTCCCGGCACAACCGGGTTGGTCTTAATCGCCACCTGCTCAAAGACGGACGAAAATTCCTTTTGGTCCGTCATCAACTTCTCGCCGATCGCTGGGAACTTGACGTCCCGACGAATGTCGACGTTTTCGAACACCATGTGCAGGCCCTGGAAGTCCTGTTGCGAATAATCGTTGACCGTCAGGTGATCGTGGCACTGAGCACACTGCAGATCGATTCCCGCGAACAGACGACCGACATCGCGAGTGAGCCCCGGCACATCAACCGGAGCCATCGCTCCTTCTTTCACCAGTCGTTGCGTCTGAAAGAAAGCGGCTCCGCGAAAGTCTTCACTGTCGGCATTGGGTTTCAGAATTGCGGCAGCAATCTGGTGCCATGGCAGATTCTGTTCAAAGGCCGTCCGCAGAAATCTGGTCCAGTCGTCATGCTCACCACGACGTTCCATCAGCATCACGTGAAAAAGTTCCTGCATGCGTCGCGGGTAGTCAGGGCCAGCCAGCAGTGCGTCAATCAACGAGGTTCGTTTCAACGGCGAAGTGTTTGCGAGGAATCGTCGAGCTTCATCAGCCGACGGTATTCTTCCGGCCAGATCCAAATAAACACGTCGCAGGAACTCAGAATCAGCAGCGGTAGCTCCAAACGTCAGATCCTGCGTCCGGGCCTCAATCAATCGGTCAATCTGTTTATGCAAATCGCCGTCTGCAGCGTGAACAGAAGTCACGGTCAGAAGTGTTGCGGCTGCCATCAGGACGACCGGTGCCGCTTTGAATCGACACAGCGGTAATTTGATGAGATGGATCGTGGAGAGCATCACAATTGACAGGGCAGGGCGAGCAAAGGTGGGTCAGTCTCAGGATCAGAACTGACAATAGGCTAAGGATTCGGCGAGACACATTCAAGGTTTGATTCCGTGCGGCCGGTCGTGGGGTGCAGTAACGGATTGTAGTTTCAAACTGGCAGGTAGCGGTCGCCGGACCTTGTCGTGACCCACAAATCGGGTAAGCCGCGAAGTGGCCAGGACGCTTCGTGGCAGACACAATCCGTGGGCTCACGCCGGATGCATTTTCGCATTCGTCGCTTCGCGACTACAAGCCTGTGGGTAAGGATAAGAGAAAACGGCCGGTTTCACCGGCCCTACGGAACTACGGAGATGAGTTGCCGTGGTCAGTGTTTTCTGTTCCTTTTAGAAACAATCTGGCACAGTACAATGTGCCTTCCACACGATTCAGTCCCTGAACTCAATGGCAACAGAATTTAGTTACATCCATGGCCAAAACAAGAATGCAGACGTATTGTCTTAACGATCTAACACGAACTCGCAACTTTCTTACCCTGGCTTTTTCGCTCGGTTGCCTGTTCACTGGATTTTTGACGGACGTGGTCGCCGCTGAACGTCCTAATGTCATCGTGATCATGAGCGACGATCAGGGAGGCGGTGATTACGGGTTTGTCGGCAACGATGTGATCAGAACGCCCGAACTGGATGCGATGCATCAACGCAGCGGATTTCTGACCAGGTTCTATGTCAGCCCGGTTTGCGCACCAACTCGGGCCAGCCTGATGACGGGCCGATACAACTACCGAACACGATGCATCGACACTTATGTGGGGCGAGCAATGATGGACACCGCAGAAGTGACGCTGGCCGAGTTCCTTCGTGACGCCGGCTATCACACCGGGATTTATGGCAAGTGGCACATGGGCGATAACTATCCGCTGCGTGCGATGGACCAGGGATTTCAGGACAGCCTTGTTCATCGCGGAGGCGGCATCGGTCAGCCCTCTGATCCTCTCGGCGCCGAAGGAAAGTACACCGATCCGACTCTGATCAAGAACGGCAAGGAAGTGCCGATGAAGGGGTACTGCACGGACATCTATTTTGATGCGGCAATGGACTTCATCGACAAAAATGTTCAGGACGGCAACAACTTTTTCACGTACATTGCGACCAACGCTCCGCACGGTCCGTTTCATGATGTGCCGCAGGAACTGTATGACGAGTACAGCAAAGTTGATTTCACGCCGATTCTGGTCAACAAACTCAACCCCAGGCGGCTGCAGGCGGAAAGTGACAAGCTGGCTCGCATCGCGGCGATGATCACCAACATCGATGAAAACGTGGGGCGGCTGTTCAGCAAACTCGACACGCTCGGTATTCGTGAGAATACCATCGTGGTCTATCTGAATGACAACGGGCCCAACACAATGCGTTTTGTGGGCGACATGCGTGGTATGAAGACCCACGTAGACGACGGTGGCATTCGCTCACCACTGCTATTCCATTGGCCCGCCAAAGTCCAGGCCCGAAAAACCTCGGACGCCTTGTGCGCACACATCGATCTGCTGCCCACGATTCTGGATGCCTGCGACGTCAAAGTGCCGGCCGGACACAAGCTGGACGGACGCAGCTTTCTGCCACTGTTGACCGACAACAATGCCAATTGGCCGACGCGGCAGGTCGTCTTTCAAACACATCGCGGCAACAAACCGCAGCAGTACCACCACTTCGCCCTACATGAACACCCCTGGAAACTGGTGCATCCCACTGGTTTTGGCAAAGAAAGTTTTTCGGGCGAACCGCAGCTGCAGCTTTACAACTTAAAGCTGGACCCACGTCAGCAGACTGACGTCGCCAGCACACATCCCGAGGTGTTTCAGCGACTGAAGAAAGGTTACGAAAGCTGGTTCCAGGATGTTAGCTCAACTCGCCCCGACAACTACGCTCCGCCTCGGATCGTGATTGGCACCGAACACGAATTGCGCAGCGTATTGACGCGTCAGGATTGGCGACACGTTCAGGGAAAGCCGTGGGCCGGAAATTCCAACGGCTTCTGGTTGTTGGAAGCTCCGCAGGCCGGAACCTATGAACTGGAAATTGCCTTTTCGTCAGACCATCCCGCTGGAACGGCCACCATTACCGCCGGGACGGTGACGAAACAACTCGATATTGCAGCGGGCCAGTTGCGCAGTCATACCACCGACATCAGGCTGCCCGCCGGTAAGATGAAACTGGCCGTCGACGTCGTGTTTAACGGCAAGACACAGGGACCGCATCAGGTGATTCTAGCCCGCAGGTAATTCGGCATCCTCGCGGCCGTGAAGATGAGTATCTGACCACGGAATACACGGGACGGAGGGCGTTTTATGATTGACTTGCTCATCGAGAAAGAGAACTAATGGTTATGCCTGTTTTAAAAGTGAATCGATTCCTGCCAATCATTCTTGTGCTGGTGGCAACAACCGGACTGGCGTTCAGTGCGCCGCCCACCAAACAACAATTGCAGAAATGGCTCAAGCAGTTTCCTCAGGCGGACGTGAATGGCGATGGTCAGCTGACTGCTGCCGAAGCGGACGCGTTTCGCAAAAAGCTTCTGGCCGCACGCAAGCCAGCGAATCCCGGCACGCAGCGGGGAGCGCCGCGCGAGTTCTCGATCGACAAAGGCTGGGAAGCGGACCGCTTTCCGGAACACTCGGTGTCCTACAAATCGCCGGAAGAAATCAAGGCGATCTACGCCGGGCAGGTTGGCGGAGAAAAGGCGGTGATCTCCTTTGCAAAGCCCGGCAATGGTACGCAGCGGATCGTGGGCACGGGGCACAGTTTCATGGCCCCGGGGTACAGAACCTTTCCGCTCATCTGCAAGGCCGCCGGATTCATGCAGCCGCTTTACACTCACACGGGCGGGGGCATTACCGGCAGTACGCGTTACAAGTGGGAGCAGGAAAACGGGATCTTTCAATTCGATGGCAAGCCGCAGCCAAAACTTCTGTCCTCGATCGCCAATGCCAGGTGGGACGCCATGATGTGGGGGCCATACTTCCAGGATCGTCCGGAGTTTTATTCCTGCTGGATCGACTTCTGCCTGAACTACAACCCGCACATGAAGTTCTATCTGTCCGACGCCTGGCCGCAGCTGTACCAGCTGGACGAAGTCCCGGAGTCCGAGGATTTCTTCACAGAGGCGATCTTTGAACGCATGGGGAAAGAGCGAACCGCCGGTTACATGAGCCTGGTGAATACGCTCCGCGAAAGTTATCCGGACAGGGTATTCATTATGCCGACGTCAGACGCGATGGTTCTGGCCGCGAAGCATTACCTGCGTGGAGAATTGCCCGGCATCGAAGGCATTAACAGAATTATCGGTAAGAAGGATCGTTCACTTTGGCGCGATAAGCTCGGTCACCTCGGCCCAGGCTTTGAGCGGCTGGAAGGCTATGTTTTTTATGCCACGATTTACGGCCGCTCTCCTGAGTTGATCGAGGGCGACATCGACTTCCGCGACAAAGGCGACTTTCCGAGCCGGGGACTCGACCGCATTTTCCGAAAAATCGCCTGGCAGGCCGTGGCCGGGAACGCACTGTCCGGAGTTCGCGACAAAGATGCCGATGGTGTCGGCGATTGAATCAGCCGGCTCTGCACGCCCACGCCCAGGGAAGCCCGGCAATCGGGGCCGGTCGTTCGGAGCGTCCGCGGCCCCGTGTCTTCCAGTCGCCCGATCTACAACGAGCGAATCAGATCTGCAGCCTCATGAACCCCGTTTTCGTACACCGGAGCATTCGGATCGCGAGGCGGGTTGGTGCTCAGAAACTCGTCGAGCCTGGCTGTCAGACTCTCCGGCTTCACAAGGGAATTACACGATTGCAATCGCAGTTCCTGTCGATCGTATAAACGGTGCTGAGCTATCCCGATCAGCGGTGTCCTGGTGGCCACACACTCATTCACCGTGTTATATCCACCACTGCCGACAATGACGTCCACGCCCCGGATGGCCTGCAGCAGTGGCCACAGCTGAAGCGTCACAGGATTTTCAACCGATGGGGCGCAATGTGCCGTTTCCTTCAGAGTCGCAAACCTGATGGATGCGCGTGAACGAAATTCTTCTGCCAGCCGCGCCGCGTTGCTTCGCATCTGGTCGATTTCAGTTCGCTGTCCGCAACCGATCACTACCACAACGGGCAGCGTCGACGAGCCCACCTGTAAAAGTTTTCGAGCCTTAGCGGGCACCAGCAATTCCTCACTGTCACGCATTAGCCACGGTGCGGTCAGCACCGCATGAGAGGAATCACGAAATGGGGCGGACTCGCCCGGCATCACCAATCGATCGTATGCGCGAATCGATGGTACCAGATCCACAGTGGCGCAGTACTTGGGGCTGAGGTCACGATGAATAAGTATTTTCGGACAACTCAGTTGCGGCAGCACAGTTTCGAGTTCACCGCCAAGTCCACGCGGAAAGGTGTCGACGACAAGTAAATCAAAGTCTCGTGATTTCAGTGCCGCGTGAACGCGTTTCGCCGTCTCGTCACGGCTCAGTCCCGCAGGAATCTTAATCACTTCATGTGCATCACCCCCCAATTCCTGCGCAATGGGAACAAGGTGAGCGAATGGAGAATTTGTCAGCAGACACACATGGTTGCTCACGGCGGAATCCGTTCGCGGCCGCACAATTGCGCGGGCAAATGCGAGTGCCCTCGTGAGGTGGCCCAGTCCACCTCCCAGAGCATACAGCATCCAGCGACGTCTCACAGATTCCGAAGGCCCCATCAACTGGCGCTCATGTCGCTTTCGAACTGCTCGTCACCCTCGGTCTCCAAACTGGCCGAATCGGCCTCCGTGAAATCGAGTGGATCTGAATGACTGCCGAAATGACCGCCGTAGTACCCGTCGTGATAGCCATACCCGTAATAGTATCCCCCGTAAAAATAGGGATCGTGGTCATCGTAGTACCGGGACCTTCCGCGACGGCTGCCGCCTTGCTCTTGCGTACGCTGCTGATCTTTCTTGGCGCAACTGGTACACACCACGGCGGCCCCGTCGCTGTGAGAATGCTCCTGGCAAACTGGTTTACTGCACATATTGCAGCTATCGACCGGTGGCTGAAAACACTCGTGGCTGAATAGAAAGCCCGACTTTTCGTTGCAGTTTCCCGAATCCCAGTCTTTCGCCATCATCAATTCTCCTGTTGTCACCGTAGCTCAATTACCGGGCACGATTTATGATCAGCATTGTCATGAGCGCGGCACGAAGCGGCTCTTCATCGATGGGATCCAGCCCCATGCATACAAAGGCGATCGGGGACACCTGATCTTTGGTATACAGAATCGTCGTATCCGAACTGTCGCGGAGCGACGTCTTGCCATCCTTTACCTTGATTTTTGATTGACTGTTTTCTGAGTTGTCCTCGATCTCAAAACCATAATCACGACGTTTGATTTTGCAGAACAACTTGTCATTCCCATCCTCAAGTTTCCAGTCTCCGTCGTCCTGTCGCTGCAGTTTCCAAAGGTCTTTGCTCTGGTCCGCATTTTTGATTTTGAATTTTCCGTCAGAGGCAATGATATAGCCGAGCACAACGTCGTCTGCCCCCTTGACCTTCAGCTTTGAACCGCTGAGGTTGAAGCGAGCGATCTCCTGTTCATCGGCATCCACAAGCTTGGCACCGTCGTCCTGGGGCTTCAAAGAGAACTTTGATTCCCCGGAACCAGCTTTGAATTTCAGCTTGGTTGTGAGTCCGTTGTGTGCGGTGTCGCCGGCATCGACCACGGGCAATTCCGCGACCGTCGGACCTTGAGCAACGTCCGCCGACTGGCCGCACCCCATGCAGCACACCGCATACAGACTGGCGACACCAATGACTCGCAGAGATTCTGACATCATTTATGTTTCGCCTTCTTTGCCTGGTTGAGCAGACTGTAGAGATACATGAATTTCATGGCGATCCAATGCACGCCATCATGTTCCTGTTCCCGTTCGCCAGGAGAATAAACGTCCCATCCCAACTTGGTTGTGGAACGCAGCGTGAGTCCCTCCTCTTCCACCCCAACCGTCTTGACGCTGACCCAGCCAGGCAGACGAACGGATGATGCGTCGACAGTTGACGCATGGGCGGACAGTTCAGGATAGCGCTTCTGTTTCACCTTCAGGGTGACAATCGCTTCCGATGCATTTTTCGTTTTCGTCTTCGTCTTCAGCTTGCCGCTGGCGCTGCGTTTTGTGCGGTGGCGATCCTGTTGCTTCTCAATCATTGAAACAGCATACTTTGTTCCGTCCAGAAATCGGCCCTTCAAAATAATCCACGGATCGACATAAAACTTTGCGTTCCAATATCCCACCTTGCCCTTTTCCACAAACTTTGACTTGTGGTTATGGGGACGAAAGTCGATTTCGACAGAAACCTGTTCATCGGCCGCCATATCCCGACTAAGGTAAGTCAGGATTCCCGCCGCCAATTCGTAACGCCGATCGTCAACATCCAATTGCCCATGCAAAAACCTCCTGATCACCGCAAACACTATCGTCGCCAGCCCAACCACACCAACACCTCCGCCCACCAGTCCAGCCACATCAACGACCCCGCCCACCAGATCCAAGTTGACAACAAACAAGCCGAGTCCACCAACTAGCGCCAGCATGCCGAGCCACAGAATCCGGGTCCAGAACCTGACCTGATGTTCCGCGTCACCATCAATATTGCGAATCGCATCCAGATCAGCCAGGACAGCACTCGCAGGAGCGGTCCTCTGGTACTTGTGTGTCTTTTTGAGATGTGATCCGTCGACAGTCGCTGTCATGGCAACTCCTAATCCCAGTGTCTGGCGAAGCTGAGCGATTTCAGCACTTTCCTCGCGAGTAACAACTCCGTCGTCTGCGGAGTTTTTGACTTTCTTCTTCAGCTCCAGAGCTCCCGTTCGACGAAAAACGGACTCTCGTCCGGACTTGGAGATCTCAAGCCGACGCGCCAGACGATTCAGCCGAGCTCGCTCCTGAGCCGTGATCACCCCATCTTCCAGAGAACGACGAAACAACTGGCTCAAAAGCTTCTCTGCTACCGCATCCGCGTCATCACGTGGCACGTTCTGGTCCGCGACAAACTGTGAAAAACTAAACTCACGCGACTTGAGACCGGTAACGAGCTGCCGCCGAAATTCTTTGCGGTGTTGCGATGTTGTCGTGATGTCAAGTCTTCCTGGTGCTTCTCCAGCATCGCCCCGGCGACTTCCCGGTGACTCCTGAGTAGGTTATAAACTCGAAAGTAATTTGTCACCCGAGGTCACTCCCGGGGTCACGCTGCGGTCATATGGTCGGCTCAGGTATTTCGACTCGGTATAATCCCGCTAGCCGTATCAAAGGGACAAATCTTTAGACGAACGACGATCAGCCACAGCAGGATCAAAAGAATTTCAGAATCACTAACAGAACCGGAAAACGTACAGGATCGCATTCTTTACGCGTCCTTTGATCGGTTCCCTTCTCCCAAGGGGGCAGCCACCCATATCGACGCATTCGTCCGTGCACTGGGAAGGGAATTCGGAAACGTGGATCTTCTGACGATTCCATCAGAAGCCCATGAAACAGAACGTGCAGATATCCCGGCAATCCTAAGACAACTGCAGCCACCCAAAGCAACGCCCGTAGACAGAACGCCCGAACCAGTCTGGAACGCCGATGGAGTCGTGCACCATCCGATGTACGCGCACGGAGAAAACTTCTTTGAACGCGTACTGAATTTTCGTTCCCGGATGCAACACTGGTGGCTGGGACAGTTAGGACGGTCTGCTGTTTCCGTCGTCCATTTCCGATCCATCTTTGAAGGATACCCGATCGCCCGGCAGAAGAAAAAACTCTGCCACCGACTGGTCTACGAAGTCAACGGCCTGCCATCCATTGAACTCAAGTACCGGTATCCGAACGTGGCCGACGATTCTGAGTTGCTGGCAAAACTGCTGCACCAGGAAGACACGTGCCTTGCGGCAGCAGATGCGATCATTACGGTCAGTGCAGTGAATGCCGAACACCTGATTTGTCGCGGTGTGGCGGAGAATCGCATTACCGTGATTCGTAATGGCGTCGACCTTGACCTGTTCGCTTTGCCAGGTGCCCCCGCCGAAACGGGTCCGGCGACATCTTCAGGCAGCCCAATGCGGGTCTTGTACGCCGGAACAATGTCTGCGTGGCAGGGGGTCTCACATGCCATCGAGGCCGTGGCCCTGTTTCGTCGTGATCACCCAGCCACACTGACACTGGTTGGCCCGGTGCGTCCGCGTCAGCGAAAAGAACTCAACCAGCGAATCTGGAATCTTGGAATCACGGATTCCGTCGAGATACTGGATCCGGTTTCAAAGTCGGATCTTGCGGCTCTGCACCACGGCGCTGACGTCATACTCGCACCACTAACTCGAAACGACCGAAATCTTGAACAGGGATGCTGCCCGCTGAAGGTGCTGGAAGCGATGGCCAGCGGAACGCCTCTGATCGCAAGTGATATACCAGTCGTCCGCGAATTGGCGTCAAATGACGTCCACGCGATTCTGGTCAAACCGGGGTCTTCCAAGGCGATCAAGGATGGCATGCTGAAACTGCTGCACGAACCGAGGCTGGGACAACGACTAAGCTCAGCCGCCAGACGACGAGCCGAGCAGGAATTCTCGTGGCAAAGAGCTCAGGCTCAGTTGCTGAATGTCTACGAAACGCTCCTGTCACAACCGGACACCAGTCCTGACAGGAGTAACTGAAGCCGATCCGCTTCACCCTGTGCCTGAAACTTTCTGAGCACCGTTTCGCGAGCAGAGTCCTGGATGGCGGCCCGTTTGTGATCCGGAAGATTCAGAACTTCGATAACCGCCGTGCCCAGATTATTTAACGTGGCTTTGGGAATGGCAAATCCGTTGACTCCGTGATCCACGGCTTCCGGAATTCCTCCGGCATCACTGGCAATCACGACCCGACTACAGGCCATCGCTTCCAAAACTGAGTTTGGCAGCCCATCCCACACAGAAGGCTGCAGCACGACGTCGCAGAGATTCAGGTGTTCCGCCACACATTGAGCATCCTCCAGATGCCCAGTGACGAGAATTCGGTCCGCGACCTCAGGATGCTGTGCCGCAAACGCTGACAGATGTGCCTGCTCCCGTGGACGTATTTCGCCAATCACAAGCAAACACGCTTTTCGATCCTGGCAGACCTGCACCAGGGCCGAAAGAATAAACGGCAACCCCTTTTTATGTCGAAGTTCTCCACAAAACCCCAGCACAGCATCCTCCGGCTGAATTCCCAAACTGGTCCTGAGACTGGACGGCGACACCTTGCCGGGCGCAAAAACGGTGGCGTCGACGACATTGGGAAGAACGGCGATTTCGATTTCGTCATCCAGCAGCACATTGACCTTCCGGGCCAGGTCTTCGGAAACACAACTCACGGTGTTGGCTTTTTCCAAAGTCCAGATCAGCCGCGCGAAATCCCCCGGTGGAAACATCAGTCGATCGACATCGTTCCCTCGCGCGCTGACCGTCGATGGCAGCCTCATTGTTCGCGCAAAAACAACGGCCAGATAACCGGCTGGAAACAGATAGTGGCCCCAGACCGCATCGAAGACGAATTTTTCATGCAGCCATTCCAGCACATTCATGGTGTGCTGCATGGAATAATCCCAGTTAGAAAACAGACCGACTCGATGCACTGTCACGCCGTCTTCTGTCACAGCATCGTCGACGGCGCCGGGCGGCAGTGACTTCGTCCATGCCACAACATGAACCTGCCAGCCAAGTCTGGAAATCGCCGCCGCCGTCCGGGATGCGCTTCTTGAAACTCCCCCAAGGTCGGGTGAAAATCGCTCCGCCAGCATCAAGAGCACAGGAGAGGCTGACGTTCCGGCCGAGTCGTTTGACTTCATCGTTTTGCTTCAAATCACAGTAAGACTAACAGGCCGCCTGATGCCACATCTGTTCCAATCGATGTTCCGCCGCACAGCAACGTTCTGTCCGACAGGAAATTAAATCATGGGGCGTCAGCAGAGAAAAATCCTCGCAAGCCCGCCCACAGTTGATCGATTCGACTCGGAAGGCGGTGACCGTACCGTTGGGCATCGTCTGCATCAAGTCGCATGCTGCGAATCGCGGATTCACGATGAGATCGACCTGCGGGACGGTCAGCAAAATTCCGCCGTGATATCTCAAAAGAGCGAGGCTTGGACGTGAAGTCGTCCGCCAGGGATGGCCAGTAACACGCTGGGGCATATCTCTTCATGACAGCGTCAAATACCCAGTCCGCATAAAGAACTTCGGTTTCTCGCCCTTCCGTCATGATACGATCGACCTCAGCGAATTCGCCTCCGAAATTGCGGTAAAAAAGGCCTTTTCTCTGGCGGGAAACGGACTCCGCCAGCGGTCGCCGCGAACGTTGTTTGCCACGAAACGCAACTCTGTACTTAATCGGATCGGGCCAGCGATTGATGGTGGGATGCTGAATGATCGTATGTTCGTTCTGCCACATGCCGCGAGCCACGGTCGATGAAGTGTCACGGTCGTAAAACTCGAACGGAATGCACGTAAAGGTCATCGACATTGATTTTGCGAGGAAATCCAGCACAAAGTCGTCGGGGTACGCTGGGTACTTTTGAGCATATTTTTCCCAAAGAACAATAAATTCGCGCTGCGAGTTATTCAGCATGAGTACGCCGGACGAGAATCCGCGCGCACCCCCGATTTTATATGTGGATATCAGTGGACTATGCCACAATTCGGGAACCGGACTGACGATACGACACTCTGCATCCAGCCATAAAACGCACCCGAGTTGATCCACCATTCTGCGAATGAATGAGATCTTAAAGTCAAAGGCCTGAATCAGATTCCCGAATTCTTCTGCGATTCGTTCGCAGTGCAATGGATAGCCAAGCCGCTCACAATCTTTCCTGAGCCCCGTAACCAGGTGGTCGAACTGAGGTGTAAAACAGGTGATAACAGTAAAGGCAGCCATAAAGCGAACTCAAAGATAATGAAACCGGGTCAGCAAACGGACGGCCTCAGGGTCCGCCACAAGAGACTCAGTCCGTTCCCGATAACACGGTGCGCGCCATCTGCCGATGGCGTCGGCGCGCATGCCGGTGGCTGAGTGAAACCACGCTTTGCTTTCTCGGATTGTGGCGAATTGCGGATACTTCATGATGTGCTGAGTCACAGCAAGTTTCAGAAAGGCCATGACCTGGTGAATCACGGATTCGAAGTTCAGGACCAGATCTTCGTATCGCAGCGTCAGAACCTGAGGATGATCAAAAAAAGCCAGCCCCGCCGAGACGTCCTGAACCCACCGCTGTGGCTCCACCCAGTATCTATCTGGCTCATCCGGATGAAGCGATGTGATCACGTCTCGACCGTCACGAACGATATGAATGAGTCGACTGCGGTGCCCGAAGTAGGCAAGGATTTGTTCAAAGAACAGGATGTTTCGAGGTGTCTTCTCGCACCAGTAGCGGCACGCTGCAGGAATCGGGTGCATGGCAAAATGCTCACGAAGCCGCTGGATTTTCAGTCCGGGAACCTCACCAGGGCAGCTGTAATAGGCTGTGGAACAAAATGCCTGAGTTTCATGAGGGATCACACAAAGCTGAGCGTGACTGGATAGAACGGATTGCAGCAGCGTGGTTCCTGAACGTGCGCAGCCACCAATAATCAACGGGCGACAGCGGCCGAAGTACTTCTGATCCGGCGGAAAAGCAGTTTGCCAGAGTCGTTTCGATATGCTCACGGTCAACCTTCGCCACACGAGCCGCGGAATCGACTACTCCTGCATGTGATAGTCTCGGTCTGCCTGTCTGCGCACTCGAAATCGTGCCTGTTCCTTTCGCCACTCCTGAATCGGATCCACATCAGGCGCGTCCTCCAGTTCCTGAACGGTGTCACACGCATTTGCAAAGGCGGAAAATGCCATCCCCATCATGCTGATTACAGGAACGAGCATCAAGCCCACGAATAGCTTTCCCCACAATCCTGTCGGGTACATGTCTCCGTAGCCAACCGTCGTCGCTGTCACGATCGTAAACCATGCGGCATCCAGCAGACTGCTGAATTCTTCCGGTTGTTCGGGATGCTCCAGGCTAAGGGTTAAGACGGAAAAAAACAACCAGAAGACACCCAGCGAAAACGCGATGCCCTTCATATTGTGGTAGGCCCGATAGAATTTGAGTGCCGTCAGCTGCAAAGTTTTGCTGTAACGAAAGAACTTCAACAATCGAAGAATCCGAAGTGCGCGAATCACCCCGAGAGTCGACGACGGAACAAGAAAGCCGCGATACACAGCAGGTCAATCGCTCCCCAGATACTGAACGGGTATCTAGTCGTCATTTCATCGGACCGAAGTCTTTGCCGGCGCCATCGAATAAATATTTCGAACGTAAACAGGCCCGCAATCAGGCGTTCGCTCCAGAGAAAAAAGGAAGGTGATTCATGACTGTTGCCCCAGTGATTTCTTAGACTCAGTTCGATCTCCACGAGATACAGGATCACACTGATAACAACAACGGGCTTTGTGACTTTGTCGACCCAGTCAACAAATGTGTTTAACCGAGCGGTGGAAGGATTCGACATGACGAAGTTGGGGCCCTTACAGCGTTGCACGCTGACTTGTGGCCGCGATCCGGATGAAGCACGTGCCGTCAGGCGGACCTGCGGCCAGCAGCGACGGACTGTTTACGGCCCAGATCAAATCACGAAGCTGGACAGGGGTTTCAGCTTTCAGTTTTCTCGCTTCAGTCATCATCCTGGCCTACAGGTTTTCCAACACGAGGAAGTCAAACGGGGGCATTGTACTTATTAAGGAAAGTACAGTGTCTCAATACAATTCTGCAGTTCCCTCTCTTTCGCGCCCTTGACTTTCCATGTTGGAAAGTTAATATCGGCTGACTTTCCATATTAGAAAGTCAGGCCGCGAATACAGTCCGCGTGCCGGTAACGAGAAGGAGATAGAAAATGCCTGAGATGACCGAACAAGACGCTGCTGACGATGCGAGGGAAGCACTTGCATCAATACAGGCCATGGAGAAAACAGCGTTGTGTAGAGCCATCCCATCCCGGTGGTTTGGCGCCAGCATAGCTGTATTAGCAGGAGCGTTGGTGACACTTTCGGCGGCAGACCGTCGCGAATACCATGTCTATGTTATCTTGCTGATGTCGGCCGTCATGGTGTATCGGTCCCGGAAAACCGGCGTGTCGGTGAGGCAGTTTCCCACCAGGGTGGCGGGCATTGCGTTCATTGTTCTGGCACCATTGTTCTTTGGGCTCATCGTTGCATCGCAGAAATTCAGCGAAGCGATTGGTACTGTCGGGGCGCCGTTGGCAGCCGGCATCGTGCTCGCCAGCGCGGTCTATTTGCTGAGCATGTTCGAACGCCGTTGGCATATCACCAGAATCGGATCGGGAAAAGGCGAATGAAGATGACACACTTCGACACGGTCATCCATGCTCCCAATCGGCTTCAGATTTGTGCGTTCCTGGCACCATTAGAGGAAGCTGAATTTAAGGTTCTGCGTCAGGAGCTGGATGTCAGTGATTCCGTACTTTCTAAACACATCCGGCAGCTTGAAGAGGCTGGTTACGTAAAACAGCGAAAGAGCACGGTGGACGGTCGGCAGCGTACCTGGGCCTCTTTGACGAGAGTTGGCCGCAAAGCTTTTGAACAGCACGTCGAGGAGCTCAAGCGGCTGGTGCTTTTCCAAACGAGTGAGCCGTAGAACTGAGATTTGGACGTAATATGAAAACGAGCAAGTCGTCGTTCCGGCGACTCAGTGAGTTGTCACGCTCAGAGTTTGAGACGTTGGAGCAACTCCCCAATAACGTTGCAGTCGACCTTCGGCTTGTTGTCATGTCTTTTCTGCTTATTCACGATCTCGTGGTCCGCAACACAAATCCGATCAACTGACAGGGGCAGCAATGCGTCCGTTCTTCCTATTCGTTGTTACGTGTTGCCTGTTGCATGGTGACCTTTCTGTCGCTGATGACGGGATTACGCTGAAGCAGATTATGGCCGATCCCGACTGGATTGGTCGATCGCCAGAGCGTCCGACGTGGTCCGTCGACAGCAGCCGGATCTTCTTTCAACGCAAGCAGAAGGGTCGCCATGAGCGAGATTGGTGGGTCGTCGATATTGCAGACAGTGCGCCACAGAAACTCTCTCTGCGTGACGCCCTTTCTGCGACACCCGCAAAAGGTGACTATGACCGCGATCGAAAACAACGAGTCTACACATTTGCGGGCGACCTGTTCGTTCAGGATCTGGACTCCGGTCGTATCCGACAGCTCACCAGAACCGAAGCGCGTGAGTCCTCGCCAGAGTTTCTGGGCGACGGCACGCAGGTTCAGTTTTCCCGAAATGGCAAGTTGCTTATCCGCGACCTGACGGCGGGGCTGGAATCAGAGCCTGCGGTGATCCACTTTGACGACAAGCCGGATTCAGACAGGAAGAAAAAAGGATTCGTGGAGAGCAAGGAGCTTGAGCTTTTTGACTATCTGCAACTGAAGAAGCGACAAGCCGACGAAGCACGTGATTTAACAAAGAAAACCAATCAGGTCAGCCCTTTCGTCGTGGGCGAACCGTTCTACCTGGGAAAGAAAAATCGGTCGGTACGTCAGACGCTTTCCCCCAACGGGAACTGGCTGGCGGTCGTGATCGTTCCCGAGGATTCTCGCAAAACAGGTCGTGCCGACAAGATGCCGATCTGGGTTCGAGACGACGCCTATGCCGAGAGCCAGGAAGTTCGCAGCCTGGTTGGTACGGAAAGTGAAGGGGCCGAGGTTCTGTCTTTATTGGACCTTCGGAACCACAAGGTCATCGAGATCGACCTTGCGAACCTGACGGGAATCACGTCCGATCCGTTGAAATCGATCAGGAAGCAGGACAAGGATGAATCTGACGACGAAACAGAAACCGCAGAAGACACGTCCGAGTCAGACCAGCCCAAACCACGAGACCTCAGCATCACATCGCTGCAGTTCTCAAGTGACTCGAAGCACGTGCTGTTTCAATGTTTCTCGACCGACAATAAGGATCGCTGGATCTGCGCCGTGGCTTGCGGCGGGAAAAAACACAAAACCACGGTCATCCATCATGAACAGAACAAGGCCTGGATCAACCGACGCATGGCCACCGTGGAGTGGATTGGCAAATCACATCAGGTCTGCTTCGTTAGTGAAGCATCGGGTTATGCGCACCTGTACGTGGCAGACAGGAAGGACTGGCGGTCGCGGAAAATCACCAGTGGAAGTTTTGAGGTTTCTTCCGTTCAGATTTCGCAGGACGGGCTGCGGATCTTCTTTCGTTCGAACCAGACACATCCAGGGGTCTACGAACTATGCGTCGCGGACATCAAAACCGGTCAGGTCGAGACACTCACGTCGCTCGGCGGGATGAATGACTTTTTGATTTCACCGGATGAAAAATGGGCTGTCGCCACTCACTCAGAATTGAACACGCCGCCGCAACTTGTCGTGGTGGAATTAAACGGCGAAGGAAACTCGCGTCAACTGACGAGCTTTACATCACAAGCATTTCAAGCGGTGAAGTGGACAGTTCCGCGGATCGTCAAGGTCCCCACGCGGAATGGTCGCACAGTTTACTCGCGACTTTATCTACCAGAGCATCCGAGCGATGAGCCTCGCCCGGCAATCGTCTTTGTGCACGGAGCCGGGTACCTGCAAAATGCTCATCAGGGTTGGTCGTATTATTTTCGAGAGTTCATGTTCCACTCGCTTCTGAATCAGCGGGGATATGTGGTTCTCGACATGGATTATCGAGCGTCAGCAGGATACGGACGAGACTGGAGAACTGCGATCTACCGGAAAATGGGGACTCCGGAACTTGAGGATCTGGAGGATGGCGTGGCCTGGCTTGTTCAGGAGCACAATGTCGACAGCAAACGTGTCGGCGTTTATGGCGGTTCGTACGGAGGTTTCATGACCTTGATGGCTTTGTTCAAAAAGCCCCGCCTGTTTGCCTGCGGCGCCGCCCTGCGCCCGGTGACCGACTGGGCTCATTACAATCACGGCTACACCAGCAATATCCTGAATACACCGGATGATGACCCGCGGGCCTACGAGAAGAGCTCTCCGATTTACTTCGCCGAAGGGCTGCAGCATCCATTGTTAATCTGCCATGGCATGCTGGATGACAACGTGTTTTTCAAGGACACGGTACGTCTGGTTCAACGGCTGATCGAATTAGAGAAGCAGGATTGGAACGTGGCTGTGTACCCCGTCGAACCCCACGGTTTTCGTCAGCCCTCGAGCTGGCTGGACGAGTATCGCCGCATTCTAAAACTCTTCGAGACACATCTGCGCGACGATCAGAAGTCGCTGTAAAATCCGATCACGCTGAGATAGCAGAAACCGAAATCGAGTTTTGGTTCCTGCAACTCTTGTTTTCCTTGCGCGCTGGAAGTCAGGCGAGTGTCGATCGAAGTTCGGCGATATGTTCCGGGCCGATTCCACAGCAGCCGCCGATGACCCGCACACCCATCTGCTGCCAGGTGATCGCTTCTTCGGCGTATGTTTTCGGAGACGTTCTTTCTCCCTCCCATTTCCGGTCTTTCCAGATGCGACCGTCGTTCGCATAGACACCGGTCATGTCGGTCTGCTGGAGTTTCGCCTGCAACTGTTCGAGCGCTGCTTTCACATAGTCGTAGCGAGTACACTGCACAAAGTAGATCAAGGGCTTTGCGTCGCCAAGGATGTCGGCAACTTGATTCATTGTTACGTTGGCCAGGGTTATGGCGGCGCCGATCAGGGCCACCCCGATTTCAAAAACGATATCGACGACGAACTCTCTTAATCCCTGATGGAAGTCGGCGAGAACGTCAGAGTAACTGAGTCGCCAATGGAGACGCCGACGAGAACCATTCCCACAAGCAGGCCGAGCCACAGAAATAGCTTGTGGATGTTGAGCGGGGCCGATATCTCATCAATCTCGTCGGGATGTTCGCGGAAATACACCACCTCGTCGTCAGTAACATCCTTGGGTGATTTCTTGAAGAACAGCTTGATCGACAGCGCATCCCGCTTCAGTGGGTGGTGTTTAGGCATCTGGTCCTCTTCGTGCCAGGATCGTTGGGGTTGAAAAGGTTTCAGGTAGCAATATTACGACTTGATTCCTGGTATCTCAGCGTGGTCGAATTTGACGCAGTGATTTGCTGTCGCGGCATCACGGATTATTGACAATCCCGATTGGCTTGCGATTTTTTGGGGCGCTGCGGCCGGAGGATTTCAGGTGTTCCAGCAGCTCTTGCAGTTCTTTGCGTTTGGCGCCTTCTGTGAAGAATAGATTTGTTGTTTCGCCGGGGTCAGTTTGCAGATTGTAAAGTTGTCCCGTCGCGGCGGGAGCGGTTTCGGGGAGTGAGTATTTTTTCAGCGGGCCTTTGGCGTAGCTATTGCCGCCTGAGCCGGTGTGGTCGAGGAATTTCCACTGTCCCTGCCGGATCTGGAATTCGCCGCGGAAGCTTTGAGTGAGCAGGTGCGGGCGGATGGATTGGGATTCGTCCTGCAAGCCCAACATGGCTGGCAGCATATCGAAGCTGTCCGTCGCGGCGTCGTCGGGCAGGGTGTAGCCGACGACTGACGCCAGCGTCGCGAAGATGTCCGTGGTGTTGGTCATCTGCTCAGACACCAGACCGGCCGGAATTCGGCCGGGCCAGCGGGCGATAAACGGCACACGGTGGCCGCCTTCCCACCCGTCACGCTTCATGCCGCGCCAACCGCCGGAGGCGTCGTGCTGGTGGTCCTGACGCATCCAATCCACATGAACCGTCTCGGCACCGTTGTCCGAGTTAAATAGAATCAGAGTGTTGTCATCGATGTTAAGTTGTTTGACCAGGTCCAGAACTCTGCCGACGAGCACATCGAGCTCCCAGACAAAATCTCCGCGGGCACCCGCCTTGGTCGCTCCGTTGAATTCCGGCGCGGGCAGGACGGGAGCATGGGCGATTTGTGTGGAGAAAACAGCAAAGAAGGGTTGGTCCGGTGTCTGCTGGCGGTGATCAGTGATGAACGTTTTGGTTTTTTCGTAGAACAGCAGGTCGGCATTCATGAAGTCGTAGCCGGGCGACATCCAGCCCTCGTCGTTGTCCCAGCGCCACTTGCCGCCGGGGTTGGGGAGGTTTTTGCGCAGGTGTCGCTGGCTGGCGGGGACGGGGACCATGCCGTTTTCGATGTAGATATAGAGCGGGTCGGTGTTGGGACAGTTGGGTGTGACGAAGGATTCATCGAAGCCGCGTTGGTTGGGGCCATCGACAAGGGGTGTGCTCTTTTCGTAGTCGATGAGCAGTGAATTCTTGAATCCGCCGCCCAGTCGATCGTTGTTTTCGTCGTACCATGTCAGTCCGACGTGCCACTTGCCGAAGACGCCCGTGCGGTAGCCTTTTTCTTTGAGCATCTGCGCGATCGTGAGCGTGCCGGGTTTCAGGTAGCTGGGCCCACCGGGACCTTCGAAGGCCCCGCCGCCGCGACCGGTCGACCGGTAGATCTGTTGACCGGAATACAGGCCGTAGCGCGAGGGAGAACAGATCGTCGATGGACTGTGAGCATCCGTGAAACGCACCCCCTGCATGGCCATCTGATCGAGGCGGGGAGTCTGGTAGGCGGACTTGGGGTTGTAACAGGAGAGGTCGCCGTAGCCGAGGTCGTCGGCGTAGATGATAATGATGTTGGGCAGAGTCTGCGCGACGACATCGTGGGCGCCGGACGCGACAAAATACAGCGGCAGCAGGAACGCAACCAATGATGTGTTCTTTGTGTTCATATTCAATCTCGATTTGACGAACGCACTGATCCGGGTTTTGCACGACTGCGAATGAGGCAGTTCTGCGAGGCACACTTTACAGCTTTGATGTACTTGTGCACGTCACTTTCCCTCGCGGGCCCAGCGCTTGTAGAGCTCCGCATTCGTTCGGTAGATTTCCCGCGCGGCCTTGTTCCTGGTCGACTTCATCTGGTCTTCTGTCTCCAGTATATAGACCTCGGGAGTTTCGGGGCCAGGGTCGCCGGTCTGCTGGATCCAATGTTCCAGTCGTGCGCGTTGCTGCTTGAGCGCTACGGCGTGCCGGGGATCGTCGGACAGGTTTTCTGTCTGCCAGCGATCCTGGCCATACAGATAGAGTTCTTCCGCCGGACGCGTTGGGGCAAACAAAACTTGCTCTGCGAGTGTGTCTAACTTTTCTTCAGAGTGCAACTCGCGCAGACGTTGGATGATGAGCTTGCCATCCTTGTAGCCGCTGGGCATCAGGTGCGGACGCTGTGGATAGAAGTTCTTGATATAGAGGTAACGATCCGAGCGTACCGAGCGGATACGATCGGCCGCCTCTCCACAGCGGTCACGCGCCGCGAAGACAGCCTGTTTCAGCTGGTAGCCGAGGGCGAGGATGTTCTGGCCCTGCATCTGTTTGGGGATGTCGATGCCGGCTGCTGCGAGTGACAGTGCGGCGATGTCGATGTGTTCCACAAGGTCGGTCAGTGTCATGCCGCTGGCAATTCCCGGCCCGCGCACAATAAACGGGATGTGCGTGCCTTCGTCGTAGAGAAACTGTTTGCCACGCGCGTGGCTGATGCCGTGATCCGTGAAGAAGACCACAAGTGTGTTGTCCAGCAGGCCCTCCTGCTTCAATCGTTCCATGACCAGACCGACGTGGTGGTCAGTGATGCGCACACTGTCCAGGTAGGTCGACCAGTCTTTCAGCAGCACCGGGTCGCGCGGGTAGTAAGGCGGCAGCTTGACACTCTGGGGATCCGTGATGTCATCGAAGACCCCTTTGACCTGTTTGTCGAAGGCCTCGTAATGGGCCGCCGTGGCGCCGCGCAGCTTTCCACCGTGCAACTGCACCTGCATGAAGAATGGTTGATCCTTGCCGCGACCGGACCAGTCGTTGCTGTCGTAGATCGACTTGTCCCAATCGAAGTTGTAGTCGGTCTTGCCCAGTCGTCCCTTCGTTCGCGAGCTGAAGGGCTGGCTGCGGTAATCGAGGTTTTGCAGGCCGCTGCCCATGCAGGTGTAGTAGCCCGATTCCTGGAAGATCGCGGGGATGGGCCGGACGCCGTCGGGCAATACGATGCGATGTTCGCCGCGTCCACTACGATGATGATGGGCGCCGATCGAGGTCTGATACATGCCCGTGATCATGGCCGATCGGAACGTCGAACAGACCGGCGATGTGGCGTAAGCTCTCGTGAAACGCAGACCCTCTGTGGCAAGGCGATCGACGTGCGGCGTCTGAATGGTCTTCTCGCCGTAGCACGAAAAGTTCGCCGACATGTCGTCGACCACAATCCAGACGATATTGGGCCGCACGGCTGCCTCAGACCGTGCCGCGATCATGAAACTCAGCAGGCAGCAGGCCAGGGAGAGATGGCGTTTGACGGTCATGTGCAGTTCTTCTTGAGGCGTGCTGGATCTGCGGCCTGCCGTCCCGGACGAAAAGGTGACGCGGGCACACCAGCGTTTTTGATCAGGTTGCGCGCCAACGTGAAATACAGAGTCGGAAAATGTCGCCCGACCCTGATCTCTTCGGCGTACGGACTAAGCGTGGGACTTCAATGCCATCGACAAGCTTCGCGATGGCGATTGTCTCTTCACTCGCGAAACAATTGACGGATGTTGCTGTCAGTAAAGCCGCCAGAATAAGATACGTTCTCATGATTCGATTTGGGTCGATGACGAGAGTGGGGCGGCTACTGAACCGGAGCGGCATCGATTCTGGATGAGTCTTCGTAGCGTAAATCCCCGAACGGGCGGTTGGGAAACTTTGCCAGCGCCGATCTTAACCGCTCCCGCATGCCGTCAAGTGTCTCGTTGTTTTCGCTGTAGATGTTCGAGATCTCCGTGGGGTCTTTCCGCAAATCGTAGAGTTGATCGGAGG
>JAPYTO010000063.1 GCA_029941865.1 Fuerstiella sp. | reverse complement strand
TCGACAGCGATCTTGACGACGACGACGACGACGACGATGACGATGACGATGACGATGACGACGATGACGACGACGACGACGACGACGACGATCGCCCCGTCGTTGTTCAAACTCCTCAATTGCTTTCGGGACGTCCCTGATCAGGGACGTCTCTTCTTTTTGAACTGTCAGCCCACGCAAAGGCATTCATTCGATGCAGCACATTCGCCAGCAGGCTTCCGAGGCAGTGGAGAGAATTCGTCGGGACTGGCCGGACTCGCCAGTCGTTGGAATGATCCTGGGCACAGGTCTCGGCGGACTTACAGAACAGATCGAAGTGGCGTGTCGGATACCGTACGATGAGATACCTCACTTCCCTCGGTCGACGGCACCGTCCCATGCTGGTCAGTTGGTGTGTGGCAGTCTGCACGGAGTCCCGCTTGTGGCGATGGATGGCCGATGTCACTACTACGAAGGATATTCTTTGCAGCAGGTGACGTTTCCTGTTCGCGTGATGAAAGCCCTGGGGGCGGAAACTCTGGTTGTCACGAGTGCCGTTGGCGGGATGAACCCTCAGTATCAACTTGCGGACATTGTGATTCTGGAAGATCACATTAATCTGTTGCCCGACAACCCGCTTCGCGGAGTCAACGACGATGAGTTGGGCCCGCGTTTTCCTGACATGAGCGAGCCCTACAGCCGCGATCTGATCGAAATCGCCCGACAGACAGCATTGAATCTGTCAATCTCAGCCCATAAAGGTGTACTGATTGTTGTTCCAGGTCCGAATCTGGAAACACGGGCCGAATATCGAATGCTGCGACTGATGGGAGCCGACATCGTGGGCATGTCGACAGTTCCCGAAATTATCGTGGCCAATCATGCCGGGATGAAAACGGTCGGGTTTTCCATCGTCACAGACATGTGCCTGCCCGATGCGCTGGAGCCTGCCGACATCGACTCGATTCTGAAAGTCGCGGCTGATGGAGGCGCAAAGCTGGAACGCCTGATCTCTGAGATGTTTCCACAACTGGCGCCGGCATAACGGTGACCGGTGGACGACAGCGGCGCTCCAGCAACTGAGCCGTCACATCGATGGACGTGCAGTGACGGAAAAATCGAGCCCCGGCATCAGTGTTGATGACGCTGGCTTGAGCAGTTTCATCTGTCGTTTTCCGAACAGCCACGCAAAGTGGAGAAAGCCAACGGAATATCAGGTAGATTGAGCGACGGTGCGGCAAGACCACATGCCTGAGTTTGTTTTCCGGATCCTGCGTACCGGCGACGCGTCAAATCCAAGGCGAACGCACTCAGTAACCGAATCCGAGTTGATTGTCGCCATTCATCCAAAGTCCCAATCAAAGGCCGTCGCGTGAGAATCACCACATGGAACGTCAATGGTTTACGAGCAGCGTTACGAAAGGGGTTTGCCGACCATTTGAATCAGATCAGTCCGGACATCCTGCTGCTGCAGGAAATTCGAGTTCTGCCGGAGCAACTGGACGACGAGTGGCGCAATCCATCGGGGTGGCATGTCGTCTGGCATCCAGCTGAGCGAAAAGGCTATTCCGGCACAGCGATCTGGTCTCGCATACCGTTTGAGGTCGCGACCACCGGTGCCTCTGAGTCAGATGCTGACGACGAAGGTCGTCTGATTACGGTCCGCGTCGAAGGCCTGACCGTGTCCAGCGTCTACCTTCCGTCCGGTTCATCGAAGCCGGAACGACAGACGGTCAAGGAAGAGTGGATGGCGCGTTTTCGACCATGGGCGGATACGTCCGTCAATTCGACGCCAGTCATCTTTGGTGGTGATT
This sequence comes from Fuerstiella sp., assembly GCA_029941865.1. GTDB lineage: Bacteria > Planctomycetota > Planctomycetia > Planctomycetales > Planctomycetaceae > Fuerstiella. The sequence continues at coordinate 28,548 of JAPYTO010000063.1, read as the reverse complement.
TGAATATCGCTCATACCGAGCAGGACATTTTCTATGCTAAGGCCAACCAGAAAACGTCCGGATTTCTGCCGCACGAACGAGAATGGTTTGGCGAACTGCTCGATTCCGGCTGGCACGATTTGGCCCGCGAACACTTCGGCGACGTCCAGGGGCCCTATTCGTGGTGGTCCAATCGAGGTCGCGCAAGAGAACTCGATCGCGGCTGGCGGATTGATTATCTGCTGGCTAACGCCGCTGCTCGTGAACGTTTCACCTCTGCGACGATTCACCGGGAAGGCGGGCTGACGGTCAGTGACCACGCACCCGTGTCGATAGATCTTAAGGATTGAGGTCAATCAGTCCCTCACAACACTCGACAGATCAGCATCTTCAGATACTCGGTTTCCGTACACGTCGCGGACACCGGGTGATCGCAAGGCTGGGAGTGTTGTTCCAGAATCTGGATCGGTCGCTCGGATGTCTGGGCGACACTGCTGATCATCGCGTGAAAGTCTTCCCCTGAGACCAATCCTGAGCAACTGCAGGTGACCAGAACTCCACCTGGGCGAAGTACATCCAATGCCGCAAGGTTTAGCCGGCTATATCCTTTCAAGGCGCGACCGACGCCGCCGCGAGTTCTGGCCATACGCGGCGGATCCAGAATGACTGCGTCGAACGTCGTTCCCTGCTCTTTCAGGGACTCCAGTTCTGCCCGCACGTCTCCGCGACGAAATTCGCAGTGTTCCGCGACACCATTCAGCTCCGCATTCGCTGTTGCCAGTTTTAGTGCTGATTCGGAAGAATCAATTCCCAGGACAGTCGTCGCCCCGCCCTGCTTTAGGGCTGTGATCCCGAATCCGCCGGAAAAGCAGAATCCGTCCAGTACCCGGCGCCCCGCCATAAATCGAGATGCCGCCAGTCGGTTGTCTCGTTGATCCAGATAAAACCCCGTCTTTTGGCCCTGTACCACGTCGATACCGTATTGGACGCCGTGAGCGTCGATAAACAGTGGCCGAGGCGGTTCTTCGCCGGCAATCAGTCCATCGGCCGCTTCAAGTCCCTCTGCTTCGCGCATTCCCTTCTCTGTTCGCAGCCAGATTCCTTTGGGGGAAAGTTCACGAGCCAGAATGCCAACGATCACTTCGCGCCGCAGATACAGGGCCAGACTTGTGAACTGCACCAACAGGTAGCCACCGTAGAAATCGACGGTCAATCCTGAGAGATAATCCGCTTCGCTGAAAATCAGCCGACAGCCTGTGCGCTCATGTTGCAAATCGAATATCGGACGACGCAGTTCCACGGCCTCACGAATCCGAGCGGTGAGAAAGTCTTCATCGATGAATTCAGTCTGTTGCCATGAATACAATCGCACCCGAATACCGCTGGCCGAATTCCACAAACCGTGCGCAATGAATCGCCCTTCGGCGGACCAAAGTTGCACGGCTGTGCCGGCTTCCGGCTCTTCGCCTGTGCTCGACTCAACACCATCGATGGCACTTTCGAAGACCCACGGATGCCGTCCGAAGAACGGTTGAGCACGACGCGGCTTGACCACCACCCGAACAATGTCGCTGGTGTCAGTCAGATCAGAGTCATTGGACATTTATGATAGTTCTTTCGGGAAAACAACGTTCCATCATGCACGCATCTTTGCAGCGACCAACGAGCGCCGACGTTGGTTTCCGAGCAGTCACTCGAAATTGGGGTGCGGCCATGCCACGTGCAGAAGAACGTGGGCAGAAAGTTTCAGCAGCAGACGTTGGCGACGCCGGGCACGCGAACGCAGAGGTTGCACGTGCAAATGACGCTGTACAATATACCGATTTTCAGTCAGTTTTTCGTCTGCAGTATCTGCTGTTCCATTTCCTCGATGTAAGCCAGCAAGCGGTCCCGCTCATTCGTCAGGTGCCGGACGCGCAACAGCGATCGCACGCGAGTTTTTAACTCCAGCTGATTGACGGGTTTTGTCAGATAATCATCGCACCCGGCATGGACCGCCTTCTCGATGTCTCCCTGTTCGTTCAAGGCCGTGACCATCAACACGGGGATGCTTCGTTTCTCCGGATCAGCCTTGAGCCGTTCACAAACTTCGTAGCCACTCATCCTGGGCATCATGATGTCCAGCAGAATCAGGTCCGGCTGGTGAGCATCGACCTGTTCCATTGTTTTGCGGCCATCGTTCGCCATCAGAATCTGATAGTCCTCGTCAGCCAGGTAGGCATCCAGAAGCTCGCGATTCTGCTCGTTGTCGTCGGCGATCAGAATTCGAGAACCGGATAGATCGATTTCGTCACCAGACATAAAAAATGCCTTTTCCCATGGTCATGCCGTCGTCGACGGGAGTTCTGCGGATTTCAGACAACATTATAGACGAACGCCCGCGATTGAACAGCAGGCATGCAATGCCCACCAGGGTTGTTTGTTCGACGATGCGAAGAGACCCGGTCTTTTGATAAGACCGGGTCTCTGGCTCAGCCCTGCCGCCTTCAAACCCGTGGCGTATGAAGTTTCGGAGATTTTCCACATATCGAACAGACAAGGGCGATTGAAAGTCGAAGTGTGAATTTATGGTTGGCGCAAAACAATCTCTCCGCGTCTGATCGCCCGACTCTCCCGCAATCGGGAGAGGAAACACGTGAACCGAACTATTTCAGCGCCGGCTCAATCGTTGACCATCGCCCGTTAATGGCCTCCATTGTTGCCGGGCAGTCTGCCGCTTCGGAACCGGTTTGCGATTGCAGCGCGATCAACGTGCCGAGGTTTTCGATCAGGTCAATGTCATACCAGAGTGGAAGCAGGGTGACAGACAACTTTGCTTCTTTTGCAGCCCGCACTGTGTCCAGCAGAGTTGTGGCGGCGCTCCAGTTCACGTGTGCGAACATGCCGGGTGAAAAACTGCGCAGGCCGACCAGCACGTAGCCCCCGTCTGTCGCAGGTGAAAGCACAACGTCGAAGTGACCCAGTTCTCGGAAGGCTCTGCTAATGATCGCTGGCGGCAGGTCCGGACTATCGGAACCGATCAGTACAACTTTTCCAAATTGTTTTTCGAAGGCTTGTTGAAAAAACCATTCGATGCGTTTTCCCAGATCTCCGTCCGGCTGAAATTCGACAGACGTGGAATCTGCCGTGCGGGATCTGAACCATGTCGCTGTCAGGTCATCGTTTGGGGTTGCCGCAACCACAAACTGGTCGGCCAGAGTCTCGCAGCGGTCGATCAGATCTTCGACGAAGGCTGCGTAGACGGCAGCAGCAGCAGCGTTGCCGATGGATTTCGCCAGGCGAGTCTTCGTCTTCCCGGGTTCCGGGCGACGCGCAAACATTCCAAGCAGATTCATTCGTCGATCTGCCCTGTTCCATCCGAACTCAGGGATTCCGATCGCTGACGATCCTCCCGAGCAAGGATCATTCGTTCCAGCAATGTTGAGTTCACAACACCTCGGAAATAGACTCTTCCATCGATTTCCACCACCGGGATAGAGTCGCGGTGCAGGTTCTGTGACTCCGGATCACTGTCAATGTTGACCACCTTGATGGTGGGCAGTCTGTCTCCAAAATGATTTAAAGTGCCCATCGCTTTGTCGCACAGTTCGCAACCAGGGCGAGTGTACAACGTCACAGAATTGAACATCGGGGCTATGGGGCTTTGCTGCTCGGACTCACGACTGCTGCGAAGTGCCAGCCAACCAGCAATGTACAGGCCAACGCACATCAACAGGTGGAAGTTTCGTGACTGGTACCAGAAATCGGGGAATCCGATGCGCACGGACGTCCAACGATCAGCGAACACCAGCGCCGAGAACACGCCGGCGAATATCCAGGTGGCAGTCCCGATCGCAGCGTTCATTTTTTTTTCAACAACGCTTTCCGTCACTGGAAATGTCTCGGACAAGGAATCGAGGACGCGGCGACGATCAGAGTATTTGACCAGACGGGTTTCCACCAATCCATCTGATGAGGAATGGCGGCCGCATTTTTCCGATATAATTCATCTTCCGATGTCGGCCTACCCCACAACCGATGCGTTTCAGGAACTCCTGGTCCTAAGGATTGGTGAGGGAACAGTCCGTTCGCGAAGTGTTGTGCAATCATCCGAGAGTCCCGGCTGCGACGGCAAGGATTGCTGACTTTTCTGTTGACGGTGATGTTCTGACACAGTGGTGAACTCGGTTAATTGCACGTCTGTCTGCCGCTGCCGTCAGTCTGCGCGACAAACGGGTTGGTCGCTGCCGCGTCCGTCGAGCTGTAGTGGCGCAGTGGCGACGGCATTCATGGATGCTGTGTTCGCGGCACTCCGGAGAAGCCGGAATACAACTGGCAACCATGAAATCCAGGCGGCGTGTTTCCGCCTGATTTCTTCGCGCAGGTGGCCTGTCGCGACGTACGTTGGTGGTACTCTTTCATAGCTCCCGGATTAGTCATACTCCGCGATACTCTACGAATGCTGATCCGAGATTGATGCAACCGTTACAACCCGACCACCGACGTCCGTTCGTGGCTCTCAACCAACTCAATCGCTGTTCGCCGAGGTCACGGACGCGGCTGTTCGTTGCTGTGATCTGCTGCCTGATTAACGCTTCCGTGTTTGCGGGCAGTGGCCTGATACGCGTCAGTGATGGGAAGACCACTCATGAAGGTAAGATTGTCGGACTAAGCCGAACAACGTGTTCGTTGATGGATCGACAGGGGCAGCTGACTCATCTTCCGGTCGGGTCACTGAAAGACTTCCAGAAAATATCGGCTCGTTACAAACCGTTCCCGGTCACGACGTTCCGAGAAGAGTTACTCAAGGAATTTTCCGGGAAGTACGAAGTCGTTGGCACCACTCACTACCTTGTGTGTGCTCCGTCGGGCCGGGCTGGCCGATATGCTCAGCTGTTCGAAACGATCTTTCGTGATGTCGAACAGTTTTATCGGGTGCGAGGATTCAAGGTGCAGGCTCCCGACGTGCCACTGGTTGCAGTTGTGTTTGGGTCACAACGGGAATTTGCTGACTACTGTGTGCAGGACCATGTGACTCCGTCCGCATCATTGATGGGATACTACTCGCTCAGGACGAACCGGGTCGCTCTCTTCGACGATGCCAGTCTGGTGTCTGCAACTGACCATACAGAACGCCAGTCCGGTCGTCACACTGACGTCTCGATATCGCAGTTCAGCAGTGTCCCGCAGAACCTGTCGTCGATGTCAGCCGAGCAGACCACAATTGCTGCGCTGGCCGCGGTTTCCGGTGACATCGCCAACACGATCGTTCACGAAACCACTCATCAGGTTGGTTACAACATTGGCATACATTCCCGTGTTGGCGGAACGCCGGTATGGATCGTGGAAGGCCTGGCAACAGTGCTTGAGCCGCCCGGCATGCGGACGAAATCGGGACGCCAACTTCAGCAGAGCCGCATCAATGAACAACGGATCCAGTGGTTTGAAAAACGCCATCGGCCAGGCAGAACGATGGGCAGCCTGGCAAAACTTGTAGCATCCGACGACTACTTCTTCCGACAGACGCTCAATTCCTACAGTGAAGCGTGGGCGTTCACGTTCTTCCTGCTGGAGAACCCATCTCGCCGCCGACACCTGGTGACCTATCTGCAGATGTTGGGTAGTCGAGACCCGCTGCAGCAGTACACGTCGAAAGACCGACTGACCGATTTTCAGAAAGCCTTTGGCGACATCAGCCGACTTGAAGTCGAATTCATTCGCTACATGGACCGACTGTGACCAGCAGGCGTTCCTAAGCGGCCTTGACGGTGGGACGTAACCGCCGCTCTTCCAGTTCGCCCTGAATCAAGAGGCCTCGGACGACCGCCGTTTCCGGATCGTCTGCTGTGCGGATCGAAAGAATCTGATCGGCCGATTCATGCTCAACAAAACGTTCTGTCAGCGTGCTGGTAAAGCCGCCGATCTGAGTGGGGCCGCCGGCGCAGATTACCGCCAGACGATCATTCCCAAGGGCTGATGTTACGGCGGGGGAATTGATCAGTCGACGCGTGACGCCGGCAATCTGGTCCAGTACAGCCCCGTACAGTCTTGCCAACGTCTTTTCTCGCTCATCAGTTGCATTTCCTAAATGCATCCGCGAGTTGTGTTTCCACTCCCGCACCGCTTCCAGATCCAGATAGCACTCACCGGTCTCGTCCCACGTCTGAATCCTGAACTGCCGCGCGAGTTCGGTATCGATCCAATTGGCACCCACCTGGATCGTCGCAGCTGCGATCTCGATTCCAAAACGATTTACACTGATCTCCGAAGTTTCCGCACCCATGACAATCGCCACACCCGTGAAGCAGTTTTCGCTCCCTGATGACAGGATCACAGATGGACCGGCATTGAAGTAGCGAGGCACGAAACCGTGCATACGAGTCAGGCGTTCCAGAAACGTCACGTTCTCACGATTTGACCTTCCGCGCGGGGCCGTGAAAAAACATTCGGTGGGTTCACCGGCATTCTTTGGCAGCATCGCTTCGGTCAGTACGCTGAGTATCTGCCGCGCTGGGGCGTCGTCGGTAGGCGCAGCCGCATCAGCAAACAGTGGCGCGCAGGGTTTGCGGCTCAGCCAGCGGACCTGGTCGGCATGATTGCCAAAGACGACTGTACTGTCATCGCATTCGGCACAGGGGATTTTTCGCGCAATCACGGTTTCACGGCACGACGACTGTTTGGACAGCACGGCGTATTCAGAACGCTCCGTGATCATCGTGACACGCCTCGGATCAGATGGTGTTCGGTACGCCGACCGAATGGCATAACACCCGAAATCGATGGCTGTAATCATGATTCAGATTGTTCCTCAAGAAAATCCAGAGCGTGATCGAAGCGGTCGTGGTCTGCATTCGCCGCCGTATCGGCCGCCGGCTGATTGCCGGCGTCATCGCGGTCTGAGACCGATGCTGTCGTCGCGGCAGGCCTGGATTTCTGTTCCTGGCGAGCCGATGTCATTATGTGTGGGGGTGCAGTCTGAGTGTGAGCCGCATCGACCCGCAGGCGGCGTGGTCCCGCTGGGCTGCCGAACAATGCAATACGCAGTGGCAGATCGGCTTGTTTGATGTCGAAGGGCAGCCGGTTTTGAAGCAGGTCCTCAAGATCGCTGAAGGCTTCATTGCACTGTGAAATGTCTTTTGCAGTGGCTACAGGTTCGACATTTGGTGTCCGTACAGCTGAGCCGGCGTCATCTGATTCAGACAACACCTGCTGCGAGTCCTTCGAGTCTTCGTTCAGCCATTGACTCTCGAATCGTTCGCTGGTCTGAATCTCTGAGTCAGTGGTGTCAACTGTCGTATTCTCGTGTGACTCCACGATGTTGTCTGCAGAAACGGTCTCGCTCGCGGGCGACGGTGAAGCAGCAACAAGCGATTCTGTATCCACCGTTTCGTAATCATCAATTCCAGCGGACAACACCGGGCAATCTCCACTGATTACGCTGACGGCGAAATCTTCTGCGCGTTCTGATACTTCCACAGCTTGATGCCACGTCTGCGAATTCTGCTCAGACGCCACAGGCACTGCGAGTCGCGTAGCCGCGGCAGTTTTGGTTTGCTTCTCAGCAGCAGGGAAACGCGGATCATGAAGACCGCCGTCGAATTGGCGAACCGACGCCTGTTCCCGTTTCGTTTTCAGCCAACCAAAGACAATGAGTCCTGCTGCCACTGCCAGTCCGGTCAGGAATATCGCGTTCCAGCCGCTGTTTCTCGCTTCATTCTGCTGATTGGGCATAGCTGTCGATGCCAAAGATTGCGGGACAGCATCGTCTGAGGGTATTTGCAGCGACGCCATTCGAAACGGTCCGTTGGCAGCAGTGTCCTCAGTCTGCCCGGTGTTGCCTGTCCGCAGCAGCATCTGCCCGGCATCGGTGCGCGACAGGAATTCGTTCGGCGTCAGATTGTCTGTCGCTGGATCAGAGTCGACTGGCGGAATACTGATGGTTGAAGTCGACTGTGCAGCGCCCTCTTTGTCTTCATTCTTAATGAAGACACTGGCTTTTTCGACAGGAATAAAGGGCGGAAACCGGTTGCCGCTTTCATACACGATCGGGGGCGGTGTTGGGACTGCAGAGATGGACGGCTGTCCAATCCCGGCTGCTGTCGCGGATTCATTTCCCTTGTCCGACGATTTGCCCTTGAACTTGTTCAGGAATCTTTTCAGGAGTCTGGGCTTCTTCGCACCATTCTCCGATATTTCCGCAGGGACCGTGTCGTCTTTCAAGTATTGGACCATCTGAATCTCAGAACCGGTTGTCTTCGGCAGATCCTGTGGCCTCATTGACGGCATCGTCTGGCTGTTTTCATGGACGACCCCCAGCCGTTCGCCGTTCAGTGTTGATGTTTCGTAAGCTGTCTGAACAGCATGCTGCTGATTTCGGGCCAGCTGCATACCGGACACGCATTCCTTGCCGAAGCCTGGTGCGGTTGGGCTGTGCTGAGATATTCGCAGACCTGCTGTCTGCGTGATTCCTCCGAGATTGATGATGTCACCGTGCTGAATGAATTCCTGGCCCGACATCCTGACCTCAGACTCAGAGCCTTGCCGTGTGCGTGTGACTGATATCCGGCCCTCGTGAGGCAATTGAATCGCTTCAAGCAGTTGCCAAACGGGGTAACCGTTGCCGGGGATCTGCAGCACCACAGGACCATCGCTGAACATTGCCAGAGCGTTCTGTCGTCCTGGACAATGTCCATCAAAACTGCGGAACACGACCACGTCGTTGGGGAAAAGCAAAGAACCCGAGCCCGTTATCTCCGGACTGACGCTGTCTGTGGTCACTGTCCGCAGTGGTGTCCCGCGAAGAATGCGAGCGATGCCGGCCGCGTTGTTGTACCCCGCGTCGTTCAGCAGATCCCGTAGATAGACCTGCTGCCTACTGAGGTAGCGGTAACTCTGTGGAGACGAAACATCACCGGCAACAGTGTAAATCGCATCCTGCGCCTGACCCTGATTCGGTGTGAATCCCAGGATAAGGGCGATCAAGATGTATGAAAGCCGTTGCATGACGTTCATCCTGCAATATTGAAAGTCGAGATTTCGACACTTGTGGTTCGGCAGTTTTTGCGCAGTGTGTGCCGAGTGTCAGACGGCGGACAGGTTATTGGATCGGCAGATTTACCGTTCGAAATCATTCTTTCCCTAGCAGAGGCAAAGGTCCCGCAAACGGTCTGCTTTCTGAGTGATCGCGGCATTCGAGTGCAGGAAAAACACAGATCCTGCTTCTGCGTGACCTGTCATCCGTTGAGTTAGCATTCCTTCTCTGGCCGAAGAGTTCCCGCAGCTTCCCCCGTTCAGCTGACCCGCAGAAACCGTACAAAGCACGCAATTGGAAATTTCGATGGAGGTTCCGCCAGGGAAGCCCGATAACTCAAACACGGATGAGTTCCAACGGGGCCGAATTGAATGTCTGCTGATTCAGTACAGACGTTTGGTCGGCAAAGAAGACAGCATTGGGAAGGGAGAACTAATGCGACCACGTTTGCGGTTGTTCATCGGGGAGGATGAACACAGCGGCACCGAAGTCGTCGAACGCGAAGTAGCCATTGAGCTGCAGGAGCTGACGGCGATTTTGGCGGATGCAATTATCTGGGATCGTTCGTGGCTATCTGACCTTGCCGATGAACGAGTGAAAATATCTGCAGATCTTTACGAAGTCCTGATGGTGTACTCACGGATGCGGCCCAGCGCCTGAGGTACACCAATGTGAACAATCGAAAAAAGCTCCGGCCATTTTTGGCCGGAGCTTTTTTTGTGCTTCGGCGAGACTTGCCGAAGTACGTCCGGCAACAGCCAGACGCCGTGTTTCCAGACGGATGGCCGGTGATCAGGGGGTCTGGCTTCATGCGTCAGTGGCGGGGATTCTGCGGCTGCCACGGCTCACCTGGAATGGTGGCCGTCCCCACTGGGTTATAATGTTCGGATTCTTGTCGACCGGAGTACAACGAAATGGGAATTCGAGATGATGCCCTCGCAATCTGGCAGGCCGGTGTGGCCGCTGTTGACTCTTACACATTGGTGAAGGAAAACGTCAGCTGCGATGGCACGACGTTGCGAATCTGCGATACGGATATCAGTCTGGACCATGTGAAACGAATTGAGGTCGTCGGAGGCGGCAAGGCCGGAGCCGGAATGACACGTGGAATCGTGGCGGCTCTTGATCAGGTGCCGGACTCTGTCACCGTCGAAGGCTGGATCAACGTGCCGGCAGACTGTGTCGAGGAGACACAGCGCATTCACTTACATGCGGCACGCCCGGCGGGGGTCAACGAACCGACGGCTGCCGGCGTCGAGGGGACGCGTGAGATTCTTCGGCGAGTCAGCCGGCTACAGCCTGACGATCTGTGCATTGTGCTGATTTCAGGTGGAGGCAGCGCGTTGTTACCAGCACCTCTTCCGAACGTGTCGCTCGACGAAAAGGTCGAGGTTACGAGGGTTCTGGCTGCTGCCGGTGCACCGATTCACGATCTGAATATCGTCAGAAGCCAGCTGTCGATGTTCAAAGGCGGAGGCCTGCTCCGCCAGTGCAGCTCAAAACATATTGTCGCGCTGATCATCTCGGACGTGATCGGCGACCCTGTCGACATTATCGCGTCCGGGCCAACCGTTCCGTCAACAAGAACAGCGGCCGATGCCCTGGCCGTTCTGCAGCGGTACGACCCGGATCGCACCCGGATCCCGTCGGCTGTGTTCAGTGCGATTGAACAAAATACAGCGACCCACCCTGCAACCGCTTCGTCCTGTTCTGCTGTCAATCACATCATCGGCTGCAACGATGTTGCGCTCAGAGCCGCCGGCGTCGAAGCGACGCGCCGTGGTTACCAGGTGGTCACTCTTGGATCGGAAAACAGTGGCGAGGCCCGGGTTCATGGTGTGAACCTGCTGATGCAACTGTCGAGAATTCGAAGTGCAGACGGTGTAGCTGCGCCAACCTGTGTTTTGGCGGGCGGTGAAACGACAGTCGCGTTGGCACAAGTCGACGTTGATCGTCGCGGTGGACGCAATCAGGAAGTTGTTCTGGGTGCAGTCGCGCACGCGTCCGATGCTGCTTTCTGGAAGAATATGGTGCTGTTGTCCGGCGGAACGGATGGTGAGGACGGTCCCACAGACGCCGCCGGCGCACTCGCAGATGAAGTTCTTGTCGCCGAGATGCATCGTCAGAAGCTGTCGCCGGCGCCGTTTCTGGCGATCAACAACTCGTACCCGTTCTTCCGGCAGTTGAACGGTTTGCTGCACACCGGGCCAACACACACCAATGTCATGGATCTTGCTGTCGGGATCGTTGCGCAGACAGGTGATTGAATTCGTGGTGACGCGGTCTCTGGCCGTGCACCGTTGCGGATTCACGTTGTACGTTCTGCTCCGCAGGATTGCGTCTTATCCGCGTTGTTTCTGATAAATCTCAGACAGCACATCTTCGACCGTCTTGAACTTCTTACCGGACTCCCTGATCGTTTCCAGACGGGACATGGCGTCCTGGGATGAGTGGCCGACACTCAGCAGTGCTTCGTAGGCTTCGGCCAGCACATCCGGTGCGGCATCGGCGGGCAGGTCGCTTTCGACCATCAGTGCGAATTTGGCCATTTTTCGGCGCAGCTTGGCGACTATTCTTTCCGCGACAGCAGGGCCGACTCCCGGCAAAGTACTCAATTGTTTGATATCGCGTTCTTCGATCGCAGTTGCCACTTCACGGACCGGACGCACCATCGCGCGCAGTGTTTTCTTCACGCCAACCCCGTCGACGGAACAGATCAGTTCGAAGAATTCCCGTTCTGCTTCGCTGGCGAAGCCAATCATCCGCGGAGTAAGCCTGCCCTTCTGCGGATTGCCTTCCATGTATTCGATGGTCCTCAGACTGATTTCTTCACCGATCTGCGCCTGCAACTGACGACGTACGAGATCGGGGACCAGCACTTCGTATTCAAATCCTGTGATTTGAAGAAATGCACAGACGTCAGTCAGGCCGACCAGCTTTCCGGTAATGCGAGTGATCAATACAGAATCCAGCTCTAAGAGTTCTTGGAAAATAACGATCCGTGTTGTTCGCCCGGTCGCAGCGACCCACGGCAGTGGACCTGCAGCTTCCGAGCGTCAGCTCGAACAGACCGTCGAAGACATCCACAGACCGTCGAGGACGGCATCAGGCAGCAAACCGGACTGAGTGATACAGACACAAAGCGATGGCTGATGCGTCGGCAACATCGTTTGGTTCCGGAATGCTATCAAGTTTCAGCTCTGCCTTCACGGCGTGCTGGATCTGTTCTTTCGGAGCGCGTCCGCTTCCTGTCAGCAATTTCTTGACCTGAGTCGGCGTGTAGTGAACGATCGGAATTTCCCGTTCCGCCATTGTCAGCAGGATTGCGCCGCGGACGTGAGCCATCAGAATCGCTGTCTGCGGGTTTCGAACGTGTGAGAACAGCTGTTCGATAGCAACGACATCGGGAGTCAGTTCTTCCAGAACTTCACGCAGTCCTTTGGTGATTTCGTGAATTCGATGCTGCAATGCGGCCTTCGGCGCGGAACGAAGAATTCCACCTTCCAGCAGAAATGGGCCGCCTGCCCGGCGTTCGATCAGCGCGTAACCCGTGCGATTGAGGCCGGGGTCGATCCCCAGATAGCGATCATGAGGGGTCACCTGAGAATGTGTGTTGGCCGCGAATGACATGAATTATGTTTTCGGCTTTCCAACCATCAAAACAACAGCATCGGCTGTGATTGCTTCACCTCGACCCACAGGCCCCACGGCTTCTCCGGATTTCGCTTTGACGTTCACCTGTTCTGACGACAACCCAAGCAACTCGGCAACCCGATCCCGAATCAGTGGTTTCCAGCGGCCCAGATGCGGCTTCTGGGCAGAAATTGTACAGTCCAGATTCTGGATCTGCCATCCGGCGGCAGAAAGCGACGTCCACACGTGCCTCAACAGGTCGGCGGAATTCGCGTCTTTCCACTCAGCTGACGTGTTGGGAAACCATTCTCCGATGTCGCCGCGCCCGGCTGCTCCCAGCAAGGCGTCAATCACTGCATGCAGCAGTACGTCGGCGTCGCTGTGTCCATCCAGCCCGAAGTCACATTCCACAAGGACATTGCCGAGCATGAGTTGACGCCCCGCAATGGTCCGATGGACGTCGTGTCCTTCGCCGACTCTGAGTACCGGCCGATTCTGCATGTCTGGTCGATTCCTGATCGTTTTCTGAAGCGATAGCGGTCCCCACAGCCCCTGTGCGTCAACGTAGCGCCCATCTTTTGTGTCTCTGACATTGACCAAAGCGAAGAGATTCCCGTAGTTTGCCCGAATTCAGGGTCCTGTGCCACTTCGCACTCTGTTATCACGTTCGAACGGTCGAGCGGGAAGTCCATTTGCTGAAGCGATCTGCTTTGGGATTTGACGGGCTCTGATGAATCGGAGTGTTGTACATACCACCATCTGCGATCCATCGCCGCGATCGATACATGTCCCGTCCACTGGCCCAACTTCTGCTGCTGAGTCTGCTGCCGGGGACTGGCTGCGCGCTGATTGGTATGTCACGGGATGATTCGAATTTCACACGGAAGCCTGTCTCAGCCGATCAGATTGCTGAATTCGAAAACGACGCCCCGGTTCGAAAGATTCTGCGGCTGAATACCTCAAATGTGACAACGCTGGCGACAGATCAGCGAATCCGTAGTCTGATCTGGCAAGAGCTGGATGAAAGCGGTCTGATGTCACCGGAAGACCGTCGTCGACTCAATCAAAGTGGTATCCGGGTTGGTGTTGCCGGCAGCACACTGCCCTGGGCTTTGACCAGTCTCCTTAGCGGCGAACGTGTACAGAGCACTTCGTCGTCGAATGAGCGCTTGGCGAACAGCCGTCAGGCCGACGGTTCGATGGTGTTCGGGGCACGTCTCGTTCTGCCCGAAGGCAGCAATTCGCTGATCGAGATTCCTTCGTCTGGAGACAATCTTCTGATACCAGCGGGCCATATCGCCGGCCTCAAACACGGAGCAGAACTGCAGAACGCTCGCTGTATGTTCCACGTTTCCAGTGCCGAGATCGGTGATGGCTGGGTGGTTCTTAAGTTTTTGCCTCAGATACACTACGGCGGAATGTCGGTTCGCTACAGTCTTGCCGAGTCTGGTGAACAGCTTCCCGTCAGGCAGAGAATACAGCCGCTCTACGAACAACAGTTTGAATTGAAGCTGCACACGGGCGAAACCGCGGTAATTGGATACCAGAAGCAGGATGACTGGTCCGTGGGGCAACTGATGTTTCAGAGAGAATCGCTGTCATCTCTGAACGAACAGGTCGTCACCATTGAACTGGCGGCGGTTGAGGCGATTCAAGGGCAGAAGTCCGTGACCGTTCGCTACAGCAAGTATTAGAGCCGTCTACGTTTTCGCGCGAACTGCTCTGGCTCCTGGGCAGCGCTGTTTGTCAGGCTGGAACACGTCATGCGCGGCTGCGAATCAGTGTAAAACGCAGAAGTGCCCATCCGTAGTGTTCTTTGCTGAGGGGGTGGGGATTAAATACAAGTACATAGTGTGTGTGCGATATGTGTCAGACGTTGACGTTCCGTTTAGTTGCCCGGCGGCATCGGTCTGTTCGATCCCGGTGCCTCATGTTGACGGTCGACAACGTACGCGGCGGACGATTAAAGTGCCCTTCCTGAGTGACGACTGACCAATTCTCACCTTCATTTTGAGCATCGATAGTCGCTATACTTCGGTGGGTCGACGTGGCTGCGATGTTCATGTCCTGTCTTCGCGGCATATGAAGCAAAAAATCGTCGGGCCGGAAGAGAGTTTAAGTCGTTGGGAAAACACGGAGAGGCCCGATTCCCTGGGCGCGTAACCACTATTCCTGGGCTGGAAGTTGCGGGACAGTTTCGCTGCGACATGATTTTGATCGACGCGGAGTTGCCATTCATGATTCCGTTCAAAGTCGTTCCGGCCAACAGGCAATACACTGCGTACGTCGTTGCGATCATGAATTCGGGAAAGGAAAAAGAATACAGGTCGATCGCCAGAGACGTGGTTCGGCGCAGCGCACAAACTGTCATTCAAAACTACTCGATCTGATCATGTTCCAGCATGTGTTCGATCGATTAACGAAATACGAGTTTCCAATCGCCGGCGAAAACCCGATGAGCGTAAGCAATGAGCATTGGTATGAAGAGATGCATCGCGGACGTGGATGCTGCCAACCTGTCAGAGCGCTCGCGGCTTTCCCGTCTGCTTCTGGTCGAGGACAATGACTCGCTGCTGGTGACTCTGAAGGCGATTCTGGAAGACGAGGGTTTTGCCGTCACGGGCTGTGCAACTGCGACCGAAGCTCTGGTCCAAATTCAGCAGCAGAAATACGGTATCGCGGTGGTCGACCTGAAACTGCCGGATATGCAGGGCACGCAGCTTCTTAAGAAATTCCGTGATCTTGGAAGCAAGGTTCGCGTCATCATCAACACTGCGTACGGCGGATTTGAGTCTGCCAAGGACGCTGTCAACAGTGGTGCATTCGCGTACCTGGAAAAGGCGACAGATCCCAGTGAACTCGTGCGCGAAGTCCATCGCGCCAATCGATCACACTTTGAACGATACGCCGAAGATCTTGAAGCAGCCGTGGCGGAACGAACGATGGAGCTGTCGGAAAGCGAAGTACGTCTGCGTCTCATCATTGATAACTCGCCGGTCGGTCTTTTGCATGAAGACTTTTCTGAGGTGCAGAAGTGGATTGACATCCTGCGCGAGGAAGGCGTCGAGGATATTCAAGAGTATCTTGAGAACAACGCAGATGCCGTGGCCGAGTGTTTCGACCTGGTGAAGATTCTGGATGTCAATCCTGCGGCACTCAAGCTTCACGAGGCCAGCAACAAGAACGAGTTGATCGAGTCGTTGGCTCGAACATTCTGCAAGGAATCCTATCACACGTTCCGCGACGAGTTGATCGCCCTGAGTGACGGCCGGACATCGTTCGAATCTGACGCCGTGGTGAAAACACTGAGTGGTGAGAAAAGAGATGTGATGTTGCGGATGTTCGTCGATGAGAATGCTCCGAATTGGTCGAGCAGTTATATCGCCGTGACGGACATTACCGAGAGAAAACGAGCAGAGGCGGAGGTGTGTGACGCCGTGCGGAGACGGGACGAGTTCCTGGCCGTGCTCTCGCATGAGTTGCGCAATCCGCTGGCGGCCATCCTGAACGCCACCAGTGTGCTTTCAGAAGATGAAGTTTCCGAAGAAACGGATCTTGAAGCACGCGAGGTCATCGAGCGACACGTGCGGCATTTGGCTCGGCTGCTCGATGACCTGCTGGATATGCCGCGCGCCACGCACGACAAGGTCAGACTGCATCGTGACGTCTTTGACATCAGGAGCTTGATGATGGACGTGGTCCGGTGCGTGCAGCCACAAATTGACCAGAAACGACAGCAGCTTCATATCCGCATTCCCGACGAACCGCTGCGGGTCAATGGTGATGTGGGACGACTGCTGCAGGTGCAGGTCAACTTGCTGGTGAATGCCTCGAAATACACCGGCGAAGGAGGGACGATCGAATACATGACCCTGCGCGAAAATCATGAGGCCGTGATCCGCGTTCGTGATAATGGCGCGGGAATTTCGGAATCGTCGATCCGGAATATTTTCGAGCCGTTCACCCAGACAGAGCAGACGCTGGACCGCTCGCAGGGTGGTATGGGATTAGGTCTTCCTCTGGTGCGCATGATTGTCGAAGCCCACGGCGGAACGGTGTTGGCAGTGAGCGAAGGAAGAGCACATGGCAGCGAGTTTACCATCCGACTGCCGTTCAGCGACGCCCCCCAATCGCCACGGACCGAAGACCCAACGGTCGATTTTCGTGGGAAGAAAATTCTGATCGTCGAAGACAATCCAGGCATTTGCAGGATGCTGGCCCGCTCGATGGAGATCAAGGGGCTGGACGTGGCGATGGCCGCCGATGGACGGGATGCGTTGGAGGTTTTCGGCGACTTCGACCCGGACTTCGCCGTCATTGACATTGGGTTGCCAATTCTGAACGGCTTCGAAGTTGCTCGAACCATACGCAGCCAACCGCAGTTCGGTGACGTGGTCCTGGTGGCTGTCACCGGTTACGGTCAGGAAAACGACCACAAAAAAGCTTTGGCAGCGGGCTTCGATTTGCATCTTGTCAAGCCAATTGATCCCGATGAAATTTTGCGAGTAATTGCCGCTCACTACATGTCGGTTATGTAATGTGACACATCGAGTGCTGGCATTTCCACGAGGTGTCTGCGTTTCAATCCAGGTCCGAAACTCCACATCCGCCCACGGAGTGCTCTGCCCTCTTGCTGACAATGAACGCGATGTTGTCGCGGGTGTTAAGCATGTCGGGATGGTCGGAGTCCAGCACTCGCTCGTAGTCGAGCAGCAGTTCGCAATACAGCCGCAACGCGTCCTGCGGTTCCCCGGTCTCCAGCGTCAGGGAAGCGATGTTGTTGCGCGTGTCAAGCGTGTCGGGATGGTCGTGACCGATGACCTGCTGCTGATCGTGTAGCAACTCCCGAAACAAACGGAGTGCCTCGCCTGGATCTCCGGTCTGCGATGCCTGCGGTGACCAGCCATGACGTCGTCGTTCGCCGGCCAGCGAAGTGGAAACGCCATCGTCCGCGGTCGCCTTCCATAAGAATACGGAAGACGACCTGTAGGTCCGTCGGTCAATAAAGAGCGGCTCAATGATCTGGCGGGCGAATGTGGCATCACGGAGGACCGGCAACTGCTGTCGTCAGCGCCGCGCGGCGTGGGGAAGAGTCGTCTCTTGCCCAGCGATTCGGTCTCCGGTCAACCGTGTCGACACACGCAAAAAAACAGCCGTCACTCGTGGAGAGTGACGGCTGTTTTGGCTTCTGTGGCAGCGTTCGGGCAACGGCTCGGATGCGCGTTGATCAATGAACCGGACTTACCGACAAACGATTTCTTCGGGATGAAGTCTAAACCGTTCCGAAAATTGACTTGCCGGTGCTGCGAAGGTCGTTGCAGGCACGCATCATGCGGTCGGCAACACCGGTTTCACCAAGCTTCAGATAGGTCCGAGGGTCGTAGGCCTTCTTGGAACCGATCTCGCCGTCAATCATCAGGACTTCGTCGTAGTGTTTCAGGATCCAGTCGGCAATCGGTCGCGTGAATGCATACTGCGTGTCCGTATCGATGTTCATCTTCACGACGCCGTAGTCCAGAGACTCTTGAAGCTGTGCGGTGGACGTGCCGGATCCTCCGTGGAAGACCAGATCGAATTCTGATTCCGCACCGTACTTGTCGGTGACGGCTTTCTGCCCGTCGCGCAGGATTTCCGGGCGGAGTTTAACAGCTCCTGGTTTGTAGTGACCGTGCACATTGCCAAACGTCGCGGCAAACATGAATCGTCCAAGGCCGTTCAACGATTCATGAACCTTAACCATGTCCTCCGGTGTCGTGTACAGCTTTTCGGCGGGCACGTCGGAATGATCGATGCCGTCTTCTTCGCCCCCGACAACGCCGGCTTCAACTTCCAGAATAATTTCGTTCGCTGCACAGAGTTTCAGCAGCTCCTGGCTTTGAGCGATATTCTCATCCAACGGCAGTTCTGAACCATCGTACATGTGCGACTGAAAGAGATTGCCCTGTCCAGCGGCGCGTCGTGCTGCGGTGGCTTCGATCAGTGGCTTCAGGAATGAATCGACTTTTTTTGGCTGGCAGTGGTCTGTATGCAGAGCGATCAGAACGTCATATTTTTCGGCCAGACGATGGGCGGCCTCAGCCAGCACGGTGACACCGTGCACAGCGTCTTTGACATTTGGACCGGATGCGAACTCACCTGCTCCTGTCGAATACTGAATGATACCGTCTGATTTGGCATCGGCGAAAGCCTTCAACGCAGCATTCATGGTCACGATCGAAGTGACGTTGATGCCCGGATAGGCGTAGCCACCCTGCTGGGCTGCGTCGAGCATCTTTGCGTATTGTTCGGGAGTTGCGATAGGCATTCGAATGTGATCCTTGGGACTAATGCAGTGTGGCAGTCGCAGTGCACGACCGGCAGGGACGAAGATTTCGCCGTAAGCGTGTTTTCGGCGATCGGCAGTAAACAACTTACCAATCGGTCGCGGACTTCACAGACATCACCCCAATAGCCCGGGACTCTGTGATAATTCTTCCGTCGACTGATCTCTGAGTCGTCCACAGAGTACCGACTGGGCTCTCATCTGCAAGCTTCATCGTTGTCCTGAGGGGATCCGCAAACGCATTCTCAGGGAAGCGACTGGATCGAATACCCTGCGCCCTGCACGCGGGAACCACGACCAGGCCTGGAGTCGGTCGGATCTGCGGTTTCTCCGAATTTCGGCAGGGTCTCCGCCGAAGGCAGACGTGCCCGCTGAACGACCGAAAAATCGTCGATAAAGACTTCCGCGGAACCCGTCAGTGCCAGCCAGATTTTGAACGGACCTGTTTTCGAAGCCTCGCGAAAGATCCGAAACGTTCTCCATGACGGCTCCAGCTGCGGTCGAACGGCGAACTCCGGTCCCAGGTCGCTGTCAAAAACAAGAAACGGCGCGTCGTTCACAGCCTGAACACCCTGACCTATCCGCACTTTACCTCGAATCTCAAACACGTCGCCGCGCTGGGCGATGATTTCCGGTGCCTGGACCAGAAGCGACGGTTGCCCGTTGAATGTTGCCACTTCAGACGTGCGTTTCCATGCCCGCATTCGCAGCACCTGATTGGGACCACGGTTCTCGGTCACAACGTCAGCACTGGAATGGTACGTCGTTGGTTGCGGAGACACCGGTTCCCATGAACTTTCGGTTAACAGTCTGAGGCTGTCGAAGTTTCCCGAAGGGACCATATTCTCCGACGCCTGATTGGTCTCAATTCGCTGCAACATTTTCCAATGGTCGGGCAACGCAGCAAAGTTGATGGTGTGTGGGCTGGCGGTAGGCGTGGACAGTCCTCGCAGCGCCGTACGCCAATAGCGATTCTGAACCGTCCTGACAGAACGCATGGCTTGTCGGGCGTAGCGTTCGGTGGTGGGGAAATTACGTCGTGCTTGTGCCTGGCGCGCCATTTCGATCTGCGATTCCGCCTGCTCAAACAGCTGACTCGTTGATCCATCAATCGACGTCATGCTGTCAATTTTTCGACAGGTGTCCCGAACTCTGGCCAGTTTCAGTTCGGCCAGTTCGATGAACAGTTGGCCGGCTCTCTGGGCGTGGCGGTGAACGCGAGCTTCCAGTTTTTTTCGTAGTTCGTGATCTGATGTCACCAGAACGGTCGCGACCTGGTCGAAGTCGCTGATTGTCAGTGCCAGTCCGCCGGCTGTGGGCTGACGTCTTAACCCCGTAACGCCCGTTGCAAAAATCTGCCATGCAGATGCTGTTTCGCTGGCCGCAACCGTCAGTGCCGCTGACTCGGCAAACAATTCCTGAGGCACAAAGTGCGACGCTCGATCCCAGAATCCTGCAAGAATCAGTGATGCTCCGGAGCCATTCAGCAGTGCTGCGTCAGGGCCATCAGGAATCCGGCTGTAGCCCGGGCCGGCAGACGATGTTCCCATCGTTGTGTTGATCCAGGAATCGTTCCTTTCGTCTGAGACCACGGCCGTGTCTGTCAGATTCATCGAAATGTGACCCTCAATTCGACCGACCGCTAACAATGGTGTGAGAATGTCGACATAAAGATTGGCCAGCTCGATCGCTCTGGCGGTCTCGCGCTGCGCCGGACCACCGATTTCGAGTGACTGTGTTTTCCAGAAACCGATACCTCGCGAACCGGCCGAAAGCGCGGCGGCCATTTGCATCAGGATCTGTTCGGGTTCCACATAGACCGGTTCTGCGCCGATCGCACTGCGCCACGCCGCAAGCTCGGCGGACGGCTCCACATGAATCCATTGCCACGGCAGCGTCAGCTGCGCTGACGAATTGAGACGCAGGTAGGACTTATTGCGAGACTCGCCAAAGGTTGTCGTACCGCCCGGTAGCGTTTGACTGATGCCGACAATATCGATCTGACGCGACGCAACTCCTTCTGCAGCGAGGACGTCTGCCATCAACGGGCGTCGCATTATTCGGTCGGCCGTACGGATTGCTCGAGCCCAGGCCAGCAGGTGTGGTTGCTGTTCCGGTCCAACACGGGTTCCCAGAAGCCAGATGTTCGGATCAGGATACGTCTGGTCGAGTGGTGGAAGTCCCTGCAACGGTGTCTCAAAGTCGGCGGGATCAAATTGCGGGTGCGGCGGCGTGGCAATCACCACCATCCGGGAGTCCTTCAGCAACTGCATCCGTTCCACGTCACTCAGGTCGGGCACCCAGACGGCGTTTACGCCGAGTCGCTGCAGAGTCTCCAGAGATTCTCCGTGGTCCGGCATGAACGTCGGAAACGTTGGAGCGCCATCGACCAGTATTCTGTCACGTTCAATTCTAACTCGACGTTCAGGCGAGGCGGGTTTGACTGGCATGGAAAGATCGCTGACAACGATTCCGGGACGCGGTGCAACCACCGGGCCATACGAGGATGAACCGATGTCAATGAGCGTCCTGCCGGAATGCAATTCGGCGATCACGACGCACGCGTCGAAATAGGCATCGGCGGAATTCACGTTCGATTGATGTAGCGCGGCGCGAAGACGTCTGATTTCAGATTCCACGGAAGATCGAGTGCCTGCCACAGACAACGTTTGCCAGGTGTCCGCTTTTTCGTACGTGTCGCCTGTGACAAGTCCTGTCAGCGGGTGACCTGTGCGGGGATCCTTCTGGCGTGGCAGTACCAGACGCAGGGCCAGGCGAAGTCCTGGTTGTGTGGAATTCAATCGAACCGTTGCCTTGAACTCGTCGATCACAGCGGCCGGTTGACGCATGGAAATAACTTGTACCTGCTGAAAGTCGGCTTGTGAGCCAAACTGAATCTGCAGTGTTTTGTCACCACTGTCAGTGCTGATCTGCTGTTGCTCCAGTTGAACCGACTGCCCCCACGGAATGATGACTTGCCAGTCGGGCTGAGAGTCGTCCGCCGCGCACGCTGAGGCGGAGGTTCCGGCTGCCAGAAGCAATAGTGGAACGGTGAGCAAATACGCCCCGCCGAGTGTCGCAGGGCGTGCATCTTCCTGATGAATTGTGAGCGACATCCGTGTCACAACTTCTCGAACTGTGGTGGAAACGCAATAAACCTGGGGAACTGCAGAATACCACAGTCCAACCATCAGACCGAGACCAGAAACGACACGTGGTTTCTCCTGAATATCTTTGTGTGCAGTTCACCAACCCATTTTGTGCGGACACTTGATCCCGAAGTAATTGCTGGGAATTGGCTGGTTTTACTGTGTGGGACTCTCTTTTGGTTGCCGAAGTGAAGTCTGCCGGTTATTGGGGTTACTACAATTTTGGCGCCAATCTGTTCAATTCCGGTCCCAACGACGGCGGAGTCGGAAAGTGAATTCGATGTCGGTATTTACTTGCGAACAAGTGGCCAACGCTTCAGAATGGATTTCAATATCAGACGTCAGCACTGCATGAGCAGGAACAGTTAAGGCCCCCCTATGACTCCCCCCAAACGATTTGAGAATCGGCCTACTGAGGATCTTCCGGCAGAGCTTGTCGAACTTGGTGACTTGATCCGGGAGATCGACAGCGACGCAGACAAACAACAGGAGCTGCAGTTGTTGTACAACCGTGTCACAGAGTCAGCCCTTCGTCGACGAAGGATTCTGGGACTGGTGCAGGAAGCGTTATCGCAGCTTCGTCTGGACGTGAAGTACCTGGTGTTTGATCTGGAAGTGACTTGTCGTGAACGAGATGAACTTCAGGCCCGAATTGAAGGCGAAGAAAGCGGCTTCTAGAGCAGTTTACAAATAGACGGAACCGGTACTGGCTCGTGGGGGCAGCCGTTCTGCTGTTGAAACACGTCAATCGCGGCCATGAATCAGCGAGATTCGCTGTAACGCTCGGTGAGCACATCGATGGGTGTGCGTGCATTTTGCCCAGCTTGACTCGCCAGCCACCGCGCCGTGGCAAAGTCTGCGAAACACTGGGAATACAAGCTTAGTACCGACGTGGAAAGGGCGAATCCAACGTCGTCCCACGGCCCCCGTGTGTATTCACACCGGACTACAGCGTGCTACGCTGACTTGTGGCCGTGGCGAATGTCTTTCCCCTTGCCAGAGTCGCTTTCCCACGAGCCCCCAGACCACAGCTTTTCGAAGACTGCTCCAGGATCGCCTGATAAAACAAAAAGGCACCCTGCTGAGTCCCAGCAGGGCGCCTTTTTTGTATTCAGTGACTGGCGATCCGCCAGAACACTCGATCAGGCGACATCAAATTTTTCATCTGCTGCGGCCGTTCCTTCGATTGCGATAGTGTTGTCCACGATCAGATTACCGACACTGCCAGGACCGTGGTCGTAACAATCGTCATTGTGCCACAATGGTAATCCGGCTGCGTATCTCGCGGCCAACATCATCACCTTTTCCTCAGACCCCGGCTTGGCAGCCGTGGGCGCGCCAGGATCTACCCCCAGTGATTTCAGCTCTTCTTCAAACCCAGCGTCTAAATCACTCAGGAACTCATAACCTTCGATTGCCGAAAGTGACTCAAGAGTTCCGTCTAACTCAGCTAAAAACGACGACATTCAGTGACTCCAATGTAAGCAAAGCACAATGTTGCTGAACTTTCGCCATTCCGTTGGCTCCCTCTATGGCCCGCCCTAAGTTGGTTGGTTGTCAAAACAGCCGCTCTCAGGGCCAACAACGCCAAAACCACACTCAGTGACAGTGAATTCCGTTCGACGCCGATTCTTGAAGCGGCGTGGCGAATTGTCAACAAAAAAGCACAATCCGGGATGACGATTCCTGGGGAACCCTGGGCTATCTTGCCACCGCGGCCATTGTGCTCCGAAAAAAGCACGGAACAGGGCCGAATTGCCGGAAAAGCTAATCCGGTCTTGACACATGGTACCGCTTCAGTTTTCGGTCCAGTGTCGATCGTTCGATGCTCAGAATCTGTGCCGCCTGGGACTTGTTCCAGCTGGTAAAATCAAGGGTTGCCAGAATATGGTCGCGTTCCACGTCGCCCAGCGACATTTCGCGATAGTCGGCCGTTGCCGAAGGTGGGGCCGCCTGAGACGACAGCCGACTCGAAAACGACGACAACTGTACGTCTGTCCCCCTAACAACCTCATTGCGACACAGGATAACTGTGCGTTCGATTGTGTTTTGCAGCTCACGGACATTCCCTGGCCAGTCATAGTTGGTCAGCAGATTCAGGGCGTCCTCAGTAAATCCGGAAATGATTCGTCCTGTTTTCTCCACGAATTTTTGCAGGAAAAAGTTGGCCAGAAGTGCAATGTCGTCGGGCCGCTCACGCAATGGACGAGCAATTAATTCTGCCACGTGCAGTCGAAAATAGAGGTCTTTGCGAAAGTCGCCGTCTTCCACGGCTTCCTCCAGGTCTCTGTTCGTAGCCGCGACGATGCGGACATCGACATCGATTGGTTTGCGGCCGCCAAGTCGCTCAAAGGGATGTCCTTCCAGAACTCTCAGAAACTTCGCCTGGATTGCCGTACTGATCTCTCCGACTTCGTCCAGAAACAATGTTCCCTGGTGAGCCTGCTCAAAGCGTCCAATCTTGCGGTCGGAAGCTCCGGTGAAGGCTCCTTTTTCGTGGCCAAACAATTCGCTTTCGAGCAGACTTTCGTTGAGCGCCGCGCAATTCAGGCACACAAACGGCCCTTCCCGGCGTGGACTGCTGAAGTGAATGTTGCGGGCGATCAGTTCCTTACCACATCCGCTCTCGCCACGAATCAAAACGTTGGCGTGCGTTTCGGCGATCAGAATGATCTTTTCTCGCAAATCCGCCATGGCAGCGCTGTCGCCGATCAGCTTGAACTCATTGTCAAAGTGCTGACGAAGGGACTTGTTTTCGTTCCGGGCCTGAGCAAGTCCCGACTTGAGCGAATCACGTTCGCTGAGACGGTCCAATGCCAGTGCGAGTTGTCGAGCGACCGCCAGCGTGTATTCCAGATCGTGCTTGTCCAGCGCGTTGTCCGGATTTGTGGCGTACAGATGAACCAGCCCTCGAACCCGATCATCGCAATGAATGGGCGCACAAATCACGCTCATCGCTCGCATTTCGCCCAGACTGTCGAAGACCGCCAGTTGCTGATTGTCTTCCACGTCACGTGCTAGAACTGCTTCTCGACTGGACAGCACAACGCGCGAGAGATTGTCGGAAACTCGACGGTAGGGCAGGTCTTTCCGACTATCATAGGCGACCACCAGCAAGTCGGCCGGGGCCACCGTTTCCGGGGCGTCGGGCCGAGCCAGCAGCACTGCAGAAATGTCCGCTACAGTTTCGGCCGCAAGGTTCTTCAGGACGACTTCGGTGAGTTGCTGCCGAGTCTCTGCGGCCCCCATTTCAAGGCCAAGGCGATAGAGTCGGGCGAGTTCTTTCTCGTGATGAGACTGCCGCACCCGGTCGTCTTCGTCAGCCAGAAACTGTGGCACGATGGACCGATGCAGAATAGGCGGTTCGTCGTGCGGTGGGGAGTAGGAAGCCAGCGACGTTTCTCGGTCGGTCACGACGGTGCCATCGTCAGGCGACGATGGTTGTGAGTCAAGACTTGTGGTGAACGCCAGACGGCACTGTCCAATGCACACGACGTCGCCGACCCCCAGCGTCACATCACCTTCAACTGTCTGTTCACTGACGATCGTTCCGTTACGGCTGTCCAGGTCGCGAAGTTTCCAATTGCCCTCTGAGTGAAAGACCTCACAATGGTTGCGGCTGCAGGCATCGTCATGCAGTACCAGTTTGTTTGTCTCGGACCGGCCGACAGTCACGACTTGTCCCTGGCGCAAGCGCACCACGTCTCGCCACGATGTGCCGTCCCAACTAATCAGGAATGCTTCCTGATTCGCCTCGGCGTCTGACGTTTCTGCCATGATTGCGTCCAAAAGCTTGAAGCTCTTCCCTTGATCGGCGATGCGCCAATGCTGTGATTCGATCACCGACTACGATCGTTGCTGTCGTCATAACGACACCGCAAATGCAGGATCGGACCGAGATCGGAGTACTCAATAGATCCTTGTGTCTGCTCGCTGCCGATATCTCTTAAGACCCAAAATATCCGGAATCCTGCCCCATTACGAACCTTGGTGGAATTTGGCCCCGGAAATACGCAGGCACCGGCAACAATCCACCTCGTGGGGGGCCACGAAATCAGGAATCTCTATTTGCGGCATCCAATTCGGCGCGGCGTTTGCAGACTTAGGGGAGCCTCCGCAATTGGACGGTCGAACGACCTATATTACCAATTCTCTTTGCTTTGTTTACGCAGAACGTCGACGCCTGATGAGCCGAATCCCATGGCATCGGTCGTCTTTTGTTGTTTTTGTAGCAGTTTTCGAGTCTAGAGTGTCTCATAACACTCACGCCCCCAGGAGGTCTGCAGACGCCTGATTCTGCAGCAGGGGTGACGCATTTGCATACAATACGCAGCATGCAGGGTGGAAAAATGAGCTCGAGTGTCTCCAACATGTCAAACAAATCTCGCGGAGTTAAAGGTGCCTGGCAGGGAGGGCCGTGCCCCCAATGTGGCGATGAAATGCCCGCCAATGTGGTGCATTGCATCACATGCCGCGCGCTGCTGAATTCGGAACTCACCGAAGACAGCGTTGAAATTCCTGCGTATATTCCGCTGCCGGAAATACAGGAAATGAAGACCGCAAAGGCCCGAGGGCACTTCGTCCGGTGCGCTGGCTGTCAGGAAGAACTCAGAATCAATAAAAAATATGTGGGTGCGACGGTCCAGTGTCGCCATTGTGACCACGGGTTTGAATACGACAAAGATGTTGAGCGTATCGCCTTGTACGCCACCTGCCCGCACTGCTCCACGGAAATTCGTGCGAGTGCCCAGTTTGTGGGGCAGAATGTTGCTTGCCGATTTTGCCAGGGGCCTCTGAAACTGCAGGGCTGACAGGGCGTGCTCAGTTACTGCCGGCTGGACGGTGTTCACGAACCAGCGGGCGCATTCCAGCCCGGTTCAGCAGCGTTCCTGGAGCGTCTGCCGCGACAGCTCGAGTTCAAGCAAACTGCTTCAGGAAACGCACGTCGTTTTCATAAAAGCGTCGAATATCGTCGACTTCATAGTGCTTCATGCAGAAGCGTTCGATGCCAAGGCCGAACGCAAATCCGGTAACCTCATCCGGGTCATACCCAATGGCACGAAAAACGTTCGGGTCCACCATACCGGCGCCGCCGACTTCCATCCATGAGTCGCCCCACTTCATGTCGACCTCGACAGACGGTTCAGTGAATGGAAAGAACGACGGGCGAAAGCGGATCTCGACATCCGGACCCAGAAAGGAACGTGCAAACAGGCTGAGCAGCGTCTTCAATTGAGCCATCGTGACGTTCGTGTCCACCATCAGACCTTCCATCTGATGGAACATGCACGAATGAGTGGCGTCCATCGTGTCCGGTCGGTAAACGCGTCCCAACGATACGATTCGAACCGGTGGCTTAACCGTTTCCATGGTGCGGATCTGAACGGTTGACGTCTGACTTCGCAGCAGGATTGGACCGCCTGCAGTCCTTGCAGCGGTGGCAATATAGAAGTTATCCAGTGGATCACGCGCCGGATGGTCTTCCGGAATGTTTAGCGCGTCGAAGTTGTGCCGCTCGTCTTCGATCTCCGGTCCTTCCACAACGTCGAATCCGAACCGCCCCATCAATTCACGAAAGTGGGCAATCGTCCGCGTGATCGGATGCACGCCCCCCAGTGGTGGCAGTTGTCCCGGTAGTGTCGGGTCAAAGTCACTGGTGGTGGACTGACTGTCCTGGCTGAGTCCGGCAATCCGTTGCTCCAGCCGTGTCGTTACCTTGGTGCGGACTTCATTAAACGTTTTGCCCACCAGCGGCTTTTCTTCTTTGCTGGCCTTGCCGACCAGACCCTGAAGTTCACGCAGCTTCCCCTTTTTCTGACCCAGGTACTCGATGCGCACCTGCTCAAGTGCCTCGGCGGTGGATGCGCTGGCAATGGCCGCAGTCGCAGCTTCCTGATAGTCGCGGAATGCTTTCAGAATATCCAATTTACAAACTCCGACTCGACATGACCTTGAGGTTGATATGAGTGGTCAGGCAGTCTAACCGATTTGAACGCCAGCTGAATCAATTGGCACAGCAAAGGAAGACTAACACGTGATCAGCAGCCAGCATGGCCCTTAAACGTGCAGTGGACACAGGAAATGGCAACGTCAGACGCCCCCGTTCCGTGCGTTCATGTGGCTGATGAAGCAGCCGCGTACACGAAAATTGTTCTGTTGCGCATAAAAAAGCGAGAAACCTGTGAGCAGGTTTCTCGCTGATATCTTCGATTCCGATAACGCCTTAGGCAGCTGCGGTTGATTTCGCAGACTTGACCGCTGCCACGACCTCGTCAAAGATCTGGGGGTGTGAGATTGCCAGTTCGCTCAGCGATTTGCGATTCAGCCCGATCTCTGCCAACTGCAGTCCGTGAATGAACTGTGAGTAGGAAATCCCACGCTCGCGACAGGCGGCCGTTAGACGAATGATCCACAGCTGACGAAACATTCGCTTGCGAACGCGTCGATCACGGAAC
>JAPYTO010000062.1 GCA_029941865.1 Fuerstiella sp. | reverse complement strand
CCGCCAGAATGCAGCTTTCTGTGCCAAAGATCACCGACCTGTCCACGGAAACAGCGCACACGCTAAAGATGTACGGAGCGGATTCCGCAAATGAAACCAAGGCCGCATTTGCAAAAAATGCCATCCTGGCGCGACGACTGATCGAAAACGGCGTTCGCTTTGTGCAGTTGTTCAACGGTTCCTATGCCAGCGGCGGTCGCCTCAACTGGGACGGCCATTCAGATCTGCGCAACCAATATGACATCCACGGAGAAATCCTTGACCAGCCGGCTGCCGCTCTGTTTAACGATCTGAAGCAGCGAGGACTACTGGACGACACACTGGTCGTGTGGTGTACGGAATTTGGCCGTATGCCGATGTTTCAAAAAGGGGCAAAGGGTCGCGACCACAACCCTCAGGGCTTCACGGCCTGGCTGGGCGGCGCCGGTGTGAAACGCGGCGTCAGCTACGGACAAACCGATGAACTGGGATTCAAAGCGGTGGAAGACGTGTCCTCCATTCACGACCTCAACGCCACAATCCTGCACCTGCTGGGCCTTGACCACACGCGGCTCACGTACCGTCACAACGGCATCGACCGCCGGCTGACTAACGTTCATGGCCACGTGCTGCGAGACATTCTGACATGATCGAAGTGTCTACAAGCAATTCGGTTCATGTTTTCAATCTCCCGCTTGCGGCCTGTTGATTTAATGGGTTTAGGTAACCCGACGCGTGAGCGAGGCGACAAATCGCCCGTGTTTTTGATGCAAGATCCCTCGCTTAGGCTCGACCCTCCTTGAAAAGAAGGGTGAAGATGTGTGCCACTGGCTCTGCCAGTGCCTTGAGCCTTACGGAAACACTGGCGGAGCCAGTGGCACACGACTCCTCGCATGGTCACCAGAAATGCGCCGGAACGCTCACGCGTTCTCTGACTCTGCTTCCGTGACAGCGGCGGCCTGGTCAACAGCACTTTCGACTTCTTCGGTTGCGGCCTGTCGCCGTTCGGCCTGTCCCAACCGGCGGTCCCAGAATTCAAGGTAATGAGCATAAGCCGGGTGATCGGCTGCCTGCGACTCTAACATCTCACGTGCTTCTGCAACCAGCGCTTCTTCGTCATTCAGACTTAAACGCCCGATCAACACCCGCGTGCGCAGAAACACAAAATACGTGTCCAGCACGTCGCAGCGGCAGTAGTCGTTGATGCGTTCGGCATACCCGTCGAAGTACAGATCCTGCACCTGCGAACCATCAATCCCGGATTTCCCTGGCTTGTCAATCAGGTTGGACACCAGATTCAGGCCACCGTTAACCCGCATCGCACTGAAGTTGGAAAACAGATCCTGCAGATCAATGTGGCGATCGATGTTGTAGCGATTTCGAGCCTGTTCGAAGGACCGCGATTCCACGTTGAACCACGCAGGCAGACTGATGCCGTGTCGAAAAGCGCCCAGTTCCAGCACCGGCATGTCGTAGCCGCGACCGTTAAATGTGACAAACGTAGGACGATCATAATGTTCCCAGCCCTGCCAGAACTTTCGAGTGATCTGTTCCGGACGAAACAACGGCGCATCCAGAACGGTCAGGTCCAGCAGCTGAAATCGTGCGGATACTTTGGCAACCGCGACTGATACCGGAACAACGAAGGTGGGCGGAATGACATCTCGCCCGGTCTGTTCCAGTAGATCTGCGCTGTAGCGTTCCACAGCGTCCCGGGGCAGAAGTTCTTCGTCCGGATATCGCACACGTTGGATCAGGTCACCGTCACCGACGGCTTCCACGTCAAAGATCAGATATTCGACGTCGCTCATGATGTGTTTCCGTGTTGCTTGTCATACGGCAGGGCCGCAACCAAATTCGAACGCTCACCGGAAAACCGTTCCCACAGGCCACAAGGCATGACTCCGCTTCGATGCTCGTTACCCAACAAAAAGCCTGACCGTTGGTTACGGAATTCGCGGCATCAGGACGTGAACCCAGGTAATCGACTCGCAATTGTTCTGGAATCACGCTTCAATGTGGCCCCTCAATTCATCCCACCGCATTCCCCGGAGTCACACAAACACAATGGCCGGCCATTCCGAACAGAGTAACAATGAAACCGAAAATGTCGCACCGGAACAGCTGGAAGAACAGGCAATCCGAGGACTTACCGTTGCCTACCAACGAATGCGTTCGGAGATCGGAAAAGTCATCATCGGGCAGGACGAGGTTGTTGATGAACTGCTGATCGCTATGTTCTGCAAAGGCCATTGCCTGCTGGTGGGCGTACCCGGACTGGCCAAAACGCTGTTGTGCAGCACAATCGCCTCCATTCTGCAGCTGGCCTTTCGACGAATTCAGTTTACTCCGGACCTGATGCCATCAGATATCACTGGCACGGACGTGCTGCAGGACGACCCCGAAACCGGTCGCAAGACGTTTCAGTTTATCCAGGGGCCATTGTTCACGAACGTGTTGCTGGCGGACGAAATCAACCGCACACCCCCGAAAACTCAGGCAGCATTGCTCGAAGCCATGCAGGAGCACCACGTCACCGTCGGATCCAGCACTTATCGATTGCCTGAGCCGTTCTTCACCCTGGCGACTCAAAACCCAATTGAACAGGAAGGAACGTACCCGCTGCCGGAAGCCCAGCTGGACCGTTTTATGTTCAACGTGCTGGTTCAGTATCCCACGCCGGCCGAAGAGTTGCGAATTCTGAAGCAGACGACAGGCAACGAAAAACCGGAACTGACACCAGTACTGACCGGCAAACAGATCCAGGCGTTGCAGGAGGTCGTGCGTCGAGTTCCGTGTGCCGAATACAACTTCATCTACGCTCGTGACCTCGTTCGTGCAACTCGGCCCAAAGAAAACGAAGCGCCGCCGTTTGTGCGGGAACTTGTCAACTGGGGAGCCGGACCTCGTGCCGGACAGTACCTGATCCTCGGTGCTCGCGCCCGAGCGTTGCTGGAAGGTCGTTTTCATGTGACGACCGACGATATCAAGCATGTCGCAAAGCCAGTCCTGCGACATCGCATCATGACCACGTTCCAGGCCGACAGTCAGGGAGTCACTACCGACGACATCATCGAGCGTCTGCTGAAACACGTTCCCGTCGAACTGCACGAACAGGCACGCAAACGCACCGGCAAGACGGCTGAAACAGACTGATTGTGAGGCTGCGCCGGTGAGCAGAAAAACACTCGGCACTACAGCGAGTTTCGCTGACTCATGGCCGCGGTTCACGTATATTGATAGCAGAACGGCTGCCCCCACGAGCCAGCACTGGTTCCGTCATTTCGTAAACTGCACTAACAAAGGAGCCGCACTTCTGAAAACAGCAGGTACAGCACCCTTGGTATTTGTCGGTGCGAAGTCTTCGCCACGGCATGGCAGCAGGGCCGGTGTTCTGAGAAGCCAGTATTGCCGCCTGACAGGACGTATCAGCGTCTGCGATTCGCAGGCTCAGGGCTTTCACGGCCACGTTCTTCAGCTTCGTCAACCAGCCCCTCACGGAGTTTCGTTACTTGATTGTGCGATCGAATTGTCCGAGACCGTTAATCCGATCAACTTTCCACGGTCCGGACAGGCAGTCAACGGTCGTAGTTTACCTTTCGTTACGACGGGCTAAATTCCATGATTCAGTCGCTCCGGTCTGCGCTTTGCCTGTGCTTTCAACTGAAGGGCAGTGTTCGTCGCAAGACGTATTTTTCCCTGGGAATTGGATTGGGCTTGCTTAAATACGCCGTGGAAGCCACGGTCATCCAGTTGTGTACAGGGAAACAGTATTCCCCACGCGACTTTCTTTCGCCGCTGCTCAGCAATCGCGCCTCGTATCTGGATGGTGCGCCGACCTGGCTGGGGATGAGCCTTGTCCTGTGGACGCTGCCGTTTATCTGGATCGCGGTAGCCATGAGCATTCGTCGCTGCCGCGATGCCGGGTATTCGCCTTGGTGCGGCATGATCATGCTGATTCCACTGGCCAATTATCTGAGCATGTTTGTCCTGAGCATTGTTCCGCCTCAAAAATCGGAGTCCGAGGACGAGGCTGAACTGGAACGCGAACTTCTTGAAGTCTGGCAGGCTCCGGCAGTCGACCATGAGCCTGTTCCACTGCCCGTGGGCCAGAGTTCGGGAGTAATCCCGGCAATCGCTGGAGCCGCCGCCGGAGTCGGTTACGCAATCGCGTCCACAGTTCTGACGGTGTACGTTCTTGGCAGTTATGGCGCTGCTCTGTTTTTCGGAACGCCACTGGTCGCAGGCGCTGTCAGCGCATTCCTGTTCAATCGGCCGGTTGCTCGATCCGTCGGTTCAACGCTCATACAGGCGACGTTAATGATCGGATGCTGCTGTTTCGGATTTCTTCTTGTCGGCCTGGAAGGAGCAATCTGCATCCTCATGGCCCTGCCGATCCTGTTGCCGATATCGCTGATGGGAGCTGTGTTTGGACGGGTGATGGCCGTCGAAACGCTGCAGCCAAAGCGAGAATCTCGCGGGATGATGTGGTGTCTCGTCAGTCTGCCGTTACTGGCAACTGCCGAAGTATCGATGGTTTCCAGTCCCACATTCGCCGTCAGAACAACCGTTGACATTCAGGCTTCGCCGGACGTCGTCTGGCAACAGGTGATCGCATTTCCCGAGATCACAGAACGCCCGGCGTGGTTCTTTCGCATGGGCATCGCCGCACCGCTTCGAGCCCATATCGACGGATCGGGTGTGGGCGCAATGCGTTACTGCCATTTCACGACGGGTACGTTTGTTGAACCGATTACGATCTGGGAAGAGAACCGCAGGTTGGCGTTCAACGTTACGGAACAGCCGGATCCGATGTTCGAGTTGACACCGTATCAACATATCCATCCGCCGCACCTGGATGGCGCCTTCCGATCGACTCGTGGAGAATTTCAGCTGGATCCACTGCCCGACGGGCGCACCAGGTTGACTGGAACGACGTGGTACGTTCTGGACATGCATCCACAGGCCTATTGGACACTGTGGTCAGATGAACTTGTGCACCGGATTCATCTGCGAGTATTAAACCACATCCGACGGAATGCTGAATCGGAATGAAATCGAGCCAGCTACGCTGACGTTTTCGGAAGCGACAAGGCAGTGGACAATTGGATCCGTTCCGCGCCGTAAAACTGCCTGGCTGGGACAATGGGCACCAGCCCGGGCCGTCACACTGAACGTAAGGCGTCCACCGGTTCAAACCGTCCCTTCAACACCAGCTCAGAATCGGCCTTCAGCCACCGCTCAAGAACCGTGGCGTAAACCTGGCGAAAGTCCGTGTGGTATTGCAGGTCGCCGTCTTTGAGATCGGACAGGCTCGGATGATTGCCGATCAGGCCTGGCTTGACCTGAGTGCCCGCCAGAAAGACCGGTCCAGCCGTTCCGTGGTCAGTACCTGCACTGGCATTTTCCTTGACTCGTCGACCGAATTCGCTGAAACACATGCACAGCACTCGGTCTGCGTGCCCATGAGCGTGCAGGTCATTGACGAACGTGCTGACTGAATCGCTGACGTACCGCAGCAACACCGAATGAGCGTTCGGCTGCTGAGAGTGCGTATCGAATCCGCCAATTTGAACGTAGTAGACAGACGTCTTCAGCCCGGCGCTGATCAGTTTGGCGACGGTCTGCAGCTTCTGAGCAAGCGCGTTCTGAGGATATTCCTGCGACGGCTTGTACTTCATCCCGGCAGCTTCGATTCGCTCGCTCGCCGTAATGGCCGAACTGGTACTGGCCTGCACAAAATTCAACAGGTCATTGCTGTCACCACGACGAGCATCCGCAAGCTCCTTCACGGCCTGCCGAAACTGCGGACTGTCATTCCCGGCCAAGCGAAATTCGTCCAGTGATCTTATCGTCGGCACACGCACATCCCGCGACATCAAAGCAAACGGTTGCTTGTCTTCTCCAAGATGTAAACCTGCGGGATCCTGCGATTCCGCTGCGCCGGTCTGCTGCAAATAGCGTCCCAGCCAGCCATCCGTACGATTCTGGTCCTTCCGCAGACACGAATGCCAGATATCCATCGATTCAAAGTGCGAGCGGTTGGGCTCGGGATAGCCGACGCCCTGCACCACCGCCAGATGGCCGGCTTCCAGCAAGTCTGCAAAACCACTCATCGAAGGATGAAAACCAAGCTGATCATCGATCTTCAGGACCTGAGACTTTGCAATGCCCAGCTTTGGTCGAGCTTCGCGATATTGGTCATCGCTGTGGGGCACGACGGTGTTCAATCCATCGTTGCCACCTGCCATTTCCACGACCACAAGAATACGTCCGTCGCTCTTGTTGGCGATGGCTGCTTCCCTGAGAATGGCCGGCGCGATCCCACCAAAAGTCAGTACGCTGGAAGTTGTCGCGGCTGCAGCCAGGAATTTTCGACGAGTCTGCCTGATCATGGCTCGTGCCCCACAGGTTGCGGACGTGCGGCGACGTCACGGGATATCTTCGACGAGTTCGCGTCTGCTGTAGAATACCGTAATTCGGCTGCAAATTCGAATCCTTAGAGCGTATTGCGCTGATTCGAGTGCAGTCAGGGATTGTGGTTTCGGAATGGTGGGTCGCCGGGGCTGGACTGAGCCAATGAATGAAGCCCCGAAATTTCACACGTACATCGTCAGCCGAACTACCCGGTCCCCAAACCACGATCCATCGCCTCAAGTTCGCGCTGGTAACTTTCGATGCTGGTTTCGAGCGTTTCGTGGCTGATCTTCCAGACCGGATTATCTTCCGTCGCCGTGTTGCAGTGATCCGTCATCAGCCGATACAGATATCGGAACAAATGTCGGGGCACTCGCAGGGTGCCGAACTTGTTAATCAGCTCCTGTTCCGAAACTTCGTCCGCAAACAGGTCACGGATGGAAGTCTCCTGATTCGCTCCCTCGTCAAGACAGGCACGGATGCGGTTGGTGGCCATGTCGTACAGTGATTCACCCGTCCACTCCAGACTCTTGATCAGGTTCTGTTTGTCCAGCCGCGAACGTTCGTAAAATTCCTTCTCCTCACGCCCCAGGTAAAACACGACGTCCTGTGGCAGCAACATCTTAAAACCGATGCCTGGGTGTTTCAGAAACTTGTTGTCAAACATCGACCACAGAAAGTCCTTCATCCGCTGAGCGGACCCGTTGATCAGATGTGGTTCGTCGACGCGGTCGACAAGCACCACTATGCTGGTGAAACCCAGGGGCTTCAGAATGCGCTGCAGTTTGGCCAGCAGTTCATAACGGTCATCACTGCGATCGCGCGATGGCATGGGTTGCCCGTCTACTTCGTTTGCCGGAAACCGCGACAGAATTCGACGCAGAGTTCCAGTCCCGTGTTCCAGAATGCGGACCTGTCTGGCAATCTGACGTGCACGCCACCACAGGGACAGATTTCGTCTCGCCCATGGCAGCCAGCCTGCGCCAATGACTGCATACAGCCACGATGTCTTCAGAACGCTCAGTCCAGTCAGCCCGACCTGTGGCAGGTCGCGGAGAGCCACGCCAAGTGTTGCCAGTGTCATCACAGCGCCGATGATAAACCGCCAATGCACACCCGGTGTGAAAAACCCCAGACGCCACTTGATTCGTTTCCAGCGCCGCCAGTGCGACTGATCGGACGACTGGTCGTAGAATGCCGCCAACATCAACAGATCACGTTTGCGCAGGCGAGGCAGTTCCTTCAACTGTTGCAGACGAATGTCCGGATCCGATGCGTGTTCGTCGGCGATCACGTTGCACAGTCGCCGGGTGGACAGCGTCAACAGCGCGTCCATGTGGTCCCACAACCGCCACGCTTGAAGTGCGTGGTCGGGATGTCGCTTTCTTCCGCGCAGTCGATCGCGGAACGTATCCAGAAACGGATTCAGGTCGTCGTAACTGATCACAAACGCCCGCTGCTGTGGCTGCTTCTGATTATATTCGTTGATCGCGTTGACCAATTGCAGACGAATTGCCGTTTTGCCGGCACCCTTTTCACCGAAGACAATCGAAGTGGACGGGTTGGCGCAGTCACCCAGCACTTTGTCCCACGCCGGATGATAAATTGTGCGGGCGCAGTGCTGCTGAAAAATATGATCCGACTGGGCGTCTTCCTGACTGAACGGATTAATCTTGATGCCGTAGTGTTCAAGTAACTGCTGGATTTTCATGACGGAAGTGATCTGGTGACAACGAACTGCAGATGATGCGAATTCAGGCAAGTTGACGAGACAGGGGAAATATATACTCCGAAACCGTCTGTGTGGCACGGTGAGCCAGCCGAATCCGATCAATTTCTCCACCAGACAGGCCGAACGGCAGCGGATAAGCCGAATTGAAGACGTGGTAGGTCCTCGTCGCAGTCTCGCCAACAGGACGTCGCCATGTCTGTCGCCCGATCAATCGTGGGACGGCCGAGCAGGATTTCCCCAATGACCGACGGCGTCCGTACCGCGAACAACGACGCCTTTTGCGTTCCAGCCCATTTCGGCTCGTACTTCTGCGGCGGCGTACCTGAGCGTCAATCCGCACCGACGCCGTGTCGAATTGTTGGCGTCCGATCCGTGCAACAGCAGGTCATTGTGGATTGAAGCCTGTCCGGCTCTCAGATCGTCAACAACGATGTGGCCATACTGTTCCGGGTTTTCGACGGTCTGATCCAGCACGCTGTGCTCATCGGGATCGCTTTCGCGGTATGTCAGGTGCCCGGAGTGCTGACTTCCGGCGATGAACTTCATGCAACCATTTTCCAGGTCGGCATCATCGATCGCCAGCCAGACCGTGACGGCCTTGGACGGTGACAATGGCCAGTAGCTTGCGTCCTGGTGCCAGGCAACCGCTTTTCCGTCGCCGGGCATCTTGCAGAAGAAATGCGATCCCCATGCAATCACATCGTCACCGAGCACGTCCGCGACGCAATCAACGATTCCGGGATTTGTCAGCATGTCGTAGACACGACCATGCTTCATGTGCGCCGTACTTATCGAATAGCTGTCTCCACCAGCGGCGATTGTCTGTTCCAGCAGCTGATCGAAGTAGTGACGCAGATCAGTAATTTGTTCGTTCGAATAGACATCGATCGGTTTGATGTAACCGTCTGTGTTGTAGGATTCCAACTGCGTCGCTGTCAGCGATTTTGGTTCGACAGCGGCGGCCGGATGGAAGCGAAGATCGCGCGATATCGAATCCAGTTGTGCCTGGTCAGGAGTGATTTTGAAGTCGGGTTGAGTTGACACGAGTTTGCTTTCAGTGGAATTCAGATCGCCCAGTCGGCACACCATTATGCCACATTTCGATTTGATGATCTACCACATCATCCGCGGGCTAATGGCCGGGCGCAGTAACGGATTGTGGTTTCGGACCGACTGGCCCACCTGCACGAAGATCCGACGCACGAAGCCCTGCATGCGACTGGACGCCTGCAGGTTGCTGTCGTGGTCGCTGAGGAATGAGATTCCTTCTCACGAGGTGCTGGTCACGAATTCATCAGGATCGCATACCGGCAGGCTTCGCCGGCACACGCTGAGAAACAGATGATTCGGCCAGAATTTCCACGCCGATGGGCGGACGCGAATCTCGACAATCGATGCACGTGTCACGGGCGGCACGACTCGTTGAACAACACCATGACTTCGGTAACCGGCTTCGTCGCAGGTGAATTCGTGCGCCGATAAGTAGTTTTGGAAAGCAGACTAACACCAGCATCCCGGCCCATATTTTTGTGTACAAAATCAACATCACCCACATTCTGTTATTCGCCTGTTGCGTTTCGGTCTCTGCCGACGAAACGCTGCCCATCGACTCGGCTGCGCCCACTGATGGCAAACCGACGGCGCACACTGTGCTGACAATCGACCACGCGGTCAGTCTGGCCCTGTCGAATAACCCCGCGATTCAGGCTGCTGAAACGTCCGTTGTCCAGCAACGGCATCTGGTCTATCAGGTGACTCGCAAACCAAATCCCACGGTCGGGTATCTGGCATCGGAAGTCGGCAATGAAGGCCAGGCCGGACAACAGGGCGTCTTTCTTTCACAGAACATCGTGCGTGGCAACAAGCTTTGTCTTGACGGTCACGTTCAGCAGCGCGACGTTTCCATCGCTGCCCATGAACTGCAGATCCGTCGTTTCCGAGTGGAATCAGATGCTCGGCTGGCCTTCATCGAAGTGGCAGTCACCCAGGAACGCCTGAAACTGCTGAACCGTCTGCAAACATCGCTGGATCGAGCGGTCGGGACCGTACTACGTCTTGTGAGTGCGGGAGAATCCAGTCTGTCGGCGTCACTGCAATCCAAACTGGAAGCTCAACGCAATGCGATGCGGATTCAGCTGACAGAGAATCAATCCACGGTGGCACGCCGCAAGCTGGCGACGGCACTTGGCCGGGACACACTGAACCAACCGGTCGTCGCAGCAGTCCTGCTGCCGAAAGAATCCAGTATCGACATTCAGCAGGCGTGGGCGGACGTACTCGTAACAAGTCCCGAACTGGCCGTGGCGACGTCTCGACTGGACCGAAGTCAGTGGAAAGTGCGACGGGAACAGGCGGAACCCGTTCCGGACCTGCAGACTCAGTGGTCCATTCAACAGGATGCCGCTACTCACTACGCAGTCGTTGGCATTCAGCTTGGCGTTGCGTTACCGGTACGCAACGACAACACAGGAGCGATCAATGCGGCTCGTGCCGACACGTGGCGAACACATCACGAAATTGACGCCGTCCGACGATCACTTCGACAACGGCTGCTGACAACCGTCGGGCAGTTACAGCAGGCCGATCAGCAACTGAAAACGATTAAGGGCGAGCTGGAATCGCTGGCCCGCGAAAATCTGCTGACCACTCAGCGAGCCTTCGCTC
The DNA here is from genome assembly GCA_029941865.1 of Fuerstiella sp. Taxonomy (GTDB): domain Bacteria; phylum Planctomycetota; class Planctomycetia; order Planctomycetales; family Planctomycetaceae; genus Fuerstiella. The sequence continues at coordinate 19,620 of JAPYTO010000062.1, read as the reverse complement.
TGGGGGAAGCCAGCTATCTGGACCTGCTGAATGCTCAGCGAGCTTACATCCGGCTGAGTCTTGATACTCTGGATTTGTATCAGCAGCGGTCCATCGCGGAATCGCATCTGCAGACGGCGCTGGTCCAGGCGACCGAGTCATCAAACGCCGTACGGTGAAGCAGCTGTCGTCCGACTTTGGCGATCGTCGGAGAGCATTCGTTTAGCGGGTAGCCCAGGTTGCTCGCAACCTTTGGGTGCCGCAGGCACAAGAGGCTGTAATGGAACGATCTTCCTGCAATTGATGGTGCAGAGGTTTGTTGTTTTTCGATTGGTCCGCACAGCGGATCCTACATGCCTGACAAATCTCAAGGTTGCGGAAAATTCGTTTAACCGCGTGTGTGACAACCCCGGAAACGCAGCCCGTGGGGCACTCGGTCAAACGATTGTGAAATCCTGCACGACGAATCGTTGGCTATGGTCGGATTCCTGACTATGCTAAAGTCAGAGGCCACACACATTCACAAGACCGTGTTGCCATCATGATTCATCCGGGACGTTTTCCCGCCGGTGGTCCTGATCGGGTTGAGACAGAACTTTTGAGAGATTTCATATGAGTGATCCTTTGGCCACTGCCGCCCAGGAATGGTACAAAAAAGGCACTGAGGCAATGAACCGCCAAAACTGGGACTTCGCGGTCGAATGCTTCAGCAGCGCCGTCAAGATGAAGCCTGATGCCTTGCTGTTCCGCCAAACCAAACACGGGTGCTGCCGCAAACATTTTGGAGACAACGGGACCGGCGCGAAGATGGCGGGCATGAAGCTGATGGGAATACGCGGCAAGATCAAGAAAGCACGCGGGAAGAAGGACTGGACGGCAATGGATCAACATGCCGAGGACGGGCTGTCCATCAATCCCTGGGATGCGCAACTGTTTGCGAGTCTCGGCGAAGCCTGTGCAGAGGCGGATCGAGGCGAAATCGCAGCCTACGCGTATCGAAAAGCCGTCGATCTCGACAAGACAAATGTCGCCTTCAATCGCAGTCTGGGCCATGTTCTCCACGAACGTGGTGAATACAAGGATGCTCGGAATTGCTTCAAGCGAATTTATGAAGCAGACCCGACCGACGGTGACGCACGTTCCATGATGGGCCGCATCGATGCAGATTCGGTCATGGATCGCGGCGGCTATGAAAAGGCCGGCAGCACTCAGGACGTCAAAGCAGACAAAACGCCGACCAATGCATACGAAGAAGACCGCAGAGCCCGTGGTGGAGGCAAGGGAAGAAACGAATCCGTGGCCCCCGGTGAATCGGAAGAAATGGACATGCGAGCGGCCATTCGCAAAGAACCGGAGAACGTTAATCACTACCTGAAGCTGGCGCATTTTCTGCGCACGGACCGACAGTTGCCGCAGGCGATTGAAACGCTGAACCAGGCTCTGGAGTTGTCAAAGAACGACACTTCCGTACTGGAAGAAAAAGAAGACGTCGAAGTGGAGATCATGCGAGAGCGAGCGGGAGAAGCTGCCGAACGAGCTCGCAGGAATCCCGAAAAAGAGCGACTGAAAGAAAAATCAGATGGCCTGAAGGCCGAATTGATGACTCGCGAAGTCGAAGTACTGGCATCTCGCATTGACCGACATCCCAACGACATGAAGATGCGATTGGAGCTGGCTGATCGCTATCGAAAAACAAAGCAGTATGCCAAAGCGATACCGTTGTTCCAGCAGGCGGCTGCTGATACCCGGTTAAAAGAAGACGCGCTGGTGCTGCTGGGTGAGTGCTTCGTTCGAGCAGGCAAGGCAGACCTGGGACGACGTCAGTTCATCAAGGCACTGGAGACGCTGAACGCGAAGGATAAACCGGATTTTTTCAAACAGGCTCACTACTGGCTCGGTCGCCTTTACGAAAAAGCTGGTAAGAATGAAGAAGCGGATAATCACTACACCGAGATTCTGTCCGTCGATTATGACTTTCGTGACGTGCTGAAACGACTGGAAGAAATCCAGGGCGGCGACGAGTTTGGAGACATCATTGACGACGACGAAGACTGAGGTCGGTTGCTGTTCCGTGATATCTTTTGAACAACAGCGTCGACTTCTGCCGACCGCTGGTTCTGGAAACTAAACCATGCCACAAACTGCGTCGCTGCTCGCACTGATTTCCATCGTCGCCCTGTCATCCCCGTCGTTTGCCGATGGTGAAAAAGACAATCACCCGGAAAACGTGCGGCAGGTGCCCCGTGCAGGAATCCAGGTGCCCGCAGAACGCGAAGCGGCGCTGCGGTCGGGACTGATATCACTGCAGCAGAAAATCGGCCGGCTGACTCAGGCGAAAGACGTCCTCACAACGGATTTGCTGCCTGATGTCATGATCTTTGAACGAGCCGTCCGGTGCGCCCTGGACTACGACGAATTCTTCTCGCCGAAGGACATTGATAAAGCAGATCAGCTGATCGTCGAAGGGAATTCCCGAGCGGACCAGCTGCTCTCCGGCCAGGCCGACTGGCCGAATCAAAGCGGGCTTGTTGTACGAGGTTACATCAGCCGCATTGATCACACGGTGCAGCCGTACGGCCTGGTCATGCCGAAGACATACGCGTTCAATCACAGCGTTCCGACTCGTTGCGACCTGTGGTTCCATGGCCGCGGTGAAACCCTCAGCGAAGTCAACTTCCTGTGGGACCGCATGAAGAATCCGGGACGTTACACGCCGGCTCACACGATCGTACTGCATCCGTACGGACGCTATTCGAACGCGTTCAAGTTCGGTGGTGAAGTGGATGTTCTGGAAGCATTGGAAGACGTGCAGCGTCGGTATCGCATCGACGACGATCGCATCAGCGTGCGAGGCTTCAGCATGGGCGGAGCCGCATGCTGGCAATTTGCCGTGCATTACGCCGACCGCTGGTTCGCCGCAAATCCGGGAGCCGGTTTTTCAGAGACGCCCGAGTTTCTGAAATTCTTTCAGAAGGAAACGCTGAACCCAACGCCCTGGGAAAAGGCGTTGTGGAATATGTATGACTGCGACAAGTACGCGGTAAATCTAAACCACTGCCCAACAATTGCGTACAGCGGCGAAAATGATATTCAGAAACAGGCGGCGGACGTGATGGAAACGGCTCTGCAGAAACACAGCATTAAACTTCGTCACGTCATCGGAGCGAAAATGGGGCACGGAATCGATAAGGCCTCGGCGGCAATCATCGAGAAAGGCATGACGGCCCTCGCAGATCGCCAGCGGTTGCAGACTCCCCGTGACATTCATTTCGAAACACACACGCTCAAATACAACCGGATGCACTGGCTGACGATTGATGGGCTGATCGAACACTGGACGCCGGCTCGGGCGAATGTCGACTGGAAATTTGACACGGGCCCGGTTGACAATCACGTTGAACTGAGGATCAACACGAAAAATGTATCTGGCTTCACGCTGAATTTTCCACCCGGGACATTTTCGATCGAACAGGCAACTGGCGACGATGCCCGTTTAACAATCGCCACCACGGTATTCTCGGGTGAGAATATTCCCGCTGACGATGTTTCTTTAGAGGAACGCGCAGCAGATCCCTGGTGGTTCACCTTCGCGACTGAAGCGTTCTCAGACGGGTCTGCACGACTTCAGGCTCATCGAAATACGGACGGCAAGTGGGTCAGTGGCCCGACCAGCGTACCACTTCGTAAACGCCACAATCTTCAGGGCCCCATTGACGACGCGTTTATGGACTCGTTCGTTTTCGTGCGACCGACAGAAACAGCGGCCAACGAAACGGCCGGCAAATGGGCGGCGTCCGAACTGGAGCGAGCCATCGAACACTGGCGTCGTCACTTCCGCGGGGATGCTCGAGTCATCAACGACACCGACGTGACCGACGAACTCATGCAGTCGGCCAACCTCGTTCTGTGGGGCGATCCAGGGTCCAACAGCGTGATGGCGAAGATCGCAGAGAAACTGCCGATCAAATGGACGAGCGAACAAGTCATCGTCGGCGGTCAAAAATTCGACGCAGCCAATCATGCACCGATTTTAATCTACCCGAACCCACTGAATCCCGATCGCTACGTCGTCTTTAACAGCAGTTTCACGTTTCGTGAATTCGCCTATCTGAACAACGCTCGACAGGTCCCAATGCTGCCGGACTGGGCGGTGATCGACCTTCGCACTCCACCAGGCAATGTCTGGCCGGGAAAGGTCGTGGCGGCAGACTTCTTTGACGAGCAATGGCAGCTGAAAACGAAGTAGGTTGTGTTAACAATCTCTGTTGCGACGAATTGTTCAAAGGAGACGTCTTCTTGACTCGGAATTTCGCCATTACTCTGGCAACGATTCGCGAAGCGGCGAAGCGCATTCACGATCACGTTGTTCGCACGCCGGTCATTCAATCGCAGGCGCTGAACAAAGAACTGGGCGCTCAGGTTTTCTTCAAGTGCGAAAACCAGCAACACGTCGGCGCCTTCAAATCACGTGGTGCCTGCAACGCGGTGTTTTCGTTGACTGAAGATGAAGCGGCCGCAGGCGTTGTGGCACATTCGTCCGGCAATCACGCCGCCGCGCTCGCGCGGGCCGCTCAGTTGCGAGGCATCGCCTCCCACATCGTCATGCCTCATGATTCCGCCGCCGTCAAAATCGATGCGGTGCGCGGCTACGGCGTGGAACCGACGTTCTGCGAACCTGACTCGGACTCACGCCAAGCCGCCGCTGACAAAGTGATCGCGGACACCGGGGCCACATTTATTCACCCATTCAACGACGCCCGAGTCATCGCCGGACAGGGAACGGCCGTGCTGGAGTTGCTGGAGGACGTTGCCAACCTGGACACGATTGTCGTGCCTGTCGGCGGCGGTGGGCTGTTGAGCGGAACGCTGATCGCAGCAAAGTCGCTGAACCCGGAAATTATGGTCTTCGCCGCCGAACCGGAATGGGCCGACGACGCGTTTCGCAGTCTTACGTCGGGGACAATTGAGTCGCCGGTACGGCACGACACAATCGCCGACGGTCTGCGAACGTGTCTGGGCACACTGACATTTCCCATCGTCCGTGAACTCGTCGACGACGTTCTGCTGGTGAACGAACAGGAAATCGGCGCAGCAACGCTGGCTATGATGTTTCAGGCAAAGGTCGTCGCAGAACCGTCAGGTGCAGTTCCGCTGGCCGCTCTGCGACGGAATAACGACCGCTTCGCCGGACAGCGGATCGGCGTAGTCGTTTCCGGCGGCAATCTTGATCCGTCAACACTTCAGCGGCTGATCACCGTCAGCACAACGTGACATAAACAACAGACTCCCCCAACCAGGGACTGCCTCTGTGTGTCTCCGTGCTCTCCGTGGTTAAACCAACTGCATGATCTTGCGGCAGCCGCTGATTATTTCCTGCGATAGGATCCCGAACGGACAGTTTTTGTCGGTCGATCCGAGTCAGAAATCGGCAGGTCGGATTCCAGTTCTTCTGCCAGACAATACTCCGCGATCCTCTCGACCACCGTCGTGCCAAACTCTTCCAGCTTCTGCTGGCCGATTCCGTAAATCCCAAGCAGGACTTCAACGTCTGTCGGACGGAACCGGGCCAGTTCGCGAAGCGTCATATCGCCAAAGATGACGTAGGGTGGGACACCCCGTTCGGCAGCAATTGTCATGCGCATCTGCCGCAGATTCTCGAACAGTCCACGATCAACACCTTCCCATTTATGTGTCGCCGACGCCGCCTGCTGACGCGTTTTGGGACGGGTCAGCTGAGGTGTCACGTCGCCTTTTAACAGCTCGCCCCCTGCGTCCGTGATCACCAGAACCGAATACTCGCCGGAACGTCTGAGCATCCCCTGAGCCACCAGCTGATCAATCCATCCGCGAACGTCTCGTTCCGATTCGTCTTTCAGTAACCCATAAGTACTGAGCCGATCGTGTCCATTCGACAACACTTTTTTGCTCTTTGAGCCGCGCAGCACAAGGCTCGTGTATTCGGCCCCATAACGCTGTTCCTGTCGATAGATACTGCTGACGATTTTTTGCGCCAGCACCAGCGGATCCGGAAGACTTTCAATTTCGCCGAGGCACACATCGCAGGCGCCGCAGTTGTCCTTTTCCAGCTGCTGACCGAAATGACCGACCAGTTGCCTGTGTCGGCAAACGGAACTGAAGCAGAACGATTCCATATTTCCCAGCGCGTGCAACGACGCTTCGCGATTGTCGTCGTTCTCTGACTGGTTGATCAGAAATTCCCACGTGTTGGTGTCTCGCCCCGAATAAATCAGACTGCATTCCGCTTCCAACCCGTCGCGGCCGGCGCGACCGCTTTCCTGCTGATAGGCTTCTATGCTGCGAGGCATCTCGGCATGCACGACGTAACGGACGTTGCTCTTGTCAATGCCCATGCCAAATGCCACGGTCGCCACGATGATGTTTATTTTCTCATCAATGAAGGCTTCCTGATTCGCTTTTCGCAGGTCCGGTTCCAGTCCGGCATGGTACGGCAACGTCTTGTATCCCAGTGACTTCAACGTCGAAGCCGTCTCTTCGACGTTGGCACGGCTGATGCAATACACAATGCCCGATTCATTGGGATGTCGGTCCACCACTTCACGGATCTGCCCGATGACGTCGTGTCGCCGTTCCACCCGATACAGAAGATTTGGCCGATCAAAGCTGCCAACCAGAATCTCCGGTGCTTTCAGATTCAGCTGTTCAGCAATATCCTGGCGTACCTGTTCCGTCGCTGTCGCAGTGAAGGCGTGAATGGAAACGTCCGGAAAGGCCTGACGAAGGCTGCTTAAGCGCCGATACTCGGGTCGAAAATCATGTCCCCAGTTGCTGATGCAGTGAGCTTCGTCGATGGCGATGAAGCTCAAATTTGCGTCCGCCAAAAAGTCGATCATCCGCTCCTGCACAAGTCGTTCCGGAGCAGCGAACAGCATTTTGAGTTCGCCGCGGCGCACTCGATTGGCCACGTCCAGTCGCTGCTGCGATGTAAGACTGCTGTTGACGAACGCTGCCGGGACACCACATTCTGTCAACGCGTCGACCTGATCTTTCATTAACGCAATCAGCGGGCTGACAACAACCGCCATTCCATTCCGGCACACTGCCGGAGCCTGATAGCACAGCGACTTCCCACCGCCCGTGGGCAGCACCGTCAAAGAGTCCCGCGACGTCATGACGGCGCTCATTGCCTCACGCTGCAACGGCCGAAACGAGTCGTAGCCCCAGTGCTTCTGAATAACAGAGAGTAGAGAATCCATTGCGGGTCAGAATGTCTGGGTTAAGTCGTCTTGCGTTGGTGCCAATCAGCGATGCGAACTGCAATTGGAGGAATCGCCACGTGGGTCCGTTGTACTGAAGTTCACCAGCGGGCGTCGGCGTCCGTGCCGCATTAGTCGAATCGCCCAGAGGGAATCAAGTCGCGACGCACACCCGGTTACCATTTAGAAGTAGTACGTACGCACGTATACCCCTGCAAGAAACGTCCTGTGTTAAAACTCGTGTGGCCTTTTACGATCGCGTTCCACCGGAATCAGCGACAGCCGTCACGACGCGCCAGAGGCGGAACGGACAGAAAATTTCGTTGGGCCGTGGGGCGGACACGATCCGCCGCGGCTGTCGGTCGAAATCGTCTACTTCAGGCGACCTTACGGCTGGACCAATGTCGATCTCCCGAAACACACGCAACTTACCAAACGACACGCAAACATCACATCGATGTCAATACGAAACCTGCTGCTGCAATCGCGAAATCGACGTAAGTAACGCTGTGCAATGGAGTTGTACGTCCCCCGTCGGCCGGAAAGAGATTTCGGTGGATTTTCCCGTATACGGGGTCCGGGTTTGCATCGCTTCTGCGATCCCGTTGGTGAGTCCCACCGCCAAATTCCTGCCTTGCGAGAACCTGAAGCATGTTCCAATCGATCGTTTCGCCCATTAAATTCGGTTTCTTGAACAGCCTGAGGCAACCCAAACGTCGACGGCTTCAAACGCAAGACGTGGGTTTCGGCGATTCGCTGGAAATCCGCTTGCTGCTGACTGGGCCGCAATTGGTCAATCCGATAGCCAGCGACGGATTTATTCTTACGGATGTGTCATCGGATCCCGGGGGAGACCTGACTGTGAACGTGGATGTCGACGGCGATGGCATATACGAATTCAGCGAGCCTGCAACGGAAGGCGACCTCCTCCTTTTTGACCTGACTTCTTATATCGCACCAAATACAAACCAGAACGTTACTCTGCAAATCGTGGAAGATCCGGATCCAATCCTCGGGGGACCAGCGATGAGCAATTCCGTCACGTTGAACGTGGCGGGAATTCCGGTGGTGGCGGTGGATTTCGATTGGATTGGCGGTGACGATGGCGTGGTCAGCGGCGCTGTTGTCATGACAAACAGTATTGGCACGATCAATGTGCTGTATCGAGCAGCGGGCGACGCCGAGTGGAGTCCTGTGGGAGAAGTAACCGACAGCGATGGATCTTTCCTCTTTCTATTCGACCTGGCGGATGGTGAAACTGACTTCGAGTTTGTCGTCGAACATACGTTTTTAGGAGCATCAGTACTCGGCAGCGCCGTGACAATCACCGACATGTCAGCATACATCGAGGCAGACCCGGGTCAGACAGACCCGGCGCTCGACGACGAAGAAGCGATCGACGATCTGTTTGCAGAGGAGTACGTGTAGCCGACTTTAACGCGCAGCTACGTGCTGCTGAACTTCGTTGTTACTACACTCCCAGGTCACGTTCCAGCCGTTGCAGGCGGTCTTCCAGGTCTGCAATGCTGGATCCCAGACCTTGTATGAGTTCTGACTGCTCCTTGATTGTAAAGCGAAGTTGTTCGAACATTTCTTCGGGCACTGCAGCAGAGCGTGACCGTGCTGACTCCTCAGACGCAGGCGCCTGCGGAGCACCGTCAGTGGCATCGTTGTGGTCGACAACTTCCGGCATGGCTGGCGCCTCGCCAAGCTTCATGTCCTCCTTCGGCAGGTAGAACGTATGGTCGACTTCCACGCCACGTCGATCCAATGGACCGTTGGCCTGGAGATACCCCATTTCGTGCAGCCCGGCTAGTTCTTCCCTCAACTGATCAATGCTGTCGATGCGTACCATACGACTGGCCCGCGTTCGCAATTCGCCGGGTTGCTGAAGACCTCGCAGCAGGAGTTCGGCAACAATTCCAAACTGGGCGTCACTGAAGTCAAACTTGTGCCGCGCATAGTGGCGATAACGCGGTGTGCGGCCTCCGCCCGAAAACACTTCCGCCACCAGCAGGTCTTCCCGCATGGCATCCAGAGCGTCCTGGACCTGCACCTCACTGTATCCCACGACGGGACTGCGGTTGCTTTTTTGATTGCAGGCAGTTGTGGCAGCCTTGAGCGTCAGGGGATATTGATCCGGTGTGGTAAACGCCTTTTCCATCAGGACACCAAGGACTCGGCGTTGAATCTTTGAGAGATGTCGGATCTGATTCTTTGGTTCTTCGTTCATCTGAATTCCGATGAGAGCCTGTTCAGCGTCTTCGATGTGTTTTACGCAGATCGTTGGAGCGACCAACGGCAGCGGACCAACAGTTTTCGTGCGTCAGTTCGAACCGGCTGGCGTGCCGCTCCACAGTGGACACAATTCCGGGCGTTCGCTCAAGCGTCGAAAACTATTGCACTCGACGAATCTCAAAGCTGACATGATCGCTCCGCAAAGTCGTTCGACATCTGTCCTGCGTTTCGGTCACATGTAGCGGCATTCGGTCAGCGTGACGGTCACGTACGAGCATGCCGGTTTCCGCAGCCCGGGTCGAAGGCCAAAAAACCACGTTACGGGTTCGTTTCTTTCACCTGTCACGTCCGTACCCCTGGGCATCACATATGTTCTACGCCTTTCTTGCATCGCTGCCGATTCTGGTGGTCGCCGTCTTTCTTGTCGGATTACGCTGGCCCGCCAGTCGGGCCATGCCGCTGTCACTCGTGACCGCCGCCGTTCTGGCCTTGTTTGTGTGGCAGGTGCCTGGCCTGCAGGTGCTGGCATTTGGAATCAAGGGCAGCCTGATTACTGTCGACCTGCTGTACATCATCTTCGGAGCCATCCTGTTGCTGAACACTCTTCAGCAAAGCGGTGCGATCACAGTGATCAGAAACGGTTTTCATCAGATTTCGCCCGATCGTCGAGTGCAGGCCATCATCGTGGCGTGGCTGTTTGGTTCCTTCATCGAAGGTGCTGCGGGATTTGGAACGCCCGCTGCCGTTGCTGTGCCTCTGCTGGTAGCGTTGGGATTTCCCCCACTGGCAGCCGTCGTGTGCGGCATCGTGATTCAAAGTACGCCGGTTTCCTTCGGAGCGTTGGGCACTCCGATTCTCGTAGGTGTCGCAAATGGACTGGACGTTGCCACCGGGTTCGGCGTTGATTCGGTCGTGCAGTCAGCGGCCGTTTCCTGGAAGCTTATCGCGGACGAGAACATCGCGGCGACGGCATTGCTGCATACGATCGGCGTTCGTGTTGCGGTCATCCATCTGGCGGTTGGTACCTTTATTCCACTGATTCTTGTGTGCCTGCTGACACGGTTCTTTGGACGCAACCAGTCGCTCCGTGAAGGCCTCGGCTGCTGGAAGTTTGCCATCTTCGCGGCCTTCGCAATGACCATTCCGTCAGTCGCGACGGCCATCCTGCTTGGTCCGGATTTCCCTTCGCTGTTCGGGGGGATGGTCGGGCTGGTCGTCGTGGCGTCCGCGGCACGACGTGGTTTTCTGATCCCTGCGGGAGAGCCCTGGCAGTTCCCTGAAAAAGAAGACTGGTCCGCCGATTGGCAACCTGTCGCAGAGGCTTCGGCGAAGACGGCACGTACTGCTGCCGATGTCGCCGACACAGCGCAGGACGACGTTTCGCTGAGTCTGATTCGATCATGGTTACCGTATTTGATACTTGCGGTGTTGCTGGTCATGTTTCGGCTTCCTCAACTGCCGGTGAAGGAATGGGTCAATCATCCCAACGTGACGTTCGCCGTTGACGACCTGTTTGGCAGTACGGCGGACCTGAAACACACTCCTCTGGCTTTACCAGGAACCATCTTTCTTCTGGTATCCGGGCTGACCTTCGTGCTGCACGGCATGTCCGTAAAACGGTATTGCAAGGCTGTCGCAGATTCGCTCCACACAACGGCAAAGGCTTCTGTGGCGCTCATTTTCACCGTGCCCATGGTGCAGATATTCCTTGGTTCCGGCGGCGGCACAGCTGGTCTGGCCAAAATGCCGATCGTTCTGGCCGAACAAATGGCCACACTGGCGGGAGGGGTGTGGCCGTTGCTGGCACCTTTTGCCGGCGGCCTTGGAGCTTTCGTGGCCGGCAGCAACACGATCAGCAACATGATGCTGTCTATGTTTCAGTTTGGCGTGGGGCAGCAGATTGGTTGTGATCCATTCTGGATTGTGGCTTTGCAGGCGGTCGGCGGAGCTGCAGGCAACACGATCTGCGTGCACAATGTGGTGGCGGCGGCGGCGGTCGTGGGGTTGGTTGGTCGTGAAGGACAGATCATCCGTCGAACGTTGCCCGTCTTTCTGTACTATGCGACGTTCGCGGGAATTCTGGGGCTGATTATCGTGAGAGTGTTCTCATAACACAGGAGTCAGGCAGCAGTGATTGTAACCGGTATCGATGTTTGTCCGCTGACGGGCGCAACAGTTGACGGTGGCTGGCCACAGGGCCACGAGCCGCAGGAGAACCTACACGCGCTGGTCGTAGTCCATACGGATGCTGACATCATCGGGTACGGCAGCTGTTTTACATCCGGAAAGCTGGTGACCGGCGCGGTCGAATTATTGTGGCCGCTGTTAAAGAACGAGTCCGCCCTTGAGCCGGAACGAATCAGCGAGAAGCTGCACCAGTCGACGTTCTGGCAAGGACGTGGTGGCGCGGTGACTCATGCCATCAGCGGCATCGATATCGCTCTCTGGGACATTATGGGCAAAGCCTGCGACCAACCTGTATCGCGTTTGCTTGGCGGCAACTATCGTGATCGTATCAAACCTTATGGTTCCATCCTGTTTGACGAACCCGATGCCCTGGCACGAAATCTGGAAAGCGTTGTTGGACGAGGATTCCGGGCCATCAAAATGGGTTGGCGACCGTTCGGCCGCCGAGATCGAAAGTTCGATGAACTTCTTGTCCGCACGGCCCGTCAGACTGTTGGTGACGACATTGACCTGATGGTCGATGCTGGCGGCAGTGAGCAGTTCTGGCCACACGGCACGAACTGGGCTCGCAATACCGCCACGATGCTCGCTGATTACAACATCGTCTGGTTTGAAGAAGCTCTGCCACCGGACGATATTGACGGGTTTGTGGAACTGACTCGAAGTTCGCCCGTCCCGATTTCCGGTGGCGAAGTGCTGACACGTCGGCAATCGTTTCAACCGTGGCTGACCGGTAGAGCCGTCGACATCATTCAACCGGATGTGACGAAGTGCGGTGGTCTGAGCGAGTTTCGCAGGATCGCTCAGATGGCGCAGGATCACAACATTCAGGTGGTGCCGCACGGTTGGAACACAGCGATCGGCCTGGCCGCTGATCTGCAAATTTCGGCGTTTCTGCCGAATGCCACCTACGTCGAATACCTGACTCCGTGCGCATACATCGACGAACTCCCGACCCAACCGTTTCAGCTCAACGAAGATGGCTATCTTGACATCCCTCAGGCTCCTGGTCTGGGAATTGAAATCGATGACGATCGACTGCGCAGGTTTTGTCCTGACCGTATTAAATTTCGATAGGCACTGCCAAACACAGCTAAGCAGAATTCTGTTTTTCTAAGGACGACAACACCATGGATCGCAAGACCGTTCGCCCCGAAGACCTGGACCTCGATTCCCCCGGCCGTCGCGACTACTGGCTGGCGTTGGAACACGACAGCATCTGGGGCGATCACCTGATTCCGCTCACGGTGTTTGTTGGTCCGGAAGCAAAGGACGGCGAAGGGTTGGTTTCTTTCGGTTCCAATCACGGGAACGAATACGAAGGCCCGATTGTTCTTAAACATCTGCTGCAGGAAATCGATCTTTGCGACGTGAGAGGGCGCATCATTTTGATTCCCGTCCTGAACCCCGCCGCCTTTTTGTCGGGAACCCGCGAGAGTCAGCAGGATGACGGCGTCAACCTGAACCGCTCTTTTGTCGATGGCGCAGGTGTCACGCCGGCACTGGCCGGGATCACTCACCGAATCGCGGCCTTCGTCCGCGAATACATCTGGCCGCGAGTCCACATTGTGCTGGACCTGCATTCCGGGGGCGAAGTGGCTCGGTTCTCGATCTGCGCCAGCTTTCATCCCGTTGACGATCCGGAACTGGGTGATCGCATTGAACAAACGGCTCGCTGGTTTGGCACGCCGTCCCTGATGGTCTACCAGAACGTCACTCCAGGCCTGCTTCCGAGCGAAGCGGAACAGCTTGGTAAAATCACTGTTGGCACGGAACTCGGTTGGGGCAAGGCCGTGAATCCGGAAGGTGTTCGCTACGGTCGGCAGGGCGTATTGGCGGCGGCGATCAACAACGAATTGCTGCACGGAAAAATTGAACCCATTGCACACCACAAAGCGGGTACTCAGCGGAAGCTGGCCATGGTGGATCGAGACTGCTTTACGGTCGCACCGTTCGCCGGGCACTACGAACCCCTGGTTGAGTGCGGCACCGCAGTCAAGGCGGGAAACACCGTTGGCCTGCTGCACGACTTTGACCGCATTGACCTGGACCCCTGGCCCTGCGTCGCCGCCATCGACGGGATCGTCCTGGCTCAGGCATGGGTGGCCCCTGTTCCCAAAGGCCAGCACATCGTGGTTGTGGCACGGGACGTTTCTTAGAGCAGTTTACGAATTCACGGAACCCGTTCTGGCTCGTGGGGTAGAAAGTAGACGGATCCAGGAGCACAGCGACGCTGCTCCGGCAATGGGACGATCAGCTTCGCCGCGAGATCACCGGGACGCAATCCGGTTTCAGCTTCAACCCGTGAGGATATCCACTGGATACGGCCAGCAGTTCTTTGAAACAGTGTTCCATATCTGCCAGCAGCTTCTCGACGTCGATGTCGCAGAATACAGGTGCGAAGTCCGAAACGTAAACGACGAAGCTGCCATACATTTTGCGGGCACCGGTCAGGTTATCGCCCTCGAAATGATACAGACACACGGCCGCGTGGATCAGGCCCTGGAAAAACGTCTTTTCCGGACCGACCAGTTCTGACCAAAAGTCCTCGAACACATCATGGCAGGGAAAAAACTCACGTTCGTTGAACAGGCGGATTCCTGCAGCGATTCGAGAGTCATGGGGATCAAATGACATCGTTTGTTTCATTCTGGTCCGCGACGCGAACGGATTTCGGCGGAGCAGAGTCCCAGTCATATGCCATCCTGAATCGGAGTTCGGGAGGGGGCAGTCAGGCCACAGGGACGGTGGAAAGTCCGAGAAGTCCAATCTATCATGCGCAACATTGAAAGGGAATCACTTCATTCAACACCCCGGTTGGCAAATGGCAAAGAAGAAAACGGCCCGTAAGAAAAAGTCGACGAACGATGACGTCGTTGACGAACGTAAGAAACGAGCCCGGTCGGTAATTCGCCGGCTGAAAAAGCTATTCCCTGTCGCTGAATGTGCGCTGCATCATGATTCGGCATTTCAGCTGCTGGTGGCGACGATTCTGTCGGCTCAGTGTACGGACGAACGAGTCAACATGGCAACGCCGGCACTGTTTAAGAAGTATCCGAATGCTGCAGCGCTGAAAAAATCAACACAGGCGGCCGTCGAGAAAATCGTCAGGCCGCTTGGATTCTTTCGCAATAAAGCGGCCAATATCCGGGCGATGGCGGCAATGCTGGTTGATGAGTTTGATAGCGAAATTCCGCTGGATATTGATCAGATGGTAGCTCTTCCCGGAGTCGGCCGGAAAACTGCCAGCGTCGTTTTGGGAACATGGTACGGAATTCCATCGGGAGTCGTTGTGGACACTCACGTTCGTCGGATCTCGAATCTGTTGGGTCTGACAGAATCTCAGAACCCTGAGATCATCGAACGAGACCTGATTCAGATTCTGCCGAAGAAGAAATGGATCCAGTACTCGCACCGCATCATCTACCACGGTCGGAAAACGTGCATCGCTCGTCGTCCTCAGTGTGCCGAATGCGGCCTGTTGAAGCACTGTCCGAGAGTCGGACTGCCGTCATTAGCTGAGTGATGAACGCGGAAACGGCCGCATAATGAGTAGGCCGAACCGAGCGAAGCGCTGTTACGGCACCGTAAATGCACACTCACGTCGCCATTCATCCCATTGCCGGGACTGCGTCGCTCTGCTCCTGGATCCGTCTACTTCATTGCTGTGACCGGGTAGCACGGTTGCTTGCAACCAGTGTTGCGTAGTAACAGGAGGCCCATGCCAGACCACGGAGCATCCCAGCGCGACCTCGCAGACCTTCGGCTTACTGCTGTTTTCCAGCAGCGGCACGGCCCCTTCAGCACCTGTCATCGTCGGGACGCAGCAGATTTCGCAACTCGGCGGCCAGAAAGATCGAACCGGTGCCGCAGATAACCCCGTTGCTGCCCACCGTTTTTCTTGCCACAGACAAAGCTTCCGCCGGTGTCTCGGCTGTCACGACCGTGACCGTGTCTGCTGGGTCAGCGGATTGACCGTGGTCCAGCAGTTCTGCCAGTTCCTGGGGTGAATACGCCCGCGGATTCGTCTCGAATCGGGTCACAATGATCGTGTCGAAGTGTGGACGAACCAGTTGCAGCATTTGCTGCACATCTTTGTCGCGGCTAACAGCGAAAATCAGAGTTCGGCGAGCTGTTGGCCAGTTTTGGCCATTAAGTGTGTTCAAACACGCTTCGATCGAATCGGGGTTGTGTGCGGCGTCAAGTACGATGAACGGCGATGTCGAAACGACTTCAAATCGCAGCGGCCATGAAAGTGATGCCAGACCCTCTGCGACTGAGTGCTTCGTAATACGATGATCTTCCTGCGACAGAAAATCCGACACGGCGACGGCCAACGCCGCATTTCGGCGTTGATGGTCGCCCAGCAAAGGCAGCATCAGATCTTCGTGAGTCGCCAGGGGTGTTTCCACGACGAATCGCTGCTGGCCGACATCACCGGGGATCGCTTCCTGAACGCGTTCGAAGATATCGCGTTCGCCTCGGAACAATTCGCACTTTAACTCCGCTGAGCGTTCCGTGACGACGCGCACGGCGTCTGGCTGACGAACCCACGAAAACACGGGTACGTCGAGCTTGATGATTCCTGCTTTTTCAGCGGCGATCTGTTCAATCGTGTCGCCCAGAATGTGGGTGTGATCGAGACCGATATTGGTAATGATTGTTACCAGCGGCTGGCAGATGGTGGTGCAGTCGAGTCGGCCGCCCAGGCCGGTTTCCAGAACAGCGAGCTCAACGTCGTTTCTGTCGAAGAACATCCAGGCCAGCAGTGTTGCCACTTCGAAATAGGTCACGCCATCCTGGATCAGATCGGCATCCGCATCCAGCAGCGTCTCCTTAAGGCAACGCACCATCGATGTCAGTTCGTCAGGGGCCGGCATGTTCCCGTCAACGCGCATCCGCTCTTCAAACTGGTGGATGTGCGGCGAGGTGAACAGACCGCTGCGAATACCTGAAGCGGTCAGGATGGAATCGACCATCGCAGCGGTCGACCCCTTGCCCTTTGTGCCCGCAATGTGGATCGCCGGGATGCGCTGCTGTGGCGAATCGATCAGCGCGAGCAGTCGCTCGACCCGCTCCAGTCGAAAGTGGTTCGACTGTCGCCGGGGACGAACTCGTTCGTAGTCGATACGGTCGTAAATCCAGCGAACAGCATGTTCGTAGGTGGTGACCGTAGTTGTGGGCAGTGTTTTTTCCATCGTCAAATTCGAAGCCGGCAGGATCGGCGATTCTTACTCCGCTGGCCACTTCCCATCAACGATTTCAGACAACCGAAGTTTTGCTGGATCGATGGTGACGTGACGAACGCGACGACGCTTCCAGGTGTACGTTGTATGAACCAGACCATCTGATGTCTGAATGACGGCCGGATAGGAAAACTCGGATCGGCCTTCGTTTTCCAGTGTCAACGCCGCCTTCCAGGAAACTCCGTCATCGCTGACCGCAACATTGATCATTTCCCGGCCACGTGGTGAATCACCGGAACGAATCGTGTGGTTGTAGACCAGCAGAAATCGACCGTCCCTCAAAGTGACCGCATCGATTCCGGAATTGGGATTTGGCAGCTCTGTTTCCACGAGCTCTGACCATGTGACGCCATTATCTCTGGAGATCGTCGACAGGATCTTTCCATCACCGTTTTGGTCTCGGTTCAACGCCTGAATATGGCCGTGTTTGGCGAGTAGTGTTGGCTGGATGGCACCGTAGGTTTTGCCATCATTGACAGCCGGAGTACGCGTCCAGGTCAGGCCTTTATCCGTCGTGTGTTCAAAATGCAGTCGCCAGCCATCAAATTCTGTACTACTGCCACACAGCAAAGTGCCGTTGCTCAGCAGGATTGGCTTGTTGCGAACAGGGCCATCGATGTGTTCCGGTAGCCGACGCGGGACGCTCCACGTTCTTCCGTGATCGTCTGACTGAGTCAACATTCCCCACCACGTACTGGGAGTCGGCCCACATTTGTAGAACAACATCAACGGGCCCGATGGGTACTGATACAGGACCGGGTTCCATGTGGGATGACGAACGACCGTGCCATCTGTCAACGTGTACTGAATGCCGTTCGCCACTTCGAGTGGCTTTGTCCAGCCATCGCTGTTGTGACGAGCCACCCAGATGCCAACATCCGGATTTTTTTCCCGAGTGCCACCGAACCAGGCCGCGATAAGGCCATCCGGAGTTCCTTCAATCGTAGACGCATGACATTCCCTGAACGGGGCGTCTTCATAAATGAACTCCACGCCAACAACGCCCGGTCGATCATCCGCACAGGCCGTCAACGCGTATGAGTGGAAGATCGTAAGTGTGCAGATCAGGAACGGTGTTACGAATCGGTGCATCTGTGGCATTCTATGGCAATCGAATTGAAGTCACGGTGATATCAGCTTTTTTAGGAAGACCAATTCTAAATTTGATCACTCATTCCCGCAGGTCGGATGACGAAATATCTTCCCGGAATCGGTCTTCCGAGACTCCGATGAATAAATGGCGAAAATCCTGAGGTATTGTCAGCTCGTCGACCCTGCAAAACTGCGTACCATCCGTGGAAAGTCGTCCCCCGACAAAAAAACGATTTCCACTGTCGGCCAACAATTGCAGTGCGTCACACAGTTGTGTGTGGTCGTGTTGATAAAAACGAGGATCAAGGATTCTGGCAGCCGTGTCAAAGCCCACGACAAACCAGCAGTTCGGGAACAACTTCGCCTTTTCTGCGAACAACGTACATTGGGTCACGGCAACATCATGATCATCGAATTGGTGCAAACGTGTACGTAGGTCGGACTCAGAAAGTGACTGTTTATCTGCATTCGTGACAGATAACTCAAAAACGACCCGCATTTGCAACTCCTGCACGGCAACCCGTTGAAGTCGCTGGTGACCGTGGTGCAGCGGGTTGAACGAACCCGAAAAGATGGCAACATCTGTCAGAACTTTTAACCGACGTACCGTGCCCGTGCCCTCGTAAAGAACCAACGATTCCTGATCTCCGGGGAACAGCTGGCCCGAATCGTGATAAGGCGTCTGGTTCACGTGAGACCTGACGAGGGCATGGCCCCAACACGGATGCAAGCGACGACTCGGAACATGACGGCCTTCCGACAACGGTCGCGAAAGTTGGGTCGGGGGAGGACATATTTTGGACTGGGAAGAAGTTTACGCAGCGTAGTATGCTGAACTCCGGGATTCGATATCTGAATTCTCTGATCGGAAGGAAGTCTCCATGGACCACGGAATCGCGTCGCTGGATGGTAGTGCGACGGAACTTGTCCGCAAACTGATTGAATCCGGGCAGAATATCGTCTTTGCGGAAAGTTGCACGGCGGGGTTGTTGGCGGCAACCATGGGGCGAGTTCCGGGAGTATCCAACGTATTGGCGGGCTCGGCTGTGGTCTACCAGACGATGACGAAGCACAAATGGCTGAACATCAGCGAAGACGTGCTGCGGGATGCCGGCCCCGTCAGTAAAATCGTCAGCGAATTGATGGCCCAGGGCGTGTTGGCGAACACGCCACATGCGACAATTGCTGCCAGCGTCACAGGCCACCTTGGGCCTGACGCCCCCCGGGATCTGGACGGAATTGCCTGGTCGACGGTGGCCGTCCGCGAAAAGAATGGGATCACTCTGCATTCACGTCGGTTGCAGTTATCACCGTCAACAACCGCAGCGGCCGATACACAAATGGACGGATTGGCAATTCGGCATGCTCGACAGCAGTCCGCTGCGCAACTTGTGCTGCAATTCTGCGTTCAAATCGTGTCGCCTTCGTGCGGTTTTTCCTGATTTTTGCTGCAAAAGGCCTAATCACAGGGAATGATGGTCCGTTGCGGACGTCTATAAAACGGCTCCGTGGCATTTAGGAAATCTTGTTGGTACGCTGGCGCTGCATTTTTTGGCACAATCCGTATCGAATATGCGGACTTCAATGACCCGTCAAAAACCCTTCGTTTTCTCGTGACGTACGCTGTCTCATTCTGGACGTCG
>JAPYTO010000061.1:16265-30595 GCA_029941865.1 Fuerstiella sp. | reverse complement strand
CAGCAGTACGGAATGCGAACGACTGCGAATACAACGCAGCACACTGGCACAACTCAACCAGGCGACGACGACTCCCGCCAATCTGGAACGCGCAAATCAGACCGCGACGCAGTTGCGTTCCGCCGTGCTTGAAATGTCGGATCTCCAGCAGCGACGGCGAGACTGCGGAGCTCAGGTTAAGACTCTGGCGGCGCTGAAATCCGTGCCTGAACTACACGAGGTTAACCGTATCCGCAGCCTCATTGAGGACCTGGCATCGGGGACGCAGCGAAGAAATTCTGCCAACAGGATTCTGGACTGCTGTTCCTCGGTTACCGCGCCTCCCGAATTGGAGCCAGCTGAAGCGTGCCGACGGGCACTTGATCAACTCGTGGCCGCGTCGGCTCGGCAATGCCACGTCAACCGGGTCAGTCAGTCGTTGTCGGTTCTCGAATCTGCCCCACAACTGAGTGACACGAACGCACTGCAGGCTGCTATTTCGAAGCTGGTTGACGTCCGACGACGAAGTCAAGAAACGGATTCTGTGCAGGTGGCCTTCGATTCTTTGCGGAAGCCACCAGAGGAAATTCCGACAGATCGATTGCGCCAACTTGTCACGGAACTCACCGGCCGGCAGGCAGCTGTGGCTGGAGCAAATGCCGGTGCGACAGCTCTGGCAAAGCTGACAACACCGGCCGAGTCGATCGACGTGAACAGCCTGACGGCAACGATTGAAAAGTTGAATCAATGCCTCGGCGCTGTCGCGAAAGCTGCCGGAAATGTCGATGCGGCCCGGAAGAATACGGCTGATTGTGAAACTCAGATTCGACAGTTTGTGAAATCCAATCCCAAATGTGCCACCTGTGGAGCCAGCATTGACCCGGAAACTTTGATGTCGACCGTCCCGACATTTCATGATCATTCCGTGACATCGGTGACGGATGCAGATCAGGCCGATGGGGGTGACCCATCATGAGTGATGACAGCACATCAATTGACGTTCGGGGACTGTTGTTCATCGGTGACCCGCACCTTGAGGCTCGGATTCCCGGGTTTCGCAAGGACGATTACCCGGACGTGGCCTTGCAGAAGTTTCGCTGGTGTCTGCAATATGCCCGGGAACAGCAACTGCAGCCGATCCTGTTGGGAGACCTGTTTCAGCTGCCTCAGGATAACCCGAACTGGTTGCTGTCAGCCATTATCGAATCGATCGATGAGCCTCTGCCCGCGATCTACGGCAACCACGATGTTCGGGAAAATTCGCTTAAGCCGAACGATTCCATTCACATCCTGTTTGCCGGTGGACATCTGAAACACGTCTCCGCCGAATCACCCTGGATTGGCACGGTCGGCGGACGGCGGATCGTCGTTGGTGGAACAACCTGGGGTGACAGAATTCCAAAGGAGTTTTCCAACGACGCAGGCGCAGCCGACCTGGTGGTCTGGATTACTCACCACGACATTTTCATCCCCGGATATGAAGAGTCCGGTCGGATTCGTCCGGGTGAGCTGCCCGGGATTGACTTGATCGTCAACGGACATATTCATCGGCGTCTGCAGCCGGTGAGTAAAGGTGGCACACATTGGGTCACGGCAGGAAACATCACACGGCGCGCACGCAGCGATGCGTCGCGTGAACACATTCCAGCCGTGCCATGTCTGATGCCGGCAAGCGACAGTCCTGCTGATGATGCTTCGGATGCCTTTGCGTTCGAATCACAAGGTGGACACCGCTGGCAGATTCAATGGAAAACCGTGCCGCATGAACCCTTCGACGCTGTCTTTCATCCGGATGTCGAATCCGAAGAATCCGATGAGGGACATGGTTCCGGATTCATCGCCGACCTGCGCCAACTGACGGCTCGTCGCACCGACTCCGGTGCCGGCTTGAACGAATATCTGAAGCAACACCTGGATCAATTCGAAGCACCGGTGGCCGCCGAAATTATGCGATTGGCCGCTGAGGTGACTTCTGAGGACCCGGACAACCACAATCGCGATCTCTGAAACGAAATGGACGGTGTCAGCAATGGCAAAAGCTAACAAAAAAACGGTACGCTCGATTGACGATCTCAAAGAAGAATACGAACGGCTGAACGAGCGGAAGATTCAGGCTCAGACGCAACTGGAGGAAGCCACAAAACAGTTGGAAGCGCTGCAGAAAGAAGCGATCGCCGAATTCGAAACCAGCGAAATTGACGAACTGAAAAGCAAGCTTGAACAGATGGAGGCCGAGAACGAAAAGCGGCGCAGCGACTATCAGGAACTGCTCGAAAAGATCTCCGGAGAATTGGCGAAAGTCGAACAGGAAGCGGCGCCGCAGACGAAGTCCGGGAATGCGGATGATGCCTGAACCCGAACCCAATGCGGCAAAGAACCTGTTGGCCGATGTTCGTGGACGGCTGGACCGTCTGCAGGGCAAGCGAGACGAACTGGTCACACGGCAGAACGACCTGAATCTCAGGTTGAACAAAATCAATACGTACCTGGCGATTGCCGATTCCGTAACCGATGCGCTGGAACAGCTGAGTAACGACGTGTTTCAGAAGGAACTCACGGTAATCGAATCAACCTTAACGAAGGCATTGCAGGAAGTGCTGGATCAGCCAGTGGTGTTCAAGGCCACGGCGTCGTTCAAGCGCGATGCCGCCAGCGTGGAATTCTCGATCGAGCGGGACGGAAATCCGGAAGATATCATGCGTGGCCAGGGAGGGTCGGTGGCCAATGTTGTGTCGGTCGGGTTGCGAATGTTTGCGATCACGACTCTGGACGATCGACGGCACCGAAAATTCCTTGTGCTGGACGAGCAGGACTGCTGGCTGCACCCGGACCTGGTGCCTCGGCTGGTGAGGATTGTGCACGAAGCTGGAACAGCACTTGGTTTTCAGGTGTTAATGATCAGTCATCATGATGTGTCAAACTTCCTGCGACACGCTGATCGCGTTTATCGGTTGACTCCGGACCGTGGTGACGGCGTGGGACTTGAGTTGGTCCGGAATGATGCGGACGTAATGGTCAGCGACGAGTAACAGGGCATCGCCAGACTGTCCCAAATACAAGCTCGATGCGCGAGCGAGTGTGTCTGCCGACGGACCGTCTGCAAGCAGTTCGCTTCACGTCTTTACTCTCCCGCTTGCGGGAGAGTCGGGCTCTCAGGCCCGGAGAGGGCCCTCCCCGGCCGCTACTGCGTCCGACCCTCCCGTAAAGACGGGAGGGTTAAGAAAACGCGCAACTTCAAAGACTGAAGTTGGGACGGAATATCGCACGGTCCTGTGTCTAACGCCGTTCACTTGACGCCAAAGAACAACCAGTCGGTCTGTTCGTGATCCACGAGTGTGTTGATCGTCGTAATCGGTTCCACATGTACGGTGTGAAACGTGCTGCGCAGAGCCTGGGGAAAGTCGCTGCTTTCGGCGTAGGACCAAACCGCCAGCAGACCTCCTTCGCGCAGATGGGCTTTGGCTTTCAAAAGACCGGCCGCCGTATAAAACTCATGATCTTCTTCGCCAAGTTGATCGCAGGGAGAGTGATCGACGTCAATCACGATCAGATCGAATTGTTCCGTCGGTTCCGCCAGCAGTCGCTGATAGACGTCACCAGCAGTGATTTTTAAATGTGAGCAGGCGTTTAGTTCGCCCGACAGCGGAACCAGGTCATTCCGCAGCCAATCGATAACCTGTGGCAAAAACTCGACAACCTCAACGGACGCGACGTTTTTGTGTGCCAACAACTCACGCGCCGTATACCCCAGGCCCAGACCACCGACCAGTGCCGTCAGCTTACTGCCGCCATGAATTTCAATCGATCGATTCGAAATGGCACGTTCGGAATCGGTGTTGTAACTGCTCATCAGGAATTCATGGTTCAGCGTCACCTCGGTGACAATGGTTCCCGGTTCGGACAGCAATTCTCGTCGACGCAGACACAACGGCCCCAGCGGTGTGTCTTCGTACGCCAGGATTTCGAGATTGGTTGGACTCATGAGGACGGGGATTTCCTGTTGGATATGGAACTGCGCCAGACTACTTTCGTGGGCCGTGATTCGGATCGTTTCGTCCGTCGAAGTACTTATCGCGAATCCATTTGGGCTGCCAGACATCCAATCTGCGATTGCTGTTGCTGTACACGGGAGTTTTCGGCTGCGGATCGTCGACACTGAGGGGATCTTTGTCTCCCAGTAGAGTCCTCCACGACTCCATCAACGCCGTCATCCGTTCGATTTCCGCAGCATGTGCTGCGTCCTCGGCCAGATTGTTTATCTCATGGGGATCCGACTTCAGATCAAACAGAAGCCGGTGATTGATTTTCGGGTAGATGTGCAGCTTCCAACGTTCGTCACGAACGGCGCGCTGGTTGTCCTGAAATGGCAGGAAAACGGAATCTCGCACGCCTCTCAGCTTCCCCTCCATGATGGGTGTCAGGTCGCGCGAATCGATGTCTGCAGAAGTCTTGATGCCGGCGAATCCGCAGATCGTGGCATACAGGTCGTGAACGTAGGTGAACGCGTCGCTTGATTTGCCCTGCGGGATTTTCGGTCCACTCAGAATCAGCGGACACTGCATGCTCTGCTCGTAAACGTTCTGCTTGCCCAGCAGACCATGGCTGCCCATCGCAAGCCCGTGATCGGCGGTGTAGACGACGTACGTGTTTTCAGCGTGAGGAGTGTCTTTCAATGCCTGCAGAACGCGTCCCACCTGCTGATCAAGGTGAGTGATCAGACCATAGTATTCGCACAACTGATCGCTGATGACTTCCTTTGTCCTTGGCCACGGGGCCAGCCCTTCGTCGCGTCCCGATGTTGCCTGAGGAGCATTCATGAAAGGATGTTGCGGCAGGAAATTCTTCGGCAAAGGAGGGCGTTTGTCGTAATAGAGTTTTCGATACTCTTCCGGCGGATTTCGAGGATCATGCGGGGCCATAAAGGCGACGTACAGGAAAAACGGCCGCTCCGCATCTGCGTCCTGAATAAAGTTGACCGCCGCGTCCGCGAAGACAGAACTGGAGAATCCTCCCGCCGGTCGCTTCGGACCCAACGATCCATCAACCAGATCCTGCACTTCAAAATCCGCATGGTTGGCCATGCCACCCATGTACACCGACTGGCCGGACGAAAATGCTCTTCGCAGTGTCGCTTTGCCGTTGTGCCATTTGCCGACAATGAAAGTGCGATAGTCGCCCTCTGAGTTCAACACCGCAGGCAGCAACGGCAGTTTCTTCCAGTCGGTTGCGACCTTTTCGGATGGAATTCGCATCCAGTGCCGTCCGGTCATCAGCATGGCACGACTGGCCACGCAAACGGCACCGCTGAAGGAGCCGGCACAATAGTTTCTGCGGAAGCTGAAGCCATTGGCAGCCAGCTTGTCCAGATTGGGAGTTTGAATGTGCGGATTCCCATGAGCCCCAATCGTGTCGGCGCGTTGATCGTCCGCAAACAGAAAGATGATGTTCGGCCTGCTTTCAGCAGCATGCACTGCGCCCCGCGATGCCAGCATGATCGTGGCGATGAGAATTAATTTTCGTTGCATGGTTGGGGGAATTCGCTCGGATGTGGCTTTGCCGTTTTTTGATACAAGCACGCTGCGCAAGCAAGTGTGTTTCTCAATCGCACCAGACCCACTCGCTGGCGCTTCGAGCTTGTATTGCGGCCCCTTTCAGGGGGCTTGCTGATACCACCAGCTCTGCCTGTGGTTCTATTGAGACCGTTCGTCAGAGAAAACGTTTCCGCTCGGTTTTGCAGGAAGCGTTGTCTTCCATTCGGCGAGTTTTTCGAGCAACCGCTTGACGGCTTCCGGTTCCTCTTCCTTTAAGTCGCTGTTCTCGTAGGGATCAGCGGCGATGTCGAAGAGTTCTACGTAGCTGGCATCTGAGTTGGTCACCAGCTTCCGGTCCTGATCGACGATGGCCCAGGAAACCCAATGGTACGGCTGGTTTTTGTTGGGCCAGCGGGAATTCATCTTCCAGAACAGTGGCTTCTGGCGCTCGGAGTTTCCGTTGCCCATCAGTGCGGCAACCTGGCTCAGTCCATCAGGTGCGTATGATTCCGGCAGCTTGGCCCCGGCCACTTCGCAGAACGTAGGAAGCAGATCCACGGCCGAAATCAGGGAAGTTTTGTCGACCTTGCCGGCAGGGATTTTTCCGGGCCAGCGAGCAATGAAGGGAACGCCGATTCCGCCTTCAAACAACGCACTCTTGTAGCCCTTTCGCCCGCCCGTGATTCCTCGTGCGGCGGCGATTCCGTAACCGGCACCGGTTGCGGCGTCGTGCGACAGCGTGAGTTCCGTTGGCCTGCCGGCTCGCGCTGGTCCGTTGTCCGAGCTGAAGATGACCAGCGTGTTGTCGGTCACATTCAATCGATCCAGTGTGTCCAGAACTTCGCCAATTCGATCGTCGGCGTGGGACAACACCGACGCATAAATATTGTCGCGCTCTTCAAGTTCGCGAAATCGCCACCGATATTTTGGCACTGTGTGGAACGGCGTATGAGGCTCGTGCAGCCACAGGTTGACAAAGAACGGTTTTCCGTCGCGGTGACTTTTTTCAATGAAGGCGTTGGCGTGCCGCGAATCCTCGTGCACCGGCATCTGCTCTCCGGCGCAGTTGAAAGCACCGTACGTGTCATAGCCATACTCGCTCGGCAAAGGCGAATCCGGAATCATGTTGTTGGACAGATGCCACTTTCCAAAGTGAGCCGTGGCATACCCGCTGTCCTGAAGAAACCGCGGCAGCAGCGGAGACTTGGGACTCAGCCAGTCCGGCATATTGCGTTTCGCATTGCTGGGCACCCACGCAAAGTGTCCGTCAATGTTGTAGCGCGCCGGGAAATGTCCGGTTATCACGGCTGTTCGGCTGGGCGAACAAACTCCGCTGGCGACGGTAAACCGATGGAAATCCGTTCCTTCTTTAGCCAACCGATCGATGTTCGGTGTTTTCACATAAGGGTGCCCATGGCAACTGAGATCACCCCAACCCCAGTCGTCGGCGAAGATGAAAACGATGTTGGGTTTTGCTGCCGCGGCAGCGTGAGGCGATGCCAGCAGGATGCCACAGATAATAAAGACGAAGGATTTCATGTCTATTCATTCTACTTGTACGGAAGTGTGCTGTTGGCGATATCCATCACGCGATCAGGATCTCGCCCGCCGGAGATACGTGGAGGGCAGACTCCCCGGCGACGTCCTGTTACCGGAGGTATTCGGGCTTCCAAGGAACGCGGTCGGATTTCTCCTGAAGAAACTGTGCATCGACAGATTGATACCACGCATGCAGGCGATCGCGCATCTGTTTGACTCGCTGCGGCATCTCGGCGGCAAGGTCATTGGTCTCGCCGATATCGGATGCCAGGTTGTAAAGGTGAACGCGACCGTCTTCGTAGCGTTCCACCAGCTTGAAGTCACCCTCTCGAATAGCGCCGCCGGGAATGCCGCCCTGATTGCTGTAGTGCGGGTAGTGCCAAAACAGCGATTTGCGATTCAGAGTTTCGCCCTTGAGTGCCGGCCGGATGTCGATGCCGTCGATGTCATGGTCGACCGTGATTCCTGCGGTCGCAGCGATTGTCGGAAACAGGTCAATTGAGCAGATCGGCTCCGCACATTCACTTCCCGCTTTTGTGACGCCCGGATATCTGACGATCCATGGCTCGCGAATACCACCTTCGTAAACCCAGCCTTTACCGCCTCGCAGCGGCAGGTTGCTGGTGGGTGAACCTTCGGAAGTGGAAAGTCCGCCATTGTCTGACGTTAGCAGCACAACGGTGTTGTCTGCGACTCCCGAGTCTTCCAGTTGCTGCAGGACTGTGCCGACGGCCTGGTCCATGGCTTCGACCATCGCCGCATACACAGCGTGCTTCTGCAGAATCCTGACTTTGCGTGGGCTGTCGCCGATGATCTGCTCTTCGTTCGCAAACTCTTCACCTGCAATGGCCGCGGCCTTCTTTTTGTATTTCTCTACCAGATCAGGACGTCCCATCAGCGGTGTGTGGACCGAATAGAACGCCAGGTAAGCCAGGAAGGGCTTGTCCCTGTTGGCATGGATAAAACTGGCTGTCTCGCGGGCCAGTCGGGCCGGCAGGTGATCGCCCTCCGGACTCTCGACCTTGATCTGCGGATTCTCAAACGGCGCGAAGTACTTTTTACCGGAATAAGGACCGCCCCGGCTGTACCCACCAATGTTGACGTCAAAGCCGCGGTTCTGCGGATAATATTCCTCGCTGCTGCCCAGGTGCCATTTGCCGGCAAAGAACGTGGCGTATCCCTTGTCATTCAGAGCTTGTGCAATCGTAATTTCGTCCAGCGGCATTTTGTTGTTCAGAGGTGCCGGGTTGAATTTGCCACCTCTTTTGCCGGAGAAGAAATTGGTGGCCTGCACGCGTGTCGGATATTTACCAGTCATCAGACTGTATCGCGTCGGCGAACAGACCGGGTTGGCGGCATACCCATCGGTGAACCGCATGCCGGACTTAGCCAGCTGGTCAATGTTCGGCGTCTCATAGAAACATTTGGGATTATTGGCCCCCACATCCATGTAACCCAGGTCATCGACCAGAATGACCACAAAGTTGGGTGCTTTGTCTGAGCCATTCTCAGCCGCACCGGCTACGGGAACGAACGAACCTGCGATGACAGCAATCGCAAATAGTCTTGAAACGAGACGCCATTTCCTGTTGTTCATGTTTTCATCCTGTCCTGTCTGACTGGCGACAAACCCATTTCCTGAGCCGAACGTGCCGAGTGGGGCTGTGACGCTGAAGTAATGTTGATCCGTACAGCCCGGCCACTGGAGCGGAAAACGCTCCTTTGGGCCCGCGGCCAACGAGTTCTGGTGGGAAAATCACTGACTCCCGCGATCCGGATCGTACAGGCCAGGTGAAAAAATGCTGTAACACCAGCGGCTCACTCAAATCGCGGAAGGCGAAGTTTGTCATTATGCACGCCGCAATGATCGTTGTCAGCCTGCGCTGTTATGCGTCTTGCGAGATGCCCGTTTTTCTGCACTGTGACACCGGAGTGGCAATGCCGCCGTTGTGCATTCGCGACTTGTAGCGGTGGAATGGTGAGTTCTGAGCATCGCCCCGGCTGCACCCGACCTGCGAAATGAATTCCTTCCGCCGTGGGACGTCGCCAGGACTCTTTTCCGAACGATTACCTCCTGACAACAGCTCACGCGGAGGTTGACGACCGACTCTCAACCCCGTCGAGTCCGATTGTGCTTACCATTCCGCCAGCAACGTTACCGAAATTGTTTCAGTCGATGTAATCGGAAACCCTCCGTCAACGGGAAATGTTTACCGAAACATGTGTACCTGACCACGTTGGCGAAAATTCCGTCGAGTGGCCGTTGATCTTTCACACAAATCAAGCCTGTGCCCTGGACCTGGGGAATACTTTGGCAGATGAACTAAGCACGAAGTACCCACCCTTTTCGAATTCGAAATAACGGAGATTTGTTCAATGAGAAGTGTTCTATCACTATTGACTGTGGCTGTTCTGACCAGTGTCGTTGCAACTCAGTCTGCAGATGCCGGTTTGTTCGGCCATTTCAAGAGATCCAGCTGCGACTCATGTGCTCCTGAGCCCTCTTGTGCTGCTCCCGCAGAACCATCATGCTGTGCACCAGTTGCACCAACCTGCTGTGCACCAGTTGCCCCAACCTGCTGTGCACCAGCACCTGCCTGCTGCGAAGCAGACCCATGTTGCGACCCCTGCGGCAAACGTCGTTGTCGTCTGTTTTCTGGTCGTCTGTTGAGGAAGCTCAAGCGTAAGAATGCCTGCTGTCCAGATGCATGCTGCGAACCAGAGCCTGTCACGTGCTGTGCACCGGCAGCCGTCACCTGCTGTGCACCAGCAGAAGTATCATGCTGTGCTCCAGCAGCCGTCACATGTGCTGCACCACCAGCAGCAGAATAACGCGGCGTGTAATTCCGCATCAGCACCCCGCTGAAGAATCGAAGACCGGTGACTTTCGTCCCGGTCTTTTTTCGTGCGCGGAAATCCTGAACTCGCCTGGACCGATCCATGCTTTATGAAGATCAGGACGATGTTCGATTTGTCAGCGGCGACGGAAGGCTTCCGTAACAGTCGTATACAGCACGCAACCTGTCGGCGCAGAGGCCTATTCGAATGGCTCGCGAAATGCTTCGTCGGCTTCGCTCGTGGAGCTGCCCTGCCTGAGATAAGGTCGTGGTCGGGACGCGAAGTCGCCGCCCTGCCAGCGGATGTTCCTGAAAACGGGCGTCTTGCCCTGCCAGACTTCGGGCACTTCGTCCGGCCGTTCTTTTTGCCCTGGAGTCAAAATCAAACTGGTGACGAAATCGTAGTTCTCCAGCACATTTCCCTCAGGCGTGACGAATTTTTCCGTGGGGATTTTCAGCGAGTGAGTTCCCGCTTCGGGCAGTTCGACAAGGGCGGTAAACCGTCGAGGCTTGCGTCCGGTATAACCGCGCCATCGGTCGACATCCATGATGACAGCCAGCGTGTTGGACGGTGCCGTCGTCTGAACCTCAAGAGCCAGCGAAGCTCTCCGCGGGCCGACGAAAGTGGGGTCGTTCAATTTGTGGGTCTCGTAGTTCCAGTGCACCGTATGGTTAACTCCGACCAGCGACCAGTCCCGCCAGCCGTGGTGGAAGTCTTCGATCAGCCGCTCGCGTGTGCCGCTCGGCCTGACTCCGGCTTCGACCAATTGATGGGGAAACGTCTGTTTGCACTCACTGGTCACCGTCAGCAACGAAGTGTCTGCGTAACCACGCGGCATCTTCAGTGCTGTGCCAGTGTCATACGTCACGTTGGCAAAAACGAACAGCGGTTCGCCAGGTTCCATCACCGGGCAGGCGGCCGTGAATGAATCGCCGTTGCGGATTACGTCCGCTGACCGCCAGAAACGCGCCCGCGGATCACGGTCGTATCCGTAGAAGATTGATACCGAATTGAGTTTATGAGGACCTGACAGATCAGGTTGCACAATCAATCGTGGAGTTCCATCGCCGGAATTCAGTTCAAGTACAGCAGCAGCGGTTCCGGGAAACTCAAACGTGCCCTGCAAATGCGTCTGAAACCAGCGCACTCGCGCGGCATAGTTGTCTGCGGTGAATCGATGGTTCATGTGCGGTGTAAACGACATCGCACCATTTTTCTGCGGCAGCGAGCGGAACCCTCGGATGACCATTTCCATTGGTGAATTAAAATCGTTGGTCGCTCCCAGAAACATCACGGGGCAGCGGATGAGTGGCCAGTAGTTTTGGGCGTCCAGCGTTCGGTTGTACAGATCGAAGTTCTGCTGCATTCGTCGCGCGGATCCAGGCACGCCGGTGATGTCGGAATAAAGATAGCCGCTGCCGCCGACAGAAGGAGATGCGGCTTTCACACGCGGGTCGATAGCGGTCAACACGGTCAGTCGACCTCCCATGCTGTGCCCCGTCAGTCCAATTTTCGCTGCATTCGCCTGGGGCTGCCTTTCGAGAAACGTAATCGCCCGCCGTGCTGCCGCTGAGTACAGCAGCCAGCTGCTGTTCCACGGATGCGGCACATCGTGAACTGTGTTTTCGGTGGGTGTCAGGTCGTTGTGGTGTTTTGGCTCCAGAAAGCCTGCCGGGATTCCGGCCCAATCCGTGTTCACGTCGTCTGGTTCTCCGATCACATGTTCGCCCCAATTGACCGTGACCGCAGCATAACCGTGCGACGCCCAGAACTGAGCCGTTTGCGGCATTGCTCGCTGACCGCCGCCGTGAATCTGCACAATCCCCGGCAACCGCTGGCCGTCCTGCGGAAACGCATAGAACGCGGCGACTCGGGTTTTCTTTCCACCCCAGGTCCCGACCACATACCGAACGTGCCGTAACACGACGCCGTCTTCGATCGACTCGCGAATGATCTCTGTTTCCAGCGGTTCAGCACGAGGATCAAAGTCAGCCCACGTCTGTGCGACGGACTGCGGAACGTCCTGCGCAGCGACGCCGCGCGTGCTGCCTAACACAACGAGAATCAACACTGCTCGCATCACGACACACTCTCCGATACCTGATTCGAATCTCCCGGTCCGACAATGCCGTCCTGCCGGTTGCCAACCGATCAATGAGGCGGCAAAATCGCGAACGCCCCGACTACACGTCCTGTGACTGTTTCATTCAATAACATCAGCCAAGTCCGCGTTGTTGACGTCGGAGTTCGGCAGCAAGCAGGTCTTCCAGGAAACGCAGGCGCTGTGCCGGTTCCGGAGACTCAACCTTGAGTTTGCCTGTGAGGGCTTCGACCATCGTCGCCAGCAATTGTTCCCGCTGCTGTACCGTCAAACTGTTCCAACGTTCAAGCAATTGTTCGACACCCTGAAGATCTACGTCGTTCAGTTGTGCCAGGGCCGTCGGGTCAAAACGGAATTCACTTTCCAGAGCGGATCGCTCAGCCAGTTCAGTGCGGACGGCGCTCAGTTCCTGTTGTTCGTCAGACACGACAACCGTTCCCGCGATCATATCGCCGGTTCGTTGGCTTCGCACGGAGAGGACCGGCACGATCCAGAGGACCGGTATGTGGTCCAGAACGCGAAACACATTTCGCACCAGAATGCTGGGGCCATCCAGTGAGAATCCGTCCGCCTTAATCACGCGGATATGCGACATGCGTTTCCCGGGTGTCTGGCCGCGCATAAAGAATTCACACAGACCAAAGTAGACGAAGCTGCCCAGTCCCCAGACCAGCATGATAATGCCAATGAAGATCATGACAGATTCGCTGTCACCTTCGTCCAGGCCGACAACCAGTTCTCTGAGGCCCTGAAACGAAGCGCCGGCACAGATCAAGGCGAACAGCAGACCAATCGTCAACACCCACACAAAGATCTGGTCCACGAACCACGCCACGTAACGTGTCCCCAGACCGGCAGGGGAAAAGTTAACCGAAACGTTTTCCGGCGTTTCGAAATGCAGATCAGACATCAGAGTTACGTTGCTCGCATAATTGAATCTGTCTGGCAACGGGTCCGGTTGTATTCCAGCCGGCTACCCATCAGACTTTAACAGACACCGACAATGGTGTCGTTGGTGGAAGGAGAGTATGAGCAGTTTCGTAGGTAGTCACAAGCACGAATGGGATGAACTGGCGAGCCTGGTCCAGCGCGGTCGGAAATCCGTTCGTCGCCTTTCTCCACAGGAACGTGAGCGTCTGGACGAGCTGTATCGTCGGACGACCGTGCATCTGGCGCGCGTCACAACTCAGACTCGGGATCAACACCTGATCACTTACCTGAACAGGCTGACCGCGGCAGCTCACAGTCTGATCTATCTGCCACCGCGTCATTCGATCTGGCGTGGAGCCGTGACGTTTCTGGTGGAAGGATTTGGCCGCGTCATCATGCGATACTGGCGGCTGCATCTGATTTCTGCTGTGCTGGTGATCGTTGGCGGACTGATCGGATTCTTTGCGGCTTCGTCCGACCCGCTTGTGGCTCACGCACTGTGGCCTGCTGCAGATCAGCGACAACCTGGTTCTACGCCGGAACAGTTGCTGTCTGTGCTGCGGTCGGGGCGTGATGACGGCGGTGGACAAAAGTTTTTCTTCGCTTCGTTCCTGTTTCAGCACAACTTCAAAGTTGGCTTGCTGGCGATGGCAACCGGCGTGCTGGCGTCTGTGCCCACCGTCTTTCTGATGGTTTTTAACGGTATGCTGATGGGCGTATTTGTGGCCATTCATTACCAGGCGGGGATTCGCGGTGAGATGTGGGCGTGGATTCTGCCGCACGGGGTCACAGAGATGGGGGCGATCATTCTTTGTGGCGGCGTCGGTCTGATGTTGGGCCAGGCAGTCGTGAATCCCGGCATCAGATCTCGCAAGCAGCAGCTGTTGCACGCCGGTCGAGAAGCCGCAGGGGTCTGCCTTGGTGTGGCCGGAATGCTGATTGCGGCTGCCGTTATTGAAAGTTATGTGCGTCAGAGTCACTGGTCGACGTCCCTGCGTTTGCTGTTTGCTTTGGGAACAGCGGTGTTCTGGACGGTGTATTTTACTTACGGCCTGCTGCGTGAACGCGCCATCACACGGTCTTCAGTCGAAGATCGTTCTACTGCGTGATCCAGACTAAGAATTGGGGTTGGGGCGAAGATCTGTGTGCAAAACGAAGTCCGGCAACAGACCGCCAGCCGATCCATCAAGCCTCGAAGAGGCATTACAGAAGATTTCGCCGCCGTAGATCAACAAACTGATTGATCAACGGCAACGTGACCTGTTGTGGTTCCACGTCAAGCACGTGAACGCCTGTTCTTTCCAGTACATGTAAGGCTCGACTGCGATCCCTGAGCAGCCGAAAGGTGACCGCCTTCTTCGCACCGTCAATCACCGAATCCGTTGGTTCGCGGATGATATCATTCAGAAGCG
>JAPYTO010000061.1:9326-16165 GCA_029941865.1 Fuerstiella sp. | reverse complement strand
TTCGCACCGTCAATCACCGAATCCGTTGGTTCGCGGATGATATCATTCAGAAGCGGTGTTCTGAGAGCGGCGAACAGAACAAGATGGCGGCGGCTGAGCTGTTGTAGTGCAGCACATTGCAGGCGAGACGTTTCTGCATCACTGAGATCAGACAGAACGACCAGTAACGATCGCTTGGGCTGTCGCGTTTGAAGTTCAGCATGCACGCGGGTGAAATCTGATTCGTTCCACCGCGTCTGCAGGTCATACACTGATTCCACAATATTACCGAGCGACCTGATTCCGGAAACCGGCGGCAAGAAACCGCGAATCTCGCTGTCATATGCGGCCACTCCGCAACGGTCACCGCTTTGCAACGCGACGCGAGCGAGATTCAGTGCTGCGTCGACGGCACAGTCCAGTTTCGAACCGCGATCCGTATCGCTTCCCATCAGTCGGCCGCTGTCAATCAGAATGACGACGTCGCGGTGTCGTTCTACCTGAAATCGCCGCACAATCGGCTGACGCATTCTGGCAGTGGCACGCCAGTCAATACGCCGCGGATCGTCCCCATCGCGAAAGGCATGCAGTGATTCGAATTCAGTGCCTGAACCATGCTGCCGGGTGCGTGTGATTTTGTCCAGCAGTTGCAGCTGGGCACCGGTATCCTTCACCAGTTCTTCAGAGGATGCGAATGTTTCCGGGAGGACGCGGACGGATCCGGGGCAATCAAACGGTTGCTGTGCTTCGATCAGATTCAGCGGTCCGGCAACCCGGATCCAGACCGGACCGAAACTGTGCCGTCCGCGGCGGGGGATGCGGTACGTGATGGCGACGTCCTGCTGACATGAGGCAGAAATCTCGCAGGGGTGCAGCGAAAATGCGGGAATACAATCCTCCGGAACGACGTCTCGCAAATCTGCAATCGCGACCTGTGCTCCCGAGTTTTCGACGTGAAGAACTGTTTCGAACGTCCGATCACGAGCAGCGATTACGGGCATTGATCGCCGTACCGAAAGTTGTTTCAATAGATTCGCTGCCTTCCGACGATCGATCTCGGCCGCCACGGCCAGGCCCACAGCACCCGCCAGTGGGACCACGACGAATGCCGCCTGGAAGAACACTCCCAGCGACAGCATTGCCAGCAGCCCGGCCAGGACGACCAGGCGACGACCGGGGCGGTACATCACCGCGGCACCTCCACGAATTCGATCATGCGTGACAGGATTTCATCGGGTGTGGTGCCTTCCAGTTCGGCCGCCGGACTCAGCACGACGCGGTGACGCATGACCGGAAGCAGGGCCGTCTTGATGTCGTCCGGATTGACATAATCGCGGCCGGAAAATCGAGCCAGACTCTTGGCCGCCATAATCATCATCAGGCCGGCACGCGGACTGGCCCCCACGCTCATCGATTCATCGTCTCGGGTTGCCTGCAGCAGTCGCTGCACGTACCGCACCACTTCTTCTCGAACAAAGGTTTCCCGAATCTCGCTGCGGGCGGCCAGCACATCGTCCGATGTCATGACCCGCTGAACCTTCGACTGAGCTTCGGAAGCGAGCCCGGCTGTCGCGTGATGTTCTGTCAGTACACGAATTTCGTCCTCCGGAGGCGGGTACGACACGTGGACCTTGAACATAAAACGGTCCAGCTGAGCCAGCGGAAGCGGATAGGTACCTTCCTGTTCGATGGGATTCTGTGTGGCGAACACCATAAAGGGGGCTGGTAACAAATGCGTCACGCTGTCGTACGTCACCTGCAGTTCCTGCATCGCTTCCAGCAGGGCCGATTGGGTCCGGGCGGAAGATCGATTGATTTCGTCTGCCAGCAGGAAGTTCGTAAACAGTGGCCCCTGCCGAAATTCAAACGTGCGCGTGTCATCGCGGTAGATCGATGACCCCGTGATGTCGTTGGGAAGCAGATCCGGCGTCATCTGAACGCGTTTGAAGTCCAGATCCAGTGCTGTTGCGATCGTCCGCACCAGCAACGTCTTGGCAACGCCGGGTGGCCCTTCCAGCAACAGATGTCCGCAGCTGAACACCGCCGCCAGAGAAAATTCAAGCACGTCATCCTGACCGAAGATGACCTTTTCCAGTTCCGCTCGAACGGCCTTATACTGCTCTTCTAAAGACAAGCTGACATCCTCCGCATGGTGTCAAGAGTTTCTGATTGTGACCAACGTCGCCGTGATTGTATCGCTTGATTGACGGATTGCGTGGCATCCTGCAATAACTTCGCTCGTTGAGGTTCCTTTCGTGCCATGACCGTCGCAATTCTGTCAACGTCCGTCGTGTCGGGTGGCAATCCCATTTCTATACTCAACTGGCGCAGAACGCCGTTTCGCAGTTCTTCCACCAATCGCCCGCGTCCACGGTTGCCTTCAGAAAAGAACCTGGCCATGGCATTGACGTATTCTCTGATGTCGCGTCGACGTACCCGATCATCCGGCAACGGCGGTCCCGGAAAAACAGCTTTCCGCCATGTCGAAAGGCCCAGCACGATCAAGATCCCGATCGTCGCGGAGGCGTAGCTTAAATGTGTCAGCAGGTACAGCGGTTGTCCACGCACGCCAAGCCCATGGTAGAATTCGTCAAACAACACCGACTGACCACTCGGTGCCAACAGACGTGCCGCCAGAATGCTGTTGTCGCTTCGCGCAATCAGACGATTGGTCAGCAACAGCGGGTCGGAGATAACAACGATCTCTCCTGCTCCTCGCTTAAACCGAGCGGCCAGGATTCGTACTTCGTCGCCGACCGTCCATGTCACGCTTCCGTCAGGCGGTTGGTCGCAAACAAGTGAGGCGACGCCATCGGCCGGAACGGTCAGCCGATTAACGACACCGTGAACGTCTTTAAAATCCCCTTCGACGGTGACAGTGACGTCCTGCAGCAGACGCAGTGGAGCGTTCATCATGTCCAGCATGTCGCCTGCGATGCTCTCAGCGTCTCGCGATGAATTTCCCGACCGCCGCCGTCTCGCAATTCGCCGCTTATCCACCGCGGACTCGCCGCCAATAAGACCCACGCCTTGAAGGTCAATGGCGTCCAGAAACGTTGGCGGTGTTTCCTTCATCTGTGCCAACATCATCTTCATTCTGAAGTCGTCCAGGTCACTGAGTGCGACCACGATTCGCCCGCCTTCGTTAACCCAGCTTAGCAGCGCCGTCAGGTACGTGGGTTCTGTGGCAACAATCGTTGCGGCAGGGTTCAGGAAGACCACCGTGCCGGCTGCCAGACGGGCAGAATCAGGGGGGGCGAATTCACGATTTACTTCAACTTCAAGTTCATCCAGCGTTTCGAACAGCCCGCGGTATCCGTGGCCCTGAGTCCCGAACGAGTCGTTGCCCATGCCGTCGGAATCCGGTTCACGAACCATCGACAGCAGCGATGTCAGGATTGACAGCACCAGCAGGATTGTCGCAGCGACGACGGCGTTACGCACTGACAACACGGCTGTTCCCCTGCAGGACTGCACAGATACTGACATGTTGAGACTGGCAGACTTCGTAGTCGGTGAACTCGCAGCTTTCGGTACCGTACCACTTCCGATCAATCAGGTCGGTGATCTGCGCAAGCGGTCCCGACAATGGCGACTTCTGATAACGCCGCAGCAATTCGCGGTTGGTAATGCCCACACGCAGCTTCTTTTTCTCTGATTGTTCAATGCGAACAAGGGCGGCTTTGAACAGAAACCGCACAGCTTCCACGTATTGACCGTCAGCCGCCGCGAGTTCTGCCGATCTTTCCATCTGTCGCGGGTCAACGCGGCGTTCGCGGTCAATCATGCCCGCCAATCGGTCCATCTTCGACCCCTTGATGGTGTTGACGAGGGACCAGATCATGTGTGCGGTCAGAGCCACCAGAATGACGACCAGAATCACAACGACGATGATCTGCAACACCGGTGGCAGGCCGTGCAACGATTCATATATCCAGACAATCGGTTTCAGGATCCAGGACAGCACCGTCAGCCAGAGCCCCTGCGTTTCATCATCAAGCCCCAGGTCCAACTGGTAATCCGGACGCGATACGACCTCGGCTGCCTTTTGGCGAATCGTCTCGGGCGACTTCAACGAAGCCAGCATTGCGGTTTCGCCCGTTGCCCGATAGGCAGGGAAAATAAAGCCAGGCATTGCGAACATCAGAACTCATCCGCTTCGCTGTTTACCTCGGCAGTGCTTTCGCCCATGGATTGTGCGAGATGTTCCAGGTCAAAATTCTCGTGACCACAGCGGCATGAAAAGTAGAACACCACCAAAGCGGCCGTCGAAAGAATGGTCATGACTGCCTGCATGATGGTTTGCACGATCACCTGAACCTGCGGCTGAGGAACAAGGCCAGCAACCATTCCAATACCAGCCCCGATTGCTGCCATAAGAATTCCCAGAACAAACACTGTGTTGATGTTGCCGGACATCAGTTTCTTGCTGCGCCCCAGCGCAGCTCCTCCACTGATTCCTTCCAGTACAACAACGTGAGTCGACAGGCTAAACCAAAACATGCACAGAAACCCTGGAATGATCAGCAGCATGAAACCGCCCATGATGGCAAGAACCATCAGGATTGTAGTCCAGAACAGGGGCAGCAGTCGGGACAGTCCGACCTTGATGGATTCGACGGCCGACGCGGGCTTGCCAAGATAGAGCTTGGCGACGGCATCGACCACGGCCGCATTCGTCAACGGCAGCACGACGAAGGCTGACAGCAGACCTACGCCCATTATCAACGGAAGGTTCTTAAAGACTTCCTGTTGGTAGGCGCTCATCTGTTCGGGAGACGCGCCCATTGGCGGCGGCGGCGTAACTGAAAGAATTGCAAACGACGATATCAGCGAGAACGGAATGTAGAC
This sequence comes from Fuerstiella sp., assembly GCA_029941865.1. Taxonomy (GTDB): domain Bacteria; phylum Planctomycetota; class Planctomycetia; order Planctomycetales; family Planctomycetaceae; genus Fuerstiella. The sequence goes on along the minus strand of JAPYTO010000061.1, from coordinate 11,335 downwards.
CAGCGCTATGATGCTGAACAGCAGTCCGAAGTGGTTCTTTGTCAGAGCAATGGCCTGGTCCAAAATTCCGCCAAGCTTCAGCTGCTTAATCTGGTATGTCATTAAGTACTCACCTTTGAACAAGTTGAAGTATGAACGCGAGAATCCCGATGGGCCTTGTGCCGTCGCTGATGGCGATACCGTGTCATTTGGAATCCGCACCTGCGGTAGTGGGCACCGATACGCCTCAGCACGTGTGGTCAGATTCTGGGGAAACACGTGCCGGTTTGCAAGCGATCGGTAACACCCATGCGACCGGGATCAGTGTATGGAATTCGGGAGCGCCCTCGATCGGAGCGTGTCAGGAGTTGCATAGGCAACAAGTGACGATAGGATTAATTTCAGACGCGTGTGCGACAAAGAAAATCTAGTGGGGATAATGTTGATGTCCAGGTACAGGAGTGTGAGCACGAACTCGGCAAAGTCTTTGGTGCTGGCGATCCTGCTCGCGGGGCAGACCGCAGCGACGGCCGACGACATCTGGGACGTTGTCGTCTACGGTGGCACCAGCGCGGCGGTGACCACAGCGGTTCAGTGTAAATCGATGGGAAAGTCTGTGGTGATCGTCTGTCCCGACAGGCATCTGGGTGGACTGACGTCCGGCGGACTTGGGTGGACAGATTCAGGGAACAAGAACGCCATCGGCGGGTTGAGTCGTGATTTCTACCATCGCGTCTGGAAGCACTATCAGAAGTCGGACGCATGGAAGTGGGAGGATCAGGCAAAGTTCGGCAATCGCAATCAGAGTCCTCCGGGCAGCGCTGGTAACGGAGCAGCGATGTGGGTTTTTGAACCGCATGTCGCGGAAGACATCTTTGAAGAAATGATCGCCGAAGCAGACATTCCCGTGTTTCGCGATGAATGGCTGGACCGCAGTCCGGACAAAGGCGTAAACCTGGTGGATGGTCGCATCAAATCCATCACGATGCTTAGCGGCCGAACTTTTCATGGGCGCATGTTTGTGGACGCAACATACGAAGGTGATCTGGTCGCGGGCTCCGGCGTTGATTATCACGTCGGACGTGAAGCGAACGCTGTCTACGACGAAACGTGGAACGGCATTCAGGTCGGCGTTCTTCACCACAGTCACTGGTTTAAGAAACCGGTGGATCCCTACCGAACTCCCGGTGATGCGTCGAGTGGTCTGCTGCCACGTGTCAGCGCAGAATCGCCAGGCATCAGGGGCGAAGAAGATCACCGTGTGCAGGCGTATTGTTTTCGAATGTGCCTGACCAATGTTGACGACAACCGCATACCCTTCGCAAAACCAGAGGGTTATGACGCGTCACAGTACGAACTGTTGCTGAGAGTCTTCGACACCGGTTGGCGACAGATGTTCAACAAATTCGATCCCCTGCCCAACCATAAGACGGACACCAATAATCACGGTCCGTTCAGCACCGACAACATCGGCATGAACTACGATTATCCGGACGGCAGTTACGAACGCCGCCGCGAAATCATTCGCGAACATGAGGTCTATCAGCAGGGGTTGATGTATTTCATGGCCAATGATCCGGCGGTCCCCGCAGACGTTCGCGCTGAGATGTCAAAGTGGGGTCTGGCAAAGGACGAGTTTAAAGACAATGGTGGCTGGCCTCACCAGATTTATGTGCGGGAAGCACGTCGCATGATCGGCAAGTACGTCATGACAGAACACGACTGTCTGGACCGAGTGGACACGCCAGGTTCCGTTGGCATGGGGTCGTACACGCTGGATTCCCACAACGTGCAACGCTACATCACGCCGGACGGACGCGTGCAGAACGAAGGTGATATCGGTGTCGGGGCGCCGCGACCCTATGAAATTGCCTATGGTTCAATCGTGCCAAAGAAGGCTCAATGTCAGAACCTGCTGGTGCCGGTCTGTGTGTCATCCAGTCACATCGCCTTCGGCTCCATCCGCATGGAGCCGGTCTTCATGGTCCTGGGTCAGTCTGCCGCCACAGCAGCCTGCCTGTCGCTGGACA
>JAPYTO010000061.1:0-9226 GCA_029941865.1 Fuerstiella sp. | reverse complement strand
CAATTCCTGAGACGCCACGATGCGTCCGTCGTGAATGATTTGCAGTGACTCCAGCTGCTCAATCGCTCTCACGGTCGTTCGAATCGAAATGACCTGAGACTGACCTGACCTGATCAGGACCGTGCCGCCAATGGATTCGTCATTTGCGGTCAGCGTCAGCATGGGGCCACTGGTCGCAAACGTGCGCCCGTCACTGATGGCCGCCCACAGTTTGTCCGCGGTCACTTTCCCTTCGACATGGGCGTAGACCCGGTTGTAGCCCGTCGGCAAAGGCATCACACCGATCGCCGATCCGCCGGACACACCCAGTTTGAAGCCGCAATTCAGGAAGCGGTAGTAGAGTGAGTTGGTTCGATGGAACAGTCCGTCGCCCGCGGCCGCATTCGATTCATCGATGGCCAGCGGTCCGATCATGCCCCAGCCTCCAGGCAGCGTGTTCGAACGGTGATAGTGGTTGTGGCAGACCTGAATGGTATCGAACATGCCCAGCGCCGCACCGATGACGGATTCCGCCCAGGATGGCTTGTCACTGTCGAACACAGCGCGCGGAGAATGCCGCCGGGCCACGCGACACAGTTCGGCATCGGTCGGAAAGTGTTCGCCGTAGCGCATGGCCGTGACGGGTTGATTCAGGTTGAACAGAAACGTCGCCCCGATCGCTGCCCCCGGGGCGGCTTTACCGTCAATCCGTTCAATTTCTATATTGTTGCGTGTGATGAAGTGGCGGTCGTCGATGATCAGTGGTCGGTTGAACTCGTCACTCGGCCACCGAGCACTCCAGGTTTCCCCTCTGCCCCGCAGCCAGTAGGTAAACGAAGGAATGAGATGTACGTCGTCCGCTAACGCGAGCTGCCTGAGGATACGAGGGTCGTCGTGTCCCAGGTGGACATGCAGATCTGCCGAATACCAGCCTTGTTCCGGCATATCGATCCAGCGATCAATGTGAATGGTTTTCTCGATGGTCTCGCCTGAGACAATCTCGATATCAACATCCACCGGAAAAAATTCTTTGCCTTTTTCAACGTGGACAACCGCCTTGCCGACAGGAAGCGTCATCGTAAATCGCCCGTCGCAACTGAAACTTCTGTCCCTGGCGTAGGGCGTTGCAGTGTCAGGCAGCGTGGGCTGAAACAGCTGCTCTCCGCTGACCTCAACCCACGCGCGAACCGGTGTCACGTCGCCATTCTGATCGACCACCTGGACCGAAATTTCACCGTCGGCTGCACTGCAGAACGACGGAATGACGGCAAACATCACAACCGACAAAACATATTTCACTGGTAATTGGCTTGCGAACGGCATGTGTTTGATCTCCCTTGCTGTAGAGTATCACAGCAACAGGCAGGAGTGCATCACGTGCAATCAGTGGTGGAGACCGTAATGCCCCTCACCCTGGCCCTCTCCCCAAAAATTCGGATCAAGTTCAAAACCTTCGACAACGCGTGTTTTTCCGAATTCCTGGGGAGAGGGGACCCGGAATCGCAACTTCAAAACTTACGCTTCCGGTTAAAATGAAGAAGAAAGTGGCGCTGTCCAACTGAGGCTCGGTTGATTGGCCGTCAGCACGAAATTAGCGCCTCAGTGACTCTCCAAAACCGCCTGAAAACGTGGGTCCGGCACGTGGCCCTGTGGTCGCTCACAGGTCGCTGTTGACGAGACTTGAGGACTTGGAGAGAATCCTCCGCCACATGGATGTGACGTGTTCTGCATCGACTCGCGGATCACGAATATTCTGCACCTCCCGGCAGGACGCCAGGAATGAATGACACGACTTTAAGTCTGCAGCAACTGCTGCCTGAGGCGGAATTTTTCAACTGTCGGGACATTGCTGCTTCGCGTGTTTCCACCGACAGCCGCAGTATCACTCCCGGACAGGTATTTGTCGCTGTCGCCGGCTACACGTGTGACGGACACACCTTCATTGACCAGGCGATTGCCAACGGGGCCGCTGCCATTGTGGTGCAGCGCCACGTCTGCCACGGCACGATTCCTCAGTGCGTCGTGAGCTGCACGGCCACTGCCCACGCGCTGGTTTCGATGGCCCTGGCTGTCGGCCAGCCGCAGTCAACGATCGTTGCCGGAATCACCGGCACAAATGGCAAAACGACGACATCATGGGTGCTGCGGTCGATCCTGGAATCGGCCGGTCATCGCACTGGTCTTGTGGGAACCATTTGCACGAGTGATGGTGTCAATTCCAGACCATCGACTCTGACGACACCACCCGCGGGGATTCTGGCCCAGCATTTTCGCAGCATGATGCTCGCCCGAACGACCCACTGCGCGATGGAGATCAGCAGCCACGCTCTGGTGCAGAAGCGGTGTGCAGGGATCCACCTGTCCGCTGCTGCCATCACAAACGTAACGCAGGATCACTTTGATTATCACGGAACTGCTGAGGCTTACCAATCCGCGAAGGCTGACATTGCGAACCTGCTGTATCCCGACGCACCATTGCTGTTGAACGTGGACGATGCCGGCTGTCGCAACATTATGGCAGCCATCGATCATGGTACACGCATTGTCACCTACGGCATCGACAATCCTGATGCGGAGTTACACGCGACGGTTCTGAGCAGGACACATCGATCTCAGCGCATTCAGTTGAGACTGGCTCAGGGCGATGCCGAAGTTCGGCTGAGACTCATTGGGCGACACAACGTTTCCAACTGTCTGGCCGCGGCCGGCCTTGCCGAACAGCTGGGTGTCAGTCTGCCGCATATCGTGGACGGTCTGCAGGCAGTGCACGCGATTCCCGGACGCGTTGAACGGATCGACGAAGGCCAGCCCTTCCAGGTGCTTGTGGACTATGCCCACACGCCGGATGCACTGTCACGGTGTCTCGACACGATTCGTGAGGTTGTACCAGGCCGGCTTATCTGTGTTTTTGGAGCGGGTGGAGAACGCGATCGCAGCAAACGGCCTCTGATGGCGCAGGCAGCGATGGCAGCGGACGTTGCTATCGTCACGTCTGACAATCCTCGCAGCGAAGATCCTTGTCAAATCATCGACGACATTACCGCCGGCTTTTCCGCAAACGCTTATCACCTGGTGGAAGTCGACCGTCGCGAAGCCATCGCTGTGGCGCTGCAGCAGGCTGAATCCGGCGACGTGGTCATTGTCGCCGGCAAGGGACATGAAGCCTCACAGGAAACAGCCGGCACGATGCTGCCATTTGATGACCGCGACGTGATCCGACAACTGTTACGTGCAGCAGGCACTGCTGCTGTTGACGACCTGCAGCCGCAGTTCTCTATGCAGAGGTCCGTGTGAACAGTCCGGCCGGTGTGCATCGAGTTGCGGCGCCACGTCTGAGCGTCGACGTTTCTCGGCGTTCAGGTGTTGTGATGGCTGAAATCGCTGTGGAAAGTTCAAAATCCCATCGTACCGGTAAACCATGCGGGCGAATCCCCGGAAGCTCTGCTGATGTCGCCGGAATTGATGAAGTTGGACTTAACCGCGTATTCAAAACGGGACGATGTCAAAGTCAGCATCGCACTGTCATAAACGGCAATTATTGCCGCAAAGACATTCACGGAAGGAATGTCTACGGCTCAGCGATACGGAAAAGGCTGAGTTGAACAATGCACCCGATAACTGTTGAACACGTTTGCGAATTGGTGGGTGGAACGATCTGCGGCGACGTTATGGTCGCAGCCACTGTGGATGGATGCGTCATTGACAGCCGGCAGGTGCAGCGCGGCGACGTCTTCATCGCGCTTCCGGGCACGCAAATTCACGGCGTCGAATTTTCTGCAGCAGCACTCAGTGACGGAGCTGACGTTGTCATTGTGGATGAGTCAGCGGCACACATGTGCCGCACGCCGCATATCAAGGTGGCTGATGCCCAGGTCGCACTCGCACAACTTGGCTGGCACAATCGCCAGACCAGCGATGCACTGGTGATTGCGGTCACGGGCAGCGTGGGCAAAACGACTGCACGTCGTATGATCGCAGCTACGCTCGAATCTGTTCACACGGGAATCCAGAGCCCCCGAAACTTCAACAATCATCTGGGAGTACCGCTCAGCCTGCTGGAACTGCAATGCGGTGATGAATTTGCGGTCATTGAAGTCGGATCCTCCGCGCCGGGTGAAGTGGAAATGCTGGCGTCAATCGTGCGACCGGAATTCGCTGTCGTCACGAGTGTTAGTCCCGCGCACCTTGACGGACTGAAGTCCCTGCAGGCCGTGCAGCACGAAAAACAGGCGCTTGTTGCCTCTTTGTCGAGTGACGGGGTTGCCATTTTGAATGCTGATGATCCTCTTGTCGCCGAAATGCAGACGTCGGCGCCGGGACGAGTTGTCACATTCGGCACAGCGGAAACGGCCGAGGTACGTGCGACCGCTGTGAACATGACCGACGATGCTTTGGTGCTTACGGTTGATGGAGACGAATACACGGTGCGAGCCTGCGGTCGTCACAATGTGACCAACGCTTTGGCGGCCATCGCCGTCGGCCTGGAAGTAGGTCTGGCACCCGAACAGATCAACGCGGGACTTTCGACGTACGAATCTGAGCCAGGGCGTTGCTGTCCGTTGCAGATCGGTTCGTGGACCGTCATCGATGATACCTACAATTCGAACCCTGCTGCAGTGCATGCTGCTATTAGGACGGCAGAAGAATTCAGACATTGCCGTCATCGCGTGCTGGTGCTGAACGACATGATGGATCTGGGCGAACAGGCGGCAGATCTGCACTATGGAATGGGGGCGGCTTTGGCTTCGTCGAAGCTGGACCACATCGCTGTCACGGGAGACTTTGCGGGCGACGTTGTCGAAGGATTCCTTGCGTGTGGCGGGGCGCTGAATCGGATTTCGTGCTTTGCCAGCCTGACCCTGCTGACAACAATGCTGGACTGTTTGCTGTGTGACGGCGACCTGGTCCTTGTGAAAGGCTCGCGTGCCACACGTATGGAGCAGGTCGTGGAATCACTCCGGCGGCTGGCGTGCACAGATGCTGCCGACCGTCGGGCCGCGTAAGGGCCCCGTCGTATCCGCGGGGCAGGCTGTGTTCGCTGTTTTTGCGGTCTTCAACTGTCGCCCAATTCCTTGTTGAGCACGTCGACCATCATCCGTAATCTGCTGACCGCGCGGCGGTTGAAGATGAACGACAGGCGAGGAAGATCCTTCAGGTGGACTTCGTCGACTTCCAGTTTGTGAGGTTGTGCCTTCTCAATGCGCCCGGATTCCACGACGTCCTGAAATTCATCGTTCAGCCGTTCGATCAGCTCATCAGATGGTTCGCGGTGCAGCCTAAGCACCAGCTGATCGCGGACAAATCGCATGCTGTTGTACACGCTGTAAAAATCGAGAACTTCGTCGACGGCCTCTTCGACATCGTCCGTGACCCTGAACAGACTCAGGTCGCTGGGTGAGATCATGCCCTTTTCCAGCAGTTCAGTCTTGATGTAGTCCAGCCAGCCCGTCCAATACGTGCCGCCCGGCTGGTCCAGAAAGACGATTGGCATCAGGTCGCGTTTGCCCGTCTGGACCAACGTCAGTGTTTCGAATGCTTCATCCTGAGTCCCGAAACCGCCCGGACAGGAAACAACGGCGTGGACTTCCTTTACGAACAACAGTTTGCGCGTGAAGAAGTACTTCAGGTTGACCAGCTTGTCGTCCCCCGCAATGATCGGATTAGCTTCCTGTTCAAAGGGCAGCAGAATGTTCAGCCCCATCGCCATTTCACGACCGGAACCGGCATGAGCGGCCTCCATAATCCCGCCACCAGCGCCCGTCACCACCATCCAGCCTTCCTCGGCGATGCGTTTGCCAAACAGTTCTGCCTGCTTCCACTCGGGCGATTCCGGCGCTGTCCGCGCAGACCCGAAGACGGTGACTTTGCGGTTTCGCCTGTAAGGTGTAAACACCTTGAATGCGTAACGCAGTTCTCGCAGGGCGCGGCTGAGAATCTTCAGGTCACCGCGAGTTGCACCGTCGGCCTCCAGCTTGTCGGCGGTCGCTTTGATCTCCTGAATCAGTTCGGAATGTTTCCGCAGCTCTGAAACATGTTCGATCACTTCCAATTCTGAATCACGCGGATGGGTGAGATGCTTTTTCGCCATGTGGTAGTTGCCTCCGTGAGATAGCGTTCGTCAGGATGGACGTCCGAATTCACTGGTGACGCCAACGTTCCCGGGGCGCCCAATCAGCGATGACTGGCGCGGTGCGACGCCTTCTCAACCGTTCAGCCGTCAATTGCCTGCATGGCTTCGCTGCGAGTATTGTAGATGGCCCAAATGGTGTCCAGGGCTGTAATCTTCAGAAGTTCACGTGCCATGTCGTTGGCACCACACAGCACCAGCTCACCGCCACGACGCTTGAGAAACTTATGACACCGCAGCAGCAGCGCCAGGAAGACGGAACCGAAGTAGCCTACGTCCTTCAGGTCCACGATTACGAGTGGGACTTCCTGGGTCGACAGCGGGTCCATGATGACGTCAGCTGCCTGCTCAACAAGATCCCAGTTGAGTGACTCGACGCTTTTTGCGGGAACAACGACGACAACATTGCCGTGCCATTCAATTTCGAAACTGTCCAGAACTTCTGACACGGATCACCTCGCAACAACAGGACTATGGTTGGCAAGGCATGCTACCAGAGCCACCAGTCTTCAGCTAGTGAGTGCCGCGGGGGAGAGATTTCCATGAGGCTGCGTCCGATGAGTGGGGGTAGGCTGGAAGAACATTCGATTTCGACTTCACCCTCTCTGTCGGCATTGGTATCTACACATCTCTGAAGACTACGATCGAAGCGTATGCGCGCAGATGGGTCCACGTAATCACTCTCCCGCTTGCGGGAGAGTCGGGCTATCAGGCCCGGAGAGGGTCTTGCACTAACCGCAACCATACATTCGCACCTCGACGTTCAATGACCCTCCCCGCTCGTTCCTCGCGACCCTCCCGTAAAGACGGGAGGGTAAAGATGTGTAGATACCTATGCCTGGAAGGAGGGTGAAAGCTGTCGACGCGATTCGTGCAACCTCCGGCCGATCCTGTGTTGCCAGGAACGTATGGAACGGTCGAGTTGAGCGGATACCGCTCTGGTCAAATGTCGTCACGGTAGACGGTAACGGACTCAGACACGACCAGGGGCTCACCCATCTGGCGGTAACGAACGCTGGCTTTAACGACTCCATTCTGCACTGGGCGAGCTCCCATCATCTTCACCTGGAATTTCTGTTCCTGGCCGGGTGCGATGCGCACAACGATATTGTACTGCACCAGGTTTCCGGCAAGAAGTTTTGCCTGAACTTCTGCACTCCCTGCGCCGACAACCTGAATTTCTTCCGGGACGTCAATCGTCAGTTCGACGTCCGTTGCGTCAGCAGTGCCACGGTTGTCAATCGTGATCGTGAAACCGAATGTTTCTCCCATCGCGACCGGCCCGTCAAGCTGGCTGATATCAGCACTGACGTTGTGCAGGTCTTCCACGACGGTTGTGGATACATAGTCATCGCTGCGGAATCCCGCGTTCTCCAGAATCGTGACCGTACTTTGCCTGGAACCGGCTGAAGTCGGCATCAATTCGATCTGCAGGAGTTTTTGCCGGCCGGCGCCGATGCGATCAAGGGTCCACGTTACGCTCCGGCTCGCTTCGCTGTACTGACCACCGTTGTCAGCACTGATGAAACGCATGCCGTCGGGGACCTGTTCGACCACTTTGGCGTCGATGGCATCAAAGTTTGTTTCGTTGGTGACCACGTTTTCATAAACGCCTGAACGGCCAACGTATCGTCGTTTGGGGCCGCGTCGAACGATCTGCAATTGAGCACCGATGACGTTGGTCTGCCACGCTGCCTGATCATTGGCACCGCCAGTTGCCGTTAATTCCACTTTTGTTTGATGTTTACCGGGCTCCCCGGCAACGACGGAAAGGATGATCTCCCGCTGCTCACCGGGTCTCATGGATTGAATCTCGTATTCAAGATCCCGGCCCTGGGGATGGCTGAAGCCGCCACCGTTTGGCAGCAGCGTACGTAGAAAGACGTCACGAGCTTCCCCTGTGCCTTCGTTCGTAATGACATATCGATACGAGACCTCTTCACCGAGTCTCACTTCCCTGGGGCCCGTCATCTGCAATCGCAGTTTGGGGGCAGTAATGACCGTCGTTGCCTTGATACGTGCTTTGAATCTTACGGACGCAACGCCATCCAGCTCGCCTTCGCCCGTGGGCGTTACCTGAACTTTGATTTCTTTGGTTTCGCCTGGTTCGATGGCGTCAAAGTGCCAGATGAGCTTGCCGGTGGAACGATCATAATCCGGTTGGGGTCGCGCACCGTTCACTGTCACGCTGCTGGTGACCTCGTCTTCCACGATCACTTCAAACGCAGTGGCATCACCTTCGTTACGAACCAGAATGCTGTAGTCCAACGGTGCACCAACGGATGCGTTTTCCGGAGCTGTCTTCTGCAGCACAAGATTAGGCCGCATGACAGCAGAGACGAGGCGGATGTCGTTTTCTGAGTTCCGTGGTGGAAACCGGCGGACATCGTCGTTGGCAGGCTGCCGAAGCGGCGTGGTTTCAGACGGCTGAGCTTCGAACGTACGAGAATTGAATTCGGACTGACCGGGAGATGTCAGTGGCGGAGTTTCTTCAAACCGCCCCGGTTGCGGGAACGGACGGTCGTCGAAAGTATTCGGTCGACGGTCCGCCGGTAGTTCACGGGGATTGTCCCGTGTCTCAGGATATCGGTCGTTCGAATATCTGTTGTCGGTGTCCGGGTAGGTACTGCCTGGCAGGGGAAACGTTGGTTCCGGCAACGCCAATGGCGGAGCGTCCGGCAGGTCCGGAATTGTCTGCAAACCGCCAGTGGAGGGAAGGTCTTCAGCGAAGGGCAGAGCCGTGTCATCGACCGGCTGAGTTGTCAGTGGTGTTGGATCCACGGGTCTGGAATCGGGCAGCGAATTAGAAAACGGTTCGCGCGGGGCTGGCACCAGGTCCGGGGTAAAGGAACGGCCAGCGTTGTCCGTTTCTGCGGCGTTTGGCTGTGCTGAGGCGGGCAGGCCGGGAAACGGATCGTTCTGTCGGCCGGTCGGCGCAGCTGGTTCCGGTTGACCGGCGAACGGCTCGTTCTCAGCCGGCAGGTCAAACATGGGAACCCCGTTGCTTAGCGAACGAGGCTGTCCATCTGCCGGTGCCGCTTTCAGCTCAGGTACTTCTGAATCATAAAGTCGGGCGGTTCCACTCGGCTGTACCTGCACAGTCTGAGGGGCTGAGGTTGT
>JAPYTO010000060.1:1791-30984 GCA_029941865.1 Fuerstiella sp. | reverse complement strand
AGGGTTCTGGACTTGATCTGTTCATACAAAAGGCACAGTCGTGGGATTGTGGCGGAAAAAAACCAAATGAACTACAAATGCAGCCCTCCACCGTTCGACTTTGTTCTGGAGATTTACACCTTGCAGGTGCTGTCGCCTGAGTTGCGTGAAGCTGCCATGGACAGGATTGTTGATTGCGTTCGAGCCGATGGAACGTTACTTGTCATCTCACGAGGCTGGGACGAGCCGGATGATCCGGGGCAAATGCCGTGGCCGTTACTTAAAGCCGAACTCAGGCACTTCGAGAGTTGCGGTCTGATGGAAGTCAGCTCTGAGGACTACTTTGACGATGAACAGCCGCCGGTCAGACGGCTTCGTATTGAGTACAGGAGAGAGACCGAATGAGTGGAACGACACGGTCAGGATCTACCGTTTCAGCGGTCATGGGGAAGTGATCCTGACCACGTTCATGTCCGCAGTCTGGAACATAGAAGTGTCTGGAGGATAACTCGTGTCGGTTGGACTCATGGACCTTTTTCATTCACGACAGGGGCACTTCCTGCTCGAATCGGGACACCACGGAGATTTGTGGCTGGACCTCGAATCGCTGTGCCTGAGACCCGCACGGCTTCAGCCATTTGCGGTCGATCTGGCCGAACGCCTTCGGCCATATAAAGTCGATGTGATTTGTGGGCCGCTTGTTGAAGGTGCGTTCGTGGGAATGATGGTTGTCGGGCCACACGGCAATGCACCTCGGCCAGCTTGTCGTCTGGCGGCGGGCTGTGAGACTGGCCGTTGTCACTGATCCGCGTGACGAATAATCTCCACGGAACGCGTCATCACCGCTGACCACGGGTGGTAGCACGAGCCAGGAAGACAGCAGAGCTTCAAGGACAGGCGTGCCTCAACGGATCATGAGAACGCGAGAAAACGGCTTAACGCCTGTCACTCATCTGTGATTTCACTCTGGTCGCGGTGCAGTGAAGTGTTCCTTGTGCGCAATCGCGTATAGAGCAAGCAGAGCCTGGATGTTTTCGTCAGAATCGTGGTATCTGCGATCCAATTCATCAAACGATTTATCCTGTTGCGAGGAGAATCCCCCAAGTTGGCGGTGGCGCGTGTCGTTGTTTTCAGACGGTCCTTTTGAGCCGAAAAGTCGCGTTGCGTCGTCCAGGACTTTCTCGCATCCCTTCGCGCCAATTGCCCTGAGGCCTTCACCCACCTGTTTCCAGTGATCGCCAGACGAGTTTACGAAATATTGCGAGTGTCCACCGTTGTTGACCTCGGCATCGTAGATGGACACGGCAACATAAACCTTTTGCGGTGGTGACAAAGCGTCAAATCCGCGATTGTGGAAAACGTCAAAGACCACGTCGTGAGGATTGGTGACGTCAGAGAAAATCGCCAGGGCCTTGGCAGCAGCCTTTTGAATCCTGTCATTGGATGACCTCAATTAGGCGCGAAACGTATCCTCAGCATTTGCATCAGGATTTCTTGCGTAGGCCATCAGAGCCTGGGCGTAGTCACAGTCGTGGGGGTACTTGTCGCTGATTGGCCGTACCGCATTGAGGAACGGTAACAGAGATTCGTGTGGGATTTTGTGTTCCGCCACATTCATTGCTAGAATTATGTAGTGAACCTGCCTGTTTTCGAGCGTGAAGAATTCCGCTGACAGAAGAACCGGCAAGGCACGGTTCGCGTCGATCGCCAGCAATAACTTTGGTGCCTTGCCGCCAACCGAACGGGTTTCTCGATTCAAAAGCTTCGTAAGCGCGGGAAACATGGCATCGCTGAATTATTTCGCGCATCGTTCCGCCCCGATTCCTCGTTCGATGCCCATCATCGCAAAGGATCGAACGTACTCGTCGTCATCGTCCAGGGCCTTCAGCATTGGCGCGACACAATCCGAACTGCCGATGTTGCCTAGCGCAATGGCCGCAAACTTGCGGAAATGATCGTCTTCGTGATCGACATACCTGGTGGGCGTTTCCGCAGTGCTGGGTGCGCCGATCGGTGTCAGAAGGTCGACAATTCGCTCAAACGGTGACTTCGGATCGAGTGCGTGGCCGCCATCTCCGAATTTCGTTGCAGCCGTCTTTGGATTCTCGAGTGCCTCGATCAGCATCGGAACGGCCTTAGCGCCGACAAGTTTGAGGCGGTCCAGGTTAAAGTCCTCGTCCTCCTGAACGAACAGACGGTCAACCATTTTCTGAATCTCTGAATCCGAGATGTCGTCGGGAACTTTCAGCGTTTTGCGCGCGGCAAAATAGTCAGCCGCTGCGTATTTGCAATCGAGGTTTTTTTTGCCCAGTCACGGAACCCGCCGAACTCCCCGTTTCGCAATCTCATCCACCGGGATATAACGACACCCACAACGGCGAGTGCAAACAGTATGGCGAAGCCGATGAGAGCGTATTGCATGGCGTGGTGTGAGTGGGTGAACAAATCGTGAACTATGTGGCGGCAGACACGCCGCACCATAGATCCAGCGTTGAAGTATTTCGTGTCTCCAGCAGCCTGTCGACCTGCGGAAGATTTGACCCGTTGCATAAGGCTACGGGCGACTGATTGTATTTCCCACGATGACGGGTGTCACGTCCGCCAGGGCGGGGTCAGAAACAACCCAACTTCCCGGTGCTGGCACGGCGACTCAGGATTCCTTTGAGTAGATTTCACGGTCCTTGTAGGTCAACGAGAATCCATACCACCGGCTGAAGAGTTGTACGGGGCGGGAGCCGTCATCGGAAAACAGGGCAAACGGAATCGCATCGTCTGGACCGATTTCGACACGAATCTGCCTCCCGTCGATTTCATCATCGATTCCGTTACCGATGCGATCTTTAGGATAGAACCGTTGCTGGGAGTCAGTTGTCACTCCAAGTCCGATGCACATCTCATCGAGCCGTGGATCGACTTCCTCCATCGTCCGGCGGAATCCCGGTGGCAACCATCCTTTGGTGAAGGGAAGATTCATAAACCAGCATATGAGGCGAGTTTTCAGGGTTTGCTGAGAACGAAACAACAGAGTGTCAGGTGCAGTTGATTCCAACGCCCCGCTGTCGTCATCTCGATTCCCCAGTGGTCGAGTCGCATGCCTTGCAGTGGTCCATGAAGAGCTTCTCCGGTGATGTGATCCCAATACGTCCGGGTCTCGTCGTCGATCAGCAGAATCAGTCCGTTGTACAACCCTCCTGCACTGAAGCGATGAACGATTCCGTTAACAATGGGCGTCAGACCGACGCCCGTATTGCAGACAGCTCAGAACGTTACCAGGAACGGCGAACCGGCAAGTTCTCCCTGTGCAACATGACGATAAACCATTTGACGGGCCAGCAATGCTCGACGATCTCCGTGCCTCTGAAACACCAGCAGTTGTTCGTCATGGGCAAGGCTGGCCATTGGCAGAGAGATTGCGTCAGGGCCGACATCGAACCGCTGGAACATGTCCGGGTCTTTCAATGTGGCTTTGGCAGAGTCGAAAGTCATAGCAATTGCCCCGATTTATCTTTGCCCTGAAACGCGTTGTCGACAGCGGCTCAATGGAACCATTCGCTGTCATGTGTCGTTCGGCTCAGGGTCTGGCTGTCTTCACCGCGAATCAGCAGTCTACTTGATATTGGTCCAGCATCTCCAGGTCGACGTCGATGCCCAGACCTGGAGCAGTGGGCACTGCGATCGAGCCTGCTTCGATCCTGAACGGTTCGGTCAGAATGTCGTTTTCCAGCCCGTAGTAGGTCGAATCATTTGCCAGCGAATACGCTGAACACGCAGCAGCCACATGCAGCATGGCCGCCGTTTTGGGACCGAGGTCGTGACCACAATGCATGATGCTCGGAATGCCGGCGGCTTCGCACAACCGGCCGATGATGACGCACGGCTGAATGCCTCCCGCAATGTGGGTATCCGGCAGAACGAACTCAGCGGCACCTTCGCGAAGAATCTGCATAACACTCGACGGACCAACTACACTTTCGTTCAGAGCCAGCGGAACATTTGTGTCGCGTCGAAGTGCTACGGCCTCAGACAATGGCTCTGCGGTGATTGGTTGTTCGATGTACTCAAGATTGAATTCTTCAACGCGTCGACAGAGTTCGATGGCTTCGACCAGTGAGTAGCTTCGATTAGGATCGATTCTGAGTTTCAGACGATCTCCGACAGCGTCGCGGATTCCTCTGACCATTTCGACGTCTTCGTCCATGTCCGCACCGGCCTTCGTCTTCAACGTGGAAAATCCCTGTTCGACACACCACGACGCGATTTCGCCAGCTCGTTCATACGTTTGGATGCCCATGCATGCCGCCAGTGAAACGCGAGAACGAATCACGCCGCCAAGCAGCTCCGCAACCGAAAGTCCAGCCGCTTTACCTCGGATATCCCACAAGGCAAGTTCCACGCCGGATTTCAGCCGCGATTCGAACGGGCAATCCCGGTGAAACAAGGCAATGTCCAGGTCGTCACGCCCGACCAGCCACTCGTTCGCCTGTGCCTGCATTTTTCGAGCACTAATGTCCGGCAGGAAGTTGACGTTGTGTTCTCCCCAACCGGTGATGCCATCGGTGGTGTCGACTCGCACGATGGCACTGCGCGTCGCCGAACTGCTGCGCACATGCGAGCGATACGGAGCGATGGGTGCAATCTGGGGAACTTCGACGACCCACACGGCAACGCTGCTGATTTGCATGTCTTCTCGTTTCATTGAATGCTCAGGGTTGTGATGGAAGCCTCTGAGATTATAGAAATATCGTTTGTCATAATGGGTTTTATTTTTGCCCTTAGCGCAATCACAGGAATTGATAAGCTTAAAAAACAGCTTAAGGGACGCGGAGTTTGGGTTCAGAGATTCAAATCCGGGTGCCAGTCCGAGAGGCTGTTGTTTTTCCTGAAACAATTCAGACGACACATGGGACAGGGCTGATGTCCCATCAAAGACCATCATGCTGACACACCTGCATCGCACCCTTCGATTTCTGCTTCTTCTGGCGACGTGTCTGTCGGCGACCGGCTTCAGCGACGACTGGCCACATTGGCGCGGGCTTCAACACAACGGGCACGTGGATGAATCGTCACACTTCACCAGCGGCACGTGGCCGCCTGCCGATGCAGCGTGGAGTATCAACGTCAATGCCGGCGGCAGTGGGCCGATCGTCGTCCAGGATCGCCTGTACACAATGGGCTGGAAAGCAGGTCAGGACCATATCTACGGCATAGACGCACTCACTGGTCGCGAGATCTGGCAACAATCTTACGACTGCCCGCGCTACGGGCGGCACAGCGATGGTGACAAAGGACTGTATTCCGGGCCATCTTCGTGTCCGAGTTTCGACGCCGCGACCGGATATCTGTACACCCTCAGCACGGATGGCGACCTGAACTGCTGGGACACGCGCAACAACGGACAGCGTGTGTGGCATGTCAACTTCTACGATGCGTACCAGGTGCCGCAGCGACCAAAAGTCGGCCGGCGATTGCTCCGTGACTACGGATATACAACGGCTCCTTTGTTGTCTGGTGATACCATCATCGCGGAAGTCGGCAACGATGACGGCAATCTGATGGCGTTCTCAAAGCTGGACGGCAAACGACTGTGGACATCTGAATCAAAGGATCCGGCGGGCCATACCGGAGGCATCGTCCCGATTGTTGTCGACGGTCTGCCATGCGTCGCCGTGCTGACGATTCGAAACCTGTTGGTCGCCCGTCTGGACAAGGGTCACGAAGGTGAAACGGTCGCAGAGTTTCCCTGGGTGACCGACTTCGCGAACAGTATCGCGACGCCAACTGTGCAGGACAATTCGATTGTGATTACCTCAGAGTACAACCAGTACGCCATCACTCGAATCGACATCACAAAATCCGGGGCAAAGCAGGTTTGGTCGCAGCCGTATGCATCAGGTGTCTGCTCACCCGTCATTTATGGCGGTCACGTCTACTGGTGCTGGCGCGGGATGTACTGCCTGAATTTCGAAACCGGCAAACCGATCTGGCGAGGCGGCCGCTTCAATGATACCGCTTCCTGCATTGCGACGTCCGATGGTCGACTGATCGTCTGGGCTCGACAGGGCGACCTGGTGCTTGTCGAAACCGCTGACCGTTCACCGGAAAAGTACACCGAACTTGCAAAGAAGCCGTCGGTGTTCAAGGCCGACGTCTGGCCACACATTGTACTTTCCGGTGGCCGACTGTTCTGCAAGGACCGAGACGGCAACATGAAGTGTTTCATACTGCTGTCACCATAAATCCCGCCTCGTTTGTTTACCGCTGAATCCACAGTTCCGCGCCAACAAGTTTTGCGCCCGCATTCCTGGTTTTTACCATAACGCGGTTCGGCCCCTGTCGAATGGCCTGAACAGGCACTTGACAAACGAATCGTTTCACTCCAGCGACAGCTTCTCCGCCTCCCGTCGATCCGAAGTTGGCCGATCCAAAAAGTATCTCAGGCGTGCTGTCGGTTGTCAGTCCCGTGAAATCGACTCGCACCTCTGCAGTGACGCCAAATCCGGCGCCGCTGAGATCTTCCGGCACATGCAACGAGCGGCGTGCAAACTCGTTCGCCTTAAGTTCAAGCGGCAGCGCCTGCGAGAAATCAGCGACGTCCTTAGCCCAGAAATGCGCTGACATCCACTGACCTGCGTCAGAGATTGCATACATCAGTGTTTGCGAATCCAGCGCTGCAGCAGATCCGATCGTCCTCAGGACCTTCCTGGCATAAGCGCGATCAACATCGCCGGGGCCAGGAAACAAATTGAATGTGTAAATGCCATCCGCACCGTCGTGCCACAGACGCGCTGCGGCACCGAACCATGCTGCGGCGGGCTGTTTGGTGCTTTCTCCCCGCGGAGGGCGGTACATCAGGCCGGACTGACTCAGGCAGGGATAGACAGCGACGTCGTGTTTTTTCGCCAGTGACACCATGTCCGCAATGGGCAGATCGAAAGTGATATAGCCTCCGCCAAGTGACACCACGTCCACCAGTTTTTCCTGCAACCATGCGGCAATATCGATGCCGATTCGACGACTGGCCGCTGGCGTCGCCGGAACCCGTACGGCCAGCAGAAACGGTTTTCCCTGGCGCGCACTTTCCCGCAGCACCAGTTTGCGCACGTTTTGAACCAGACGAGTAAGAATGTCGGTCTGCGCCGCTGTCGCTGGCTGGCCGGCAAAACTCGTGCGGAAGTAGAACGGCGCTCTCATAAAATCGAGTTCGATGCCGTCGATCGGATAATTCGTCAGAACCTCTTCGATGATCTGCAGCAGACGCGGTTCGACATCCGGATGCTCGAAGTCGACCAGACTCCAGAGACGTCGGCGGTCTGTGAACTTCTGCGATTCTGCCAGAGTCGACATGATGCGGGTGGGATCCTGTTGCTTCCATTTTGGACGGAAGGCAGCAGTCCACGCATCGTGGATATCATTCATCCGCAATGTCCACATCGATTCCAGCCCATGCTGGTGTGCGAACTCGCAGGACATCCGAAGTCCGTCCGTGCCCTGCTGCAGAAACGTTGTCAGATTGTTGCCGGCAAACGAGCCGTCCTGCGACCGGAAGACTTCCGCAATTTTCGTATCGTGTGTAAAGAAGTTGAAGCTCTGAGTCGTCGAGTAAAAAATGCTGTCGACATGAGTCTGCAGCAGCGGCGTGTGGCGGACGGCCAGAAAATCCTCGACGGTGTCCGCTCCTTTCTGCCAGATATCGTCGCCATCATTGTTAAAGATAACACGACGCTGTCGATGGGCCGCCTGCTGGCGGGCGGCATCCAGCGCGGCGACTTCCGACGATTCAATGCGGTGACCACCTGACCATCCCAAACCCAGCGCCGTACCGCCGGCGATCATTCCCGACAGAAATTCACGTCGTGGTGTCTGCATGCTTGCCTCCTTAAATGGACGGTGAGGATCATTCGGAGACTAGCGACGCGACATCGTTAGCCTGCGTGGAATCCCGCTGGCCAGTCCGTTTCTCCAGCTCAGAATTCACCAGATCGATGTGCAATCGCAGATTGTAGAACTCTTCCATGTAGGAAAGTGGAATGTCCACCGTATTCAGTTCATTGGACATGGCCTGCAACCTGGCGGCGTGTTCTGATGGATCACCGCCGTTCTCTTCACGCAACTTCTGATCAATGCCACGCAGAACATCGTACCAGCGGTAAATTCGTGACCGGATCCGCCAGCGGTAAACAGGCGGCGCGATTTTGAAGAGCGGAATCAACAGCGTCAGCAGCGGGATGATCAAAATCTTGGTACGGTCGATCATCGACGCCACCCAGAAGCTCAGATGCCGCTGAAAAAACGACGGACCATGTGCAAGATAACTGCGAGCTGCAGGATTGACCGGAAACGAAACGTAGTCCTGAGAAGGCAATTCGCCATCATCCGCCAGCAGTCCGCCACCGCGATGCTGTTCCAGGGCAACTTCCAGCAGCAACGGAACAAAGGCATCGTGCATGGCACTCGTCGTGACCAGATTTGCCGCCGGAGCAATTAATCGCACGCGTTTGCGCGGCAGATTCTTTTCGAAGTCTACAACTCCCTCTTCCAGCACGACATCTTTGAGAAACGGCAGGCGTCGCGCGTATGCCTGTTGCCGTGCAAAGTCCATCAGGACAAGTTGAGGATCTTCCAGCAGTGGCAGCAGAATCGGCGATTCCGGTCCCACCACAAACATGGCTGCATCGACGTGATCGACACCCAAAGATGACGCGGCCTGCAACCCGCTTTGATTCAGGAATTCCGTGCCATCGCGTCCGTCGTGAATGCCATTCATGGCGAGCACTTGTGTCGCCAGCAGAGACGAACCGCTGTCGGCTTCACCTACAGCAATGCGTCGCCCCTTCAGATCGCCAAGATGTTCGATCTCCAGATCGGCACGATGAAACACCCACAACGGCTCAAAGTACAAACTGGCGATCGCTTCAATCGAATCCGCGGCATGGGCGTCTGGCGGAGCCGTGCCGCCCTGAACAATCGCCAGGCTGACGGTGTCGTCGTGCAGCAGCAGGTCGAAGTTCTCCACCGACCCCGCGGTCTCGCGGAGCTCAAGAGTGATGCCGTGTCGTGCGAAGGCGTCGGCGTATGCCTCCGCGAACGCGTGATATCGTCCACCCGTTCCGCCGGTAGCGATCACAACAGTCTGTGGTGGCGGCGGCTCGACAAAGTAAAACGCAACGGCAAACACAGCAACCGTGCCGATGATCCCCGGACCAATCATCCGCAGGAGCTGGCGTCGGCGCTGACGGAATTCATCCAGCAGTCGGATGGGTTCAACGATGCTCATTTTTCAGTCAGGCCGCAGAAATAGAATCAAAGTGTTCCAATACTGACAGCCCATCATAGAATCCAGTCTTCCGGAATCGGCATTCAGCAACGATCAGACTATGAAGGCCGACTTCTTTCGTCAACGATGATGGCCAAACCAATACGGAGACACATCTGCGTCATGAACATATGCATTCGAATTCTTCAGCAACTCGCGATTGTCACTTTGCTGCCGGCTGCGTTACTTCCAGGTGTACTTGTCGCCGCAGCTGATGCGCCGGGCGAAACACCACTTAAACTGACGTTAACGCCTCAAATTTACGCCGTGCCGGGCGTTGAGATGAGTGTCTATTTCGACAACGTTGTCCTGACTGAGGAACCGCACAGCTACCACTTTGCCGTCGAGTGTGCGATCGGTCGCACAGAAGATCGTCGGTGGACGGTCATTCCGCAAACATCGGACGTGGGCCGGATTCCGTTTGCAATTCGTATCACCGACGGTGACGGAAACGTTCTCGCAACGGCCAGCAGTGTGTTGCGAGTTGTTCCGCAGGAAGCCGGGCACGGTAAGAGTATCCGCCTGCTGATTGTCGGAGACAGTCTGACTCATGCCACGAAGTATCCCAACGAAGTCGCTCGACTGTTGTCGCAACCGGGCAATCCGGGTTGGACAATGCTGGGAACGCATCGTCCGTCGTCAGCCGCGGAAGGAGTAGCACACGAAGGCTACGGAGGCTGGACATGGGTACGATTCGCAAGCAAGTACGAACCACACCCGGACGGTACTCATCGAAAACGCAGCAGTCCCTTCGTTTTTCTGGGCGATGACGGAAAACCGCAACTGAATGTACAGCGGTACATTCGTGAGCACTGCGATGAACAGCCGCCGGATTTTGTAATTTTCATGCTGGGGATTAACGACTGTTTCAGTGCTCCGCCGGACGATCCGGCCGGTATCGATTCGCGAATCGATACGGTCTTTGAGCACACAAAAACACTGTTGGCTGATTTTCGCAAAGCGGCACCAAACGCTCACTTCGGAATTTGTCTCACACCCGCCCCAAACTCGCGTGAGGCGGCGTTTCAGGCGAACTACAAGGACCGGTATCACCGCTGGGGGTGGAAGCAAATTCAACATCGCCTGGTGCAGCGACAGATTGAGAGCGTCACCACGAGCAGGGACAACAACGTCTCAATCATTCCAACGCAACTGAACATCGATCCGGTAGATGGCTACCCGGCGAACAACGGCGTGCATCCGAATGAAGCAGGTTACCGGCAGTTGGGCGTCAGCATCTACGCGTGGCTGAAGTCGCGGCTATGAGGACGGATTCAGTAGGGGCGAAACGAGAGAGTCCCGGTCTTTTGAAGAGACCGGGGCTCTTTACTGGCGATCGAATCGGCAGGACGACTATCGGCTCAGGTTTGCGCCGAAGTCGGGAGTACCGGCACGGTTTACGACCGCGGTCCATTCTTTCAGTTTGTCTTTCTTCCAGAACAAACTGCACAGTTGAAAGTATTCAAGGACCGTTTCCTTTTCGCCTTTCGCCAGGAGTTCCTGTGCCAACAACATATTAGGCCCGAATGAGTTTAAGGATGGACCACCAGAAGTTCGCGCGGCATCCAGCAGACGTGATTTGGCTTCTTCCATATCGTCCTCTTGCACCGCAATTCGGCCAAGAATAATATTGCCGATATGCACGGCTTTCCCCTTGCTACTCGTTTTCAGCAGACGATTGGCATATTTGCTTCGCTTTTTCGATCGCGCCAGCTTCGAACGCGACAGTCGAAAGTTTTGCGAGCAAGTAATAGTTGTTTGCTGTAGCGTCTTGCTCTAGCGCGATCTCAAACTGTTCCATCGACTTCTCAGCGAGCTTCTGTCTCTCCTTTTTCGATCCGCGGCGAATAAGGCCCAGCCTGTAGAGATGCCCAAGTTCCTGCGCCACGTCCGCGTTGTTCGGGTCAACAATCTGTGCCCGTTTCAGCAGACCCTCAGCGGCATCTCTGTCTGAAAGCAGAAAGAACTTAGCGGCGTTCCGCAGGATGGTGACATTCTGGTCCTGAGTCTTCGCGTGCTGCAGCCACAGGTTCTTTGCTCTTACGTACCCATCCGGATCGATATGTGCGTGAAACTGCGCTTCGTGGGAGCCAGCTGCCGCCGATTCGGGATAGTTTCTGACGATCCACAGCACAAGTTTCTGATGTGGTGACAGTTGACCGACGCTGAAGGCTGTCAGGTCTTCAACGCTCGGGTGGATCTGCTGTTTGGGCATGGGCATGATTCCCTGTTCGTGGTGGACCGCTGACGTGGATGATCTCACGACTTGAGTGTGCGGTTTCCAACGGCGAGTCGTGATCAGTTCTAAATGGGAAGTGCCCGCCAGTCAGATTTCTTTCACGAGCTCGCTGGAAAATCCGAGGACGCTTCCACCAGACCAGCGACCTCCTGACGTAACCTGCTTAACACACGTGACTTAGCAATGAAGACCGCATTCACAGAAATCCCCAGTTCCGTCGCCACCACGTCCGACCGCTCGCCGTCGATCGCTACTCGAGAAAACGCTGTCCATGTGGCTGGAGCGAACAGGGGTTGTGACAGAGCGAGCAGTTGCCGGGCGATATGCCGATCATGTTGCCGATTCCACAGCTGGCTCATTTCACTCGCCGGATCCTCCAACTGCGAAAGTCGACGGTCGATGTCAGAATCATCCTGTACCTGCGGACGGCGACCTCGGGCCCGCCAGAAGTTGCGCAAACGGTTGACCAGTATCCCTCGCAGCCATGTGCGGAACGCCCCCGTCCGTCCATTGTGATCGAATGATTTCAGATCCTTCGAAACCGCCATCAGGACGTCCTGCACCAGGTCGTCCGCGTCCGAAGACTGCACGTCATATTTTCGCAGCCTGATCGTCAACAGCGGCCCGTACAGCCTGACCAGTCGATCCCAGGTCTCAGGATCATCTGTTTGCTGCAGGCGATTCAACAGGGTCATGGATGTTTCGGACATCGACCATGCATTCCAATGGTGTTTTGGAAGTATCCCGCGTTTGCGGCTTCGCGCCAATCGACCGCCTGTTGTTGCCACAGCACGTTCACTGTAGCAGCGCCGCAAAGAGTCCCGGTCTTTTCAAAAGACCGGGGCTCTTCACCTTCGTTACAATGTCCTTTCCTGCAGCAGTACAATACGGTTCCATGAATTCCTTCTAAACGAAACTCGACTCGTTCGTGACATTCACGCCCTTTAGCAGAGCCATAGTCCATTGCTTAAATCTCGTTTACGCTGCCTGTTCGCGTTGGTCGCCGCCTGCGCCGCTTGTCCAATTGTATCCGCTGCGCCACCAAATATCGTCATCCTTCTGGCCGACGACATGGGCTACGGGGATCTCGGTTGCATGGGCAGCCAGCATCTGGTGACACCGCACATTGATGCCCTGGCCGAATCGGGTGTTCTTTGTCAGCAGGCGTATGTCGCCAGTTCGGTCTGCTCGCCATCACGCGCCGGACTGTTGACGGGTCGCGACCCGCGGCGATTCGGATACGAGGGCAACCTGAATCAGGGCGCCGCAAATTATGCGACTCGACCTGAACTGCTGGGTTTGCCTCCCGGCGAACACACCTTGGCAGATCATTTGCGGGCGACAGGATATGCGACAGCACTGATTGGCAAGTGGCATCTGGGCATTGGCGACGGATTCCATCCCAACACTCGAGGCTTTGACCACTTTTGCGGAATGCTTGTCGGCAGTCACGGTTATTTCCCCAGGCCCGACAGAAACCAACTTGAACGCAATGGCGAGGCGTTGCGTGACTTTTCCAGCCCTTATCTCACCGACTTCTTCACCGACGAAGCATTACGATGGGTGCAGCAGCAGCAATCGGCAACAGAACAAAAGCCGTGGTTTCTGTTTCTATCATGGAACGCTCCGCACGGTCCACTGCAGGCAACGGAAGAGGACCTGAAACGATTCGCTCACATCGGCGACAAAAAACGCCGCACCTATGCGGCGATGATGTACGCTCTGGATCGTGGCGTGGGACGCATCCGCAGTCACCTGCAGAAAAGTGGCGACCTGAACAACACGTTGATCTGTTTCTTTTCCGACAACGGCGGTGCCACCGGCAACGCCAGCTGGAATGGCCCACTGTCGGGCGTTAAAGGTTGTCTGCGTGAAGGTGGCGTTCGAGTTCCCATGATCTGGTCATGGCCTGATCAGCTACCGGCTGGCGAAACTCACGCCGGCGTCGTGTCGAGTCTCGATTTGCTGCCCACATTTCTGGCCGCCGCCGGTGCACAGCCGCTGCCTCTGTCGCCGGCCCGCCCACACGAAGACAAGAGAAATCGTGAGAAAGCCGTCAAATCGTACGGGGCGTACGACGGAATCAATGTGCTGCCACAACTGGTCGGCGAAGTCCCGCCAGAACCACGGACTCTGTTTTGGCGGCTGCAGGGGCAGACTGCCGTTCTGGATGGCGGCGACAAACTGATCACGCTGTCACATCGTCCTGCTCAGTTGTTTCAGCCTGCCGCAGACCTTGGCGAAACCGTGGACCGCTTCGACACCAACCGAAGCCGCACCGTTGAGCTGTTTCAGATGCTCGGTCAGTGGGAATCGTCGCTCGCGACTGTGCCACTCTGGGGTTCGTCACCGTTCTGGATCGAGCAGAGCGCAAAACATTACGACACGTGGCAGGTACGCCCGGAACCAAAGTGACAGACGGTGGAATCACATAAACGAATTGATCATTTCGACATATCTCATGAAGAACTTGACCACGATAAAGCCAATGAAACATGCCACTGAGCCCCAGATGCCCCGAGCTATCAAAGTCGTCATCCACGTCATGGCTCGATGAGCATCTTCGTCGAAATGGTGACTCATACGTTCCAGGCTTTCGGGCACTGTTCCTGTCTGTTCAGCCGTGTCCACGATGTGCAGAAACTCGACCGGGAATAAGTTTGAACTCTTCAACGCATCGGTCAGAGTTTCCCCTTCAGCAAGCTGGTCCCAGATGCCAGGTATGCCGGCAATGAAGGCTCCGTTAGCCGTGGCTCGCAAGCTGGATTCCAGCGAGGGTTTGATTGGCATGCCGGCCTGTTGCGTCAACGCAAAGCACCACGAGAAACGAGCAATGCCAAACGACGTCATACAGCGGCCGACACCCGGAATCAGCATCAGAAACGGATGCAAGGCCATCTTTCCGGCAGCCGTTCTGGTGGCGAACGTGAAACCCAGCCACCCCGCCATCAGCGTTCCCAGCGTCATCGTATACCACTTGATGGCACCGCTGGTGCCCATCAAGCCCAAGCCAAGAATGTCGTACGTTTCCTGACCCGGATTCGATTCGCCGATAATGCCCAGAATGTAGATCAACGCCCCGATGACCAGAATCGCGGCGAAAAGCTGAATCACCGGCCATGTGATCTGCGAACGAAACTCACGCATCCGTCTGACGTGGGCTTCGTAGTAATCGGCCAGCGCCGCAAACACTTCCGGCAGTGAACCGGTCTGCTCGCCGACATTCAGCAGGTCCAGAAACAGAGCAGGATACCGCTTGCCGTGTTGTTTGAACGAGGTCGTGAGGTCATCCCCTTTTTTGACACACGTCAACACATCACCGACGGTGTCCGACAGCCGCGGGTCGCGAGTATTACTGGATGAGGTCTTCAGTGATTTCCGCACGTCGACACCGGCTTCGAGCATGCGGCCCATCGAACGACAGAATGGAAATAAATATTTTGCCGGAATCTGCGGATTGCGAAGCATGTGGTTTTCTTAGGCAGTGTGGGACAATGACCACAACGACGCTGAACTCGTCGGTGGACGGCGCGTTCTCTCGCCGTTTCTATTCTTACGATTGTATTGAGGACAGAACACGATGCTGTCACCGCTCCGAAAAGTCGCCCTCACTCGGACCGACTGTCGACGCTGGGCAAAATGCTCTGGCGACGATTTGATTGTGGTTGTTGAGGGCGTGGACGACAATCGTCTGATCGGCAAACGGATGACGCATCGCTACCGAGGTTTTGTCTCAGAGTCTGTTCAGATGTCAGGAACGCGCTGCACTCGCCGAGCCACTTGATCCGACGTTCGGCGGCATCAAATGGGGCTCAGCAGCACCGTTCTGCTTCCGAAACACGTGAATTGACTGGAATTTGGGGTGAATCGCCCACGATTTCACCCCGTCGATAACCCCGAAGCCAACGCTTCCGTTCCGTATTTCGGCAACAATTGCCGAAATTAGAGAATTACTAAACACCTGTACACTCTCGATTCTGTCGAAAACCCACCGACGTCTTGACATACGCCACCGCTCAGCATGTAATCTGTAAGGGTTGTCGGGCGTTTGTTCTCAAATGGTCCGGCGACCGCGGGAACCATGTTTAGCTGTCTGTCTGCTGGGGAGCAGAAGGGCGGCACAAAAAAACTCGGTTCAAGTCTTACGGAAATATTGGTCGACGTTTCGCAGAGGGATGCGACGTTGGCGTTGGCTGAAAGGGAGTTTCGGCAACATTCTCAAGATGGGTCCGATCAAAAGACGGAATGAGTCGTCTTTTGGTTAAGTGCGAGGCTGAACCATGGCTGGGTGCGATGGGAGTCGGGTGGTCGTCACCGGCGTCGGGGTTGTATCCCCGATTGGAATTGGCAACGACAACTTCTGGGATAGCTTAAAGAACAATCGCTCCGGAATCGATTACCTGCAATCGATTGGCACGGACGATTTGCCGTCCCCATTTGCTGCAGAAGTTCGCGACTTCGATCCCTTGGCCATGTTGCGCGATCGTAAGTTCATCAAAGTGATGTCTCGCGATGTGCAGTTGGGAGTCGCTTCCGCCGGGCTGGCCATGCAGGACACAGGCCTGAAGCCAGGAGATGTTGATCCCTATCGCCTGGGCGTCGTCTATGGCGCGGGGCGCATGACAAGTCATCCTTCTGAGCTGCTGGCGGCGGCGAAAGCCAGTTGTGATGAGCATGATGAATTCTCAATGACTCGCTGGGGCGAAGGTGGCATGGGCCGAGTGGCTCCGCTGTGGCTGTTGAAACAGCTGCCCAACATGCCGGCCTGTCATGTATCCATCGACCACAACGCCTGTGGTCCTAACAACACGATTACATGCCGTGACGCTTCGGCGTTGCTGGCACTGGCTGAAGCAGTTCGAGTCATCGAAGCTGGTCGTGCCGACGCGATGATCGTGGGAGCCTGCAGTTCCAACATACATCCCGTTGACATTGCGAAGTTCCATCGCTTCGAAGGACTGTCCCAGCGGAACGACGATCCCACCCGTGCCTGTCGACCGTTCGATTTTGAGCGTGACGGAGCTGTTGTTGGCGAGGGTGCTGCGACTTTCGTCGTGGAAAGCTACGCTCATGCAAAACGACGTGGTGCGGAGATCTACGCCGAAGTCCTGGGCATCGGTGCCGGCTGCGACGGCAAAGGCCACGCCAACGAATCCGGAGGCCTGGGGCTTGTGCGAGCCATCGAAGCCACGATGAAGCGGGCGGGAATTCGCCCCGAGGAACTGGGCCACATCAATGCTCAGGGCAAGAGTACTCAGCCTGATGACATCGTTGAATCACGAGCGTACCGCCGAGCACTCGGGGACTGTGTTCTGAAAGTTCCCGTGACAGCGATGAAGAGTTTCGTCGGCCACTTTGACGCCGGAGCCGGTGCTGTTGAGCTTGCCGGCACATTGCTGTCGCTGAAAAACGGCGAAGTTCCAGCTACGCTTAACTACGAAATCCCAGACCCGCGTTGCCGCCTGAATGTTGTTCATGGCGGACCGGAGAGAGTCAAGAACCGCACGGCACTGACCGTAAACCGAACCGCGATGGGCCAGAGCGCTGCCGCCGTGCTGCGAGCACTATAAATCATGGATACAGAACTTCTTCTGACCGTCATCTCCCGCTGGGCTCACGTGGGAACGGCCATTGTGCTTGTCGGCGGGACGGCGTTTTATCGCCTTGCTGTGATTCCGTCACTTGAAGGTGATTCCACGGAACTGGTCGAACGCATTCGCAACCGGTGGAAAAAAGTAGTTCACCTGGGAATCCTGATCTTCCTGATCAGCGGTTTTTACAACTACTTCACCATGATCCCGAAGCATAAAGGCGATGGCCCGTATCACGCCCTTCTGGGCGTGAAAATGATGCTGGCGATGTTTGTGTTTTTTGTCGCGTCCGTTCTGGCGGGCAACAGGCCGGGTACTCAGATGTTTCGAGATGACGCGAAGAAGTGGACCGGCATCATGCTGATGGTTGCCGCCGTAATTGTGGGGATATCGGGTTTCGTCAAAGTACGCCCGATTCCTGCTGCCGCCGCTGTTGCCCAACCCTCTGAGTAACACGATGCCGGTACGCGACGACCTTCCACCCGACGTGACGACCGCGCTGGCTGAGTATCGCACAATTACATCGCTACCCATCCAATGGGGCGATATGGATGCCTTCGGTCACGTCAACAACGTGGTGTACATTCGCTGGTTCGAATCCGCCCGAATTGATCTGCTGGCATCCTGGCCGTCTGATGTCACGATGGACGGCAGTGGTATCGGGCCGATTCTGGCATCCATCAAATGCGACTACAAACAACAGCTGCACCACCCGGACACCGTTCACATCGGATCCCGGGCCGGACAGATGGGCCGCAGCAGCGTTGATCTCGAACATGCGGTCTACAGCGAGCGACATGGAAAAATTGCGGCGACCGGGACGTCAGTGATGGTCGTCTTCGACTACGCGGCCAATCGCCCGGTGCGTATTCCCGACAACCTGCGACAGCAATTGGTCGGTAATTCAGGCTGACTACGGGACGTGGTGCCTCGTGATTCCCAGTCTTTGGAAGGGCAGGGGAACGATCTTCAGGGAACTGCCGGATGGTTGATTCACTGCTCGGATTGACACAGAATGTGTATAGTGTCCCGGTCTTGTTTAGGAGACCGACCTGTGGACGTCCGTTCACGGATGCAGCACGGTCTCATCAGATTTAGAAACGCACTAAGCGACGAAAATAATGTCGATTGAACGAGCTGAGCAATTGAAGAGTGAGCTGACGGACAAGTGGGTTGTCGTGGCTCCCAGCCTGCCGGAACTGCGACGGTTCTCTGCTCTGACCGGCAAGGTCAAGACGGTCAACATGAACGGTCAAGCTCTTGTCGAGTTTGATGGTCCGGTAGACATCAGCTGGTACGACATCAACCCTGAGTTTCTGACAGTCGTTGACGGTCCACGGCCGAAAGCGAAGGTCGCCGAAAAGGCCAAGCCAGCTGCAAAGAAATCGGCCGCGGCGTCTCCGGCGTCAAAGCCTGCTGCCGGAGGCAGTCCTCTGGACAAGATTCGCGCGGCCGGAGGCGGTGCGGCAAAGCCAGCCCCCGCAGCTGGTGGATCTCCACTCGACAAAATCCGCGCACAGGCGGGCGGTGCGGCAAAACCCGCAGGTGGTTCGCCACTCGATCAGATTCGATCTCAGGCAGCTGGCGCGACAAAGGATGCTCCCGCTGAAGAGGCCGCAGCTGCCCCGGCAGCCGCTCCGGCCGAGGAAACAAAGCCCGAACCCAAAGCGGCAGCTGCCAAAGCTGCTCCCACCGGTGACCCGCTGGACATCATTCGCGCACAGGGTGCGTTCAAGGGCTGAACTTTTCCTGCCACGTTAATGTTGTAATACCGATGTCGTCAGCTTTCAGATGTCGAGCGGTAGCACCGAACAAAATGCCAGGGCGGCTGCAATGAAAACTGCATGGCTGGAATGTGCCACCGGCATCAGCGGCGACATGACACTGGGCGCATTGATCGATGCGGGTGTCGACGTTGACGCAATTCAGGCTGCGATTGCGTCCCTGAATCTACCGGACGTAACGCTTCGCATCGAAACGGTCATC
The DNA here is from genome assembly GCA_029941865.1 of Fuerstiella sp. Taxonomy (GTDB): domain Bacteria; phylum Planctomycetota; class Planctomycetia; order Planctomycetales; family Planctomycetaceae; genus Fuerstiella. The sequence goes on along the minus strand of JAPYTO010000060.1, from coordinate 11,876 downwards.
AAGAACGGCTTTCGAGCGACGCATGTCCTGGTGGATCATCCGGAACAGCACGCTCACCGTCACTATTCGGACATCTGTCAGATACTTGATGCTGCCACAGCCCTGACGGACAAACAGCGAAACCTTGCCGGACGGCTGTTTCTGGCCGTCGCCGAATCGGAAGCTCGGGTCCACGGATCGACGATCGAACAGGTTCACTTTCACGAGGTGGGAGCGGTTGATTCGATCGTCGACATCGTTGGTGCGGCCGTTGGTTTTGATCTGCTGGGTGCGGATCGCATCGTTTGCAACTTCGTGCCGACGGGTCGCGGATACGTCCACATCGATCATGGCATCTGTGCCGTGCCTGCACCAGGGACAGCCGAAATCCTGAAAGGGATTCCTCTGGCGGATGTGCCCATTGACGCCGAACTGACGACTCCGACCGGTGCAGCCATCGTCAGAACGCTGGCAGATTCATTCGGTCCCATGCCGGCGATGACAATCGAACAGGTTGGCTATGGCGCAGGCACGATAACTTTCCCCGATCGAGCCAACATCCTGCGAATTTTTGTCGGCACCGAATCGGTGACCGCCAACACTGAGTACGTCACATTGCTGGAAACGAACCTGGACGATGTGTCAGGTGAAGTCGTGGGACATACAAAACGCCAATTGATGTCAGCCGGCGCACTGGACGCGTATTCGACGCCGATCCAGATGAAGAAGGATCGTCCGGGCGTGATCTTGAGCGTGCTGTGTCGGCCGCAGGACGTCGCTGAGCTGGAGGAGATCATGTTTAACGAAACCGCCACGCTGGGCATTCGCCGCTCCGTTCTGCAGCGCAGCATCCAGCATCGGGACTCGGTATCCGTCAGCACGCCGTGGGGCGATGTGACCGGAAAGCGAGCGTGGAGAACTGGATCTGCCGCGACGTTCGCACCTGAGTTCGAAGATTGTGCTCGAATTGCTGAGAAACATGAGGTGTCTCTGCGAGACGTGTATCGGGCGGCGGAATCGGGCTTTCTGCAATCGCAGGATTCAGGCACACTACCGTCACCCACCTCGTCCGGCACTTCGGTTCCGGACGGACATCATCACGATCACAGCCACGATTCCCACTCGCATGATCACGATCACTAACCGCGAGCCATGTCTGTGACGTCATCGTTTCAGGATGCGGCACATGGCAAAAAAGGACAGCTGTCAGGAGCCAGACGTCAGCGATATCATCGCCACGCTGGACGGAATCGAAGATGCCTACGCCCTGAAAATTCAGGAATACCGAGCCCTGATCAACTTGAAGACAGGCATGTCCACAGCCCCGTCTGATGCAACACGTTACGCCGATGTTATCCGGATCCCGGACGTCGTCTATCGACCTAGGCGCGCGGCGTAAAGACTTTCAGGCGAGCCGTGTGGCGTCAGCCCACGGATATCCAGCAACCGCTTCCCGCGCAGGGCGCAGGTCTCCTGACCCCGCACAGCAGGGGAAAGGTGCGACCTAAGACGCCCCGCTCACAGCTCTGACTTCGGCAGCTCCTCTTCAACATCCGCACGCACCAATCTGGGCGTAATCGTGACCAGGTAGCGCCCGCTGTGGTCCGGTAGGTTCCGGAAGAGTCTGGACACGTAAGGCGCTTTGTCGAGCATCGGAAGTTCACTGCCGGCAACGTATTCAAACACCAATGTCTGACCGGATTTCAGCAGGCCCGTGCCGCCTTTGCCATTTTCCAGCGACTCGTTCACACCAATCCGGTAATCCAGTCGCAGCAGATTGCCATCGCTGAGCGGCCGAGCTATCAACGACAACGCCACACCGGAAGGCCGTCCATCTTTGTCGCCGCTGGAAACAGAGATTTCAGCCGTGTGTCCAGGCAGAGTCGTTATTCGTGGACTGGATATCATTTGTCCACCGCCTTCCCGGACATAGAGGAGCAGTTTTTCGCAACGTATTTCCGTCGACAGAGCCCACCGCAATCCTTCGGCTGACGGGTTCAGCTTAATGGCCTGGTCGAGCCAATCGCTGCCCTTATTTTCCGGCAATTGCACGATCCGAGCCTCTGCCACAACAAGCAGGTTGTGTTCTTCGCGTAAAGCATTCAGCAGATCTACGATTTCGTCATGGGCTTCCCGTGTTTGGCGAACAACCATGCTCAGCGTCTTACGGTGAGGTTTAATTCTCCCAGGACCGTTCTCCCGCGCCCACGTGTCTGTCGCAACGGATGTCCGAATCAGCTCGACCAGTGGCGCAAAGTCAACTTCTACGTCGTCGATAGACAATGCAGGGCCGCCATTGTGCACGATCGGCTGAATTCGCAGGGGCGCTGGCAGCGGCGTTGCATTCGTCGATTTGGTTGCCGCGTTGCCATCTGCCTGTACAACACCTGAGCCATGGCCTTCGGGCTTGCTGACGACTTTCTGAATCGGGACCACAAGGTCCGCCACGCTGTAAACTCTCGTATGCATTGTCAGTCTTGACTTCGGCGGTTGATCCTTGCGCATGCTGTTTTCGGGCAGCCGCCATAGTTCTTCCGGCAGGTGTGGATTTGTTTCGATGTCCTCAAACGTCAGTGTTATCTCTGATTCCATTTGAGGAAACTGCAGCCTGACCAGACTGGGTATCAGGTAACCGTTGCAGGACTGATGTCGACTCAGCCGTGCGCGAACCAATAGATTTGCTTCGCTGTCGTAAACGGCGTGTTCATGGGTGACGCCGCGAATTGTGTCCACTTTGATGACTCGGCGAAGCGGTCGTCCGGACGGGCTGTCTTCGATGGCACTCAGCCACAGCTCTCTTCCGCCAGAAAGACCCTTGCTGACTTCGTAGTTGTTGGCATCCAGTGGCTTAACTCCCAGCACCAGCATCAACCAGTTGGGATCAATGCAGGGAACACCGCTGGGGACCTGCTGAGTCGGGGCCGAATCTTCATGTTTCCACGTCATGAACGCAGCTTCGCCGGGTCGGGAATAAAACCAGGAGATGTTATCGTTGGAACCCAGGTCAACTCGTGCAATGACATTATCGACTGTTAGTCGGAAGTGCCGAGGTGCCTGGCAGGCAATGTTTCCCTTCATTCGAATGGACGGTGCGTTTGGGAGTCGGACCTCCATGCGAGTTGACATGCAGCGCCAGCTTTCCAGCCCCTGAGTCTGACGATTCAGGTAATCGACCAGTTCGTTGCGGCTGAGGGTCATCGGCAAGTCCACTTTGAAATGCGGCCCGTCTGCTGCGTCTTCGGGAGTGATTATCGTTCCAACCACGCCGGCGTCGCTGTCGTCACTGCTCCCACGCGACAGACGCCCGGTTCGGCCCGGACGTTGTCGTGCGTCGGCAGACTCCACCACAGCCGCTGGAGTTTCTGTCAGTTGAACTGCGCGTTGGGTCGGTGTTGGTGCGGTCGTAGGATCTGAGTTCTGAGACGCGGCTCCCGGTAGCACCAGCAGTCCGAATCCCAGGACAATGGCCCAGTTCCACAAGGGCATTCGCTTTTGACATCCATGCTTCAGCGACATGATTCTCTCCATTCGTTGAGATGTGATTTCCACGGGCTTCATGCCGGGAAAGACGGGGACCGCCTGCAGCGGTTGTTTCGACTCGATGACCGACAACAGACTTCGAGCATACTCAGCAGGTCCGCAGCCGAGTTCTGCGATGACCTGTTCGTCGCAGCAGCGTTCGGCGTCGCGGGACAGCATTCGATTCGCAAACCAGACGGCCGGGTGAAACCACCACAGGCATTGCACGACTGCCTGCAACGTTCCGGTGAATAGATCGCCCCGACGAATGTGCAGCAGTTCGTGCACCAGAATAGGATTCAGCGACTCCGGAGTGACCGTGCGCTCCGCGGGCTCCGTCTGCAACAAACATTTCGGCAGCACAATTGTGTGGCGGAAGATTCCCAGTACTGCCGGGCCGAACAGCACGTCAGAGACAATGATCTCCGGGACGTGTCTGATGCGAAGCTGCCTGCACAGGTGAGCCACGTGCTGATTGAGTTCATCGTCAAAGTCGCGAACGCGGTTCTTATTGATCCTGCGAACACACGTGGCGAATTTCACGCCCACAACCAAAAAACCAAGCACCGCGCCAGCGGCCAACACGCCCCAGAATGCTGCCCCGATGCGTTGCCGTGGCACGACGCCCGTCGGTCCTCCCGAAATCGGCGTAGCGAACGCACCGAAGTCATATTCGGATTCATCAACGAGTTTCCCCCGAGACAACCTATCGATTGTCTCCGACGATAGAGCAACGTCGTCGGACGAACCCGCATCCAGCGGTGCCACTGGGCTGATCGATGCCACGGCGTCATTTGCTGCGAGCACCGTCTGAACCTGGCTGAACACGCCCAGCGAGTTTCCCCAAATCGGCGGCGTGACGCACTTCAGTATCACGATCAGCCAGAGTCCGTGAGCAAGATGGGGACGTTGGCGCCCCACCGCCTGAACCAGCCCTCAAACGATGATCGTCACAGCGACGATTTGCCACGCCTGATGAAACAACAAATGAAATAATTGATCACTGTTCATCGTCAGCTCCTTCCAAACGATTGATCAACTGCCGCAACTGTTCGATTTCCTCCACAGAAAAGCTGCGTTCTTCGACCAGGTGCTTCATCAGCGGCATCGCTTCGCCACCGAACAATCGTTCCACGAGATCGTCGACCGTTTCGCGAATGACAGTACGGGGACGCACCTTTGGCGAATAGAACCGGCTGCGACCATCCAGGCGAACGTTCAGATAACCTTTCTCTTCCAGCCGACGAAGGTAGGTCTGCACGGTCGTAAAGTCGATGTCCCGAGTTTCCGAAAGTGCCTCGTACACAGCTCGCACATTGGCGTCCTTCAGCATCCAGACCACGCGAGCCACTTCCAGCTCGCTTTTTGACAATCCCGGTCGCGGCGGCATCTTCCGTCTCCTGCCCCATTCTGAATTACAAATGTACTTGTCGCAGCGGAGTATTAAGTACATTTGTAATTGTGTCAAGAGCGTTCGATGGATCACGCTGAACCAGGCGTCCTGCCGTTGGAGGCCGTAATACAAGCTCGAAGCGCCAGCGAGTGGGTCTCGTGTATTTTGCAAATACACTTGCTTGCGCTGAGTGCCTGGCGTCAAGAACGACAGAGCCTCATGAGTGCTCACCAGCAGAGCTGGTGGTTTACGGTTGAAAATTAGAGATCGACGATGCTGAAGCGGTTTTCGGCCAGGCTCACAGACTGCAACATAAGTTTTTGTGTTTCTTGTGGCGATGATCCCGTGTCAGTGACCGGGCGGCCTGGACGAAGATGGCACAAAAAGCGTGAAGAGACAGAAACACGGATGGCGTCCTGTTCGAGAGATTCCACGACTGCCAAATGAGACTTCCTATCATCTGAACAATCGGACATTGTGAGTCTCCGTTGGTCAGGTGTATAGTCTTCCACGCGTCAGCCAATCGACTGCCTGCATGAAGGCATGGGGTGGCCGAGGGCTGGACTGAGCGCCCTGGAGGTCCGCTGCTGAAGCCGCGTTTGGCACGACTCTAACCGGCAACGCATTCCCACCAATGCCTTTCAATGACCAACGATGAGCTACCTGAACAGAATAATTCACAGTTGGGTGATTCTGACGTCGATTGCCGTCGTGCAGCCGCTTGCCATGGGGCAATTGAACTTTGAACGCGAACCCATTAACTACAGCGACACAGATCCGACGGACCGAGTCTTTCAGTTAAGGCAACGATTGGCGACGGGCGAGGCCACTTTAAGCTGGAAAGCGAAGCACGGTTACCTGCGTTCGCTGCTGAGCGAATTGGAAGTTCCCGTTTCATCGCAGACGCTGGTGTTTTCCAAAACGAGTCTGCAGATCGGCAGAATTTCGCCCAAGACTCCGCGTGCCATTTACTTCAACGACGACATCTACGTGGGCTGGGTGCAGCGTGGCGAAGTGGTCGAAATTTCTGCCGCCGATGCTCGTCTTGGCGGTACGTTCTATACACTCAGCCAGCGGCGCACAGACAATCCGATACTCAAACGTGAAACGTCGCGATGTCTGCAGTGCCACGGTTCCACCCATACTCGCCGCATTCCCGGACATCTTGTGCGCAGCGTCTATCCGAGCAGCACCGGGCAACCCGTCTATCGACTGGGCACTCATCTGAACGACCACACGACTCCGTTTCACCAACGGTGGGGAGGTTGGTACGTCACGGGGACTCACGGTGAGCAACGACACATGGGCAATGTCGTCCTGGACGATCCTGACCAGTCTGAAGATCTGGACACGGATGCGGGAGCCAACATCACCGACCTTTCCTCACTGGTGGACACAACTCCCTATCTTTCCCCGCACAGCGATATTGTCGCGCTGATGGTTCTGCAGCACCAGGCAAAAGTTCACAATGTGCTGACCGCAGCCAATCATTCCGGACGACTGACCGCGAGAGATGCGGTGGTGATGAACAAGGCCCTGGAACGGCAAGTCGGCTTTCTGTCGGACTCCACCAGACGGCGCTACGAGTCCGCAGCCGAGAAAGTTGTGAAGGCACTGCTGTTCTGTGATGAACCGCTGCTGACCAGTCCGATTGTCGGCACCAGTGGGTTTACTCGGGATTTTCAGAAGCGAGGCCCGTTCGATTCCCAGGGCAGAGGTTTAAGGCAATTCGATCTGACCCGACGACTGTTCACCTGGCCGTGTAGCTTTCTGATCTATTCAGACTCATTTCGGGCGCTGCCGCACGGTGTTTTGACTCGAGTGCGTCAGCGACTGGACGAGATCCTGTGCGGTGACGACACCAGCGAAGACTTCCTGCATCTGTCTGCCGCAGATCGTCGTGCCATCCGTGAGATCCTTTCAGAGACATTGCCGCTGTGACGTGGGACCTGATCATCGTGGGTGCCGGCGCGGCCGGATTAATGGCTGCGGCGCGTGCTGCGGAACTGGGCTGTCGCACCCTGCTGCTGGAGAAGAGCACGAAAGTCGGCGTGAAAATCCTGATGTCCGGGGGCACGCGATGCAATATCACTCACGCGACCAATCAGCAGGGTATCGCGGATGCGTTCGCCGCCTTCGACAAAAAACAGGCCGGCTTTCTGCGGTCCGCCCTGGCGGCACTGCCGCCGGAAAAGGTGATCGAACTGATCGAGAATGAAGGTGTCGCCACCAAGGTCGAAGATACGGGCAAGATATTTCCCGTCAGCAATCGCGCCATCGATGTCCGCGATGCGTTGCTGCAGCGCTCTGAGAAGTCCGGTGCGATGTTGGCCATTGGCGCTGCCGTGACCGAAATCGAAAAGGTAGCAACGGGCTTCGTCGTGAAAACTTCGCTGCAGGACTATGCCTCCTCGAAGCTGCTGATCACGTCCGGCGGACAATCCTATCCCGGATGCGGCACAACGGGCGACGGCTATGCGTGGGCCCGTCAGTTCGGGCACAAAGTGGTCAATCCCGTGCCAGCGCTCACGCCGATCACGACCGACGAACAATGGGTGAAAGAGCTGACGGGAATTACGCTGCCCGATGCCACGTTGTCGATCGTCCACGATGATCCTCAGGCAGAAGCCAACGGATACTCGCCGAAGCAATTTCTGGCCAGCAGACGCTCATCGGTGCTGTTCACCCATTTCGGTTTCTCAGGACCGGCCGCGCTGGATATCAGCCGCACGGTCACGTTGAGCACAGATCGAAAAACTCTGAAGCTTGTCTGCGATTTTCTGCCGGCGTCCGGCTTTGAGGATTTTCTATCACAGCTGACCGACGACTGTCGGGGGGCCGGGCGGAGCAACGTGGCTGCGATTGTCCAGGATCTGCTACCCAATCGACTGGCCAGTGCCATAATGGACAGGGTCGGTGTGCCCGCCGCAAAACGGGCAGCGGAATTATCACGTAAGGAAATTCGCGGTCTTGCCAGAATGATCAAGGCAGCCATCGTGCCCATCAGCGGGACGCTGGGATTTCAAAAAGCCGAAGTCACCGCTGGCGGTGTCAGTCTTAAAGAAATCGATTCGCGCACAATGCAAAGCCGGATTATCGACGGACTGTATTTTGCCGGCGAGGTTCTGGATATTGACGGACCGATCGGCGGCTATAACTTTCAGGCCGCCTTCAGTACCGGCTGGCTGGCCGGTCAGAGCGTGGCGGACAACGCCTGACATCGGCGAAATCAAAGACAGGCTGCAGAAAGACTTACCACGGAGACACGGAGGTACACAGAGAATCGCCCGCGCAACCTCAGTGACTCCGTTTTAAATGTTCCCGGATCAGAGTTGTAGGGTCCGCTGTGCGGACCGACAAGAACAGTGGTCACTCAGCGGATAGACCGGCAAAAACGTTGGTCCGCACAGCGGACCCTACGAACTGGACTATAGCATTGGCGAGTGCTCCGGTGATGCTCCGCAAGGTCAGAGCCGCCGTATGAATCTGCTCAGAACGCAGAAGCACAAACGCCGACACCCCGTGGGGTCAGAATACTCAGCCCGTCACGTCTTTAATGAGCGCACAAAAAAAGGCTTACGTCTGTTTGACGTAAGCCCTTTGCTGTTAAGCGGAGAGGGGGAGATTCGAACTCCCGGTAGGTTTGACCCTACGCCGGTTTTCAAGTTGTACGCTTTTGCGCTTCTCCAGTGTTTTAGTATCCGCCGTGTCAGCAAAACATTGCTGTTATGTCCATCACGTCCAGTCGCGTGCATCGTCGTGAGTACATTTTGTGAGTACACAACTCGTAACGACTGACGTTGCTCCCGAGGCGGCTGCAACAATTCATTGCGCCATTCAGTTTCAATCTTACAGCATGCGACTTTGATGTACGGTTCCCACCGTGTATCTCCATTCCCGCAACGCACGAGTCGTCCACTCGTGCCGAAAATCAGCGGACGATCGTCTCGTCACCTCACACCCAGCACTTGAAGCCCATTCCGTCGACTTCCAGGAAATTTCAGAAATCCCGACGGAAAAATAATGCTGACCTGCAGATGTGGTCGATTTGAGTAAGTGAGACGCAGAAAACGTCATAACTACACTTATCCAAATGGGAGTATCCGCATGCTGACCGCCGCCGAAGTACCTGCCAACCCTCAATTCGTCCGAGACGACAAGGGCCGCCCCATTGCTGAAGACGGTTGGCCGATCAGCGGCCTCGCATGCATCGACGAGGTCATTGCCGTATCTGGCTTGAGCCGCTCCAAGGTCTATCAGCAGATGGCCAAGGGCGACATTCCCTCTCGGCGATTTGGTCGTTCGCGACGCGTCGAATGGGCCGTTGTGCGTCGTCTCTTCCTGACTTCCGAAATGCAGGACTGATAGTCCGCAGTGCATGAAAAACGCCCGGACTGACGAGGTCCGAGCGTTCAATTTGTGCCGGCTTTGTTTTCACGACGGAGCCGACGGCAACAGGAGATAGAAATGTTATCGGTACACGAATCGTCGGCACTGCAGATTCCCGACCAGCTAAAAGATGAGAAGCGATGGCTTCGTCTTAAAAAGGGTACGAAGAAACCATCCGCCCAAAATTGGAACAACTCTGCCAACTGGATGACTCACGAATATGCCACTGGTGGCGGCTACGGCGTCGGTTTTGTGCTTGGCGACGGATACGTTGGCTTTGACTGGGACAACGTCATTGGGCCTGACGGAGCCATTCCGGACGAGGTAAGAGAAACGCTCAACCGGATTGGCAGCTACAGCGAATTCTCCAGGAGCGGCAAGGGCATTCACGGCATTGCCAAGGTGGCACCCGGCACCCAGCTGCGTCCCATCACACCGGCCAGTAAGGCTCACAAGGAAGCTGGCTTCGAATTCTACGCGCACAATCGCCAGTTCGTTCTGACGGGTGATGTCATTGGCGACTTCACGGAAGTACGCGAAGCGACTAATGAAGTGAAGGCCATCATTGACCCGTTCTTCCCAGACGTCGGCGCAACAGTTCATGAGGACTGGCGACACTGGTCCTTCAAGCGACCTGACCTTGACGAGGACGTCGTCCTGCAAAGTGCTGCTGCCTACGCCTCGAAAATGGATCCAGCAGTTGAGGGTGCCGGCGGGTCTATACAGTTGATGAAGGTCTGCGCCGCCTTAGCCTGGGGGTTCAACCTTGATGAGCATGAAGCGCTAATCCTGCTCGGAGAATACA
>JAPYTO010000060.1:0-1691 GCA_029941865.1 Fuerstiella sp. | reverse complement strand
GCCTGGGGGTTCAACCTTGATGAGCATGAAGCGCTAATCCTGCTCGGAGAATACAACGAGCGGTGCGTTCCTCCATTTGACGAGCGTAGCGAATCAGGCCCGGACAGTCTGCTTAAGAAACTTCGGGATTCGTACCAGAAGGTCGAACGTGAACACCGGCAGGGTAAGTTGCTGGAGAAGATCACAAGCCCTCACAAATTCGCAGGTGTCACGCTGGGCTCAATTTGGAGCCTGGCAGAGCAACCAGTCGAATGGCTTGTGGAAGATGTGTTTGCGGCCGACCAACCTTCAGTATTTGGTGCTCGCAAAAAGAGTCTCAAAACGACGCTACTGATGGATCTGGCTGTCGCACTGGCTAGTGGCACACCATGGCTCGGCAAGTACGCCGTTCCTCGGAGGCGACGCGTTCTATTCATTACAGGTGAGACGAGTAAACGAGCAGTGTCACGGAGGTTTCGGTATCCGTGCCGCTGTCGTTCGCTGGGACCGGACGACATTGCGGATTGGCTTCGGATTGAATCAGTGCAATTCCCGAAACTGCCGCAAATTGAAGATTGCGATTTGGTCAAACGAGCTATTGACGATTTCGAAGTCGACGTCGTGATGCTCGACCCATTGTACCGGGGTATGACCGGGGACGTGAATTCGGGCAACGTCTTCGAGATGGGTGATGCACTCGGGCAGTTCATGAACATCTGCCTGCCGGCGAGCTCAATCATCAGCCATCACGTTAAGAAGACGGCCATTAAGCGAGCCGGTGAGCCACCAGATCTGGACGACCTCTCGGGCGCCGGATTGGCTGAGTTTGCCGGGAACTATTGGTTGATGGACCGACTGACGCCATACAAGGGCGACGGAATCCATGACCTGGCCGTTGGGTACGGCGGTCGCGACGAACAGTTCGGCCAATTCCGGATGAAGTTCGACGAGCACCGCTGGCGGTGCGACATATCCAGCCTCAGTGAACATTTCGAAGAGCAGAAGGCGGCAAAAGAGAGCGGGAAAGTTCAGGACATGGTTTCACGGATTCACAGCGTTTTGGGGCGTTATCCGAACGGGCTGTCAGAGTCGAGAATTGCGGATGCCTGCAGTACGAAAGCGGTAAGGACAGTGTTCGTAGACGCAGTCCGGTCGCTCGAAGCGTCTGACGTGGTGGTGTACTTGCCAGAGTTTCGGTCAGGTAACCGAAAATGCAGGGGTTGGCGTCTATCCGGTAGTGACGACAGCTGTCCGGACTGATTGTCCCCACCGGATACTTGGTGCGGACGCGACAGTACGTAGTACTGTCCGTCCGAACCGTCTGCAGCTGTCAGTACCAAACTGTCCGAACCGACCGTACCCCTGGCCTGTGAACGGTCCAAATTGAGGAATTCAGAATGACACGTAAACGTCCACCTTCGACACAACACAACTACACCCGGAAGCTGGCGCAGTTCGCTCGCAAGAAGAAGATCCCGAAGGGGCAGTTGCAGCACGTCGACATCGCTCACGATGACTGGTGCGACATGCTGCAGGACGAAGGCTTCTGCAATTGCTCCCCGGAGTTCCGGATTCGTCCGTTTGCACGACCGGACCACAATTGAACGGTGGAAGTCGGGTCCTGTGCGAACTTCGCAGAAGTCTCAAGAACCTTGGAAAGTGGCGCACATATTCACAAGCTTTCTTCATTCGTGACCGCATGAAAATGACCG
>JAPYTO010000059.1 GCA_029941865.1 Fuerstiella sp. | reverse complement strand
CTGTATGAAGGGGGAATTCGGGCTCCGTTGATCGTTCGCTGGCCGGGCAAGGTGCGGGCGGGATCAGTGTCGGATCACATTTCTGCTCACTGGGACATGCTGCCAACGTTCTGCGAACTTGCCGGAACCGAAACGCCGGCGGGACTGGATGGTATCAGCATGGTGGCCGAAGTGACCGGTACTACAAAGCAGCAGCCGCACGAGTTTCTGTACTGGGAATTCTATGAACGCGGCGGCAAGCGAGCGGTTCGTTTCGGTCAGTGGAAAGCCGTGCAGTTGAATCTGAAAGGCGTCAACCAGCAGGACGGCATCGAGCTGTACGATCTGAGCAAAGACCTGGGCGAAAAAAATAACATTGCCGCGAATCATGGCAATGTGGTGCAGAGAGCGCGTGAATACTTCGCCGCAGCTCACACACCGTCAGAGTTCTGGAGCTTCGGCGCAAAGAAAAAGGAAGCGAAAATAGGCAACGCCTGTTACAGCAGTATTCAAAATCACGCGGTCGTTCTGTAGCGGAATTCGCCAGGAATTTCGGCAGTGACAGGTCGAAAGCCTTGGCGGCTTCCGCTACGACAAAAAGTAAAATGCTCCAGGCACCTCCTCCGCCATTCGGGCTCGCCCCAGTGGTTTTCATGCTTCTGCACTACTCGGTCTGAAGTCACGTCTGCACCACAACATCAGATTTCCGCACAGCCTCTACCCAAACAGCTCAAGCAGCGGTTGGCCCCCATCAACAATTGCCGTGGGCCGGCCTTGTGCGTCCATCGCACGCAGTTCGTGGTCGATGCCCAGTGCGTGGTAAATGGTGGCGGCCAGATCTTCCGGACTGACGGGCGGTGTTGTCGCGTAGGCTGCGTCGGCGTCCGTTTCACCGTGGATTGTGCCTCCGCGAATACCCGCGCCCGCCAGCACAGCGGGAAACAGAGTACTCCAATGATTGCGCCCCCATTGAGCGTTGGCCTTCGGCGTGCGGCCCATTTCTCCCAGGCACACAACCAGCGTTTCGTCCAGAAGTCCTCGCTGTTCCAGATCCAGCAGCAGCGCTGACAATGCCTGGTCCATCGTTGGCAGCAGGTGCTTTTTGACGTCGTCGCTGTTGCGATGCGAATCCCAGCTGTAACCGTCCACGCAGTCGTAGTGTACTGTCACGAATCGAGACCCGGCTTCCACAAGTCGTCGCGCCATCAAGGTGGATTGACCGAACAGATGCCGTCCGTATTGATCCCGCAACGCGGGTGTTTCGGCGGTGATGTCGAGCGCCTTTCGAGTTTCTTCCGACGTCACCAGCGAAAGAGCGCGTTGCTGATGTCGGCTGTAGGTATCCACAGTTTTGTCGGCAAGTCTGCGCCTGGCATCGTCAAATTGCGTCAACAACGACTTACGTTTTGACATACGGTCCAGGTTCAGTGAATCGTGAGCCACCAGACCATCGATCTGAAATGTCAGCTCTTCATCATCGCATTCGCGCCAGTACGGATTGTCGCTGGCGTCCCGCTTTTCAATTCGTGTCGTTAGTGGGTCGCAGGCTCGACCCAGCCAGCCAGCCGTTTCACCCGGTCGGCGCAGCTGAACCTTGTACTCCTGTAATCGTCCCAGTGAATTGGGCACGACTGCGTAGGCAGGCATCGCTGTTGCCGATGGTGTTCGCTGATGCAGATGCTCGACAACCGAACCAATGGCCGGCCAGTCCTTCGGTGTGACGTTGAATCCGTTGCCAATCGGCACGTGCCAGCGGTGCCCCGTCTGAATGTAATGTCCTCCGCCACTGTGATCGTTAAAGTCGTGACTCATCGTGCGAATCACTGCGCATCGGTCCGTCACGTTGGCCGTGAGTGGCAGGTGTTCGCCGATGAGCAGGCCGGGGGTTCTTGAGGCAATGGGTTTGAACGGCCCCCGGATCGCGTCCGGAGCCTCGGGCTTCAGGTCAAACGTTTCCAGCTGACTGGGGCCGCCAAACAGGAACAGAAAGATCACGGACTTCGCGCGACCATTTGCAAACGGCTGAGCTTCCTGTGCGGCAAACAGCTTCGGAACACTCAGACCGAACAAACCCGCGCCGCCGATCTGCAACGCTCGGCGGCGTGATCGTCGTTCACAGGTCGTGCTGTAGTTACCAAAAATGTTGAGCATGTGTTCAGTATCCTCTGTCACAGGCGGCTACGTCAAGGTTGGGAACGAATCGGCCGAGTTTATTCGGCCTCAGCGGTCACGGCTTTCAATTGTGCACACTCGACCAGGACGCTCGCCGCCTCCTCAGCATCAATAAATCACCTGCATCACTTTGCCCTCGCTGATTCGAAACGGGCGGTTGAGAGGGTCCTGGTATTCGTGGTGAGGATCGATTCCTAATGCCGAAAACATGGTCGCGGTCGTGTCCCATGGGCCAAACTGTTCTGATGCCGGATAGCCGCCGATTTCGTCCGATTCTCCGACGACGGTTCCTGGCGCCACACCAGCTCCGGCAAACACAATCGAATAGACAGAGGGCCAGTGCTTGCGTCCGGGTGACGCCCCCGCGAAATTTGGTTCCAGCTTGACCAACGGGGCACGCCCAAATTCTCCCATGCAGACGACTAACGTTTCGTCCAGCAATCCTTGCTCATCAAGATCTTCAATCAATGCTGAAAAGCTCTGGTCGAAACGGGGCAGCAGATGGTCCTTCAGCCCTGTGAAAATGTCGTTGTGATTATCCCAGCCGTAGGTGTCTGTGTTGTTTGGGTTATTGTCCTGACCACGGTTGTTGTGATTCCAGATGACCGTGACCAGCGGAATTCCAGCTTCCACAAGCCGCCGCGCCAGCAGACACGCCTGTCCGGAACGGTTGCGCCCGTAGCGGTCTCGCAGGGCATCTGGTTCCGCATCGAGATTGAAAGCGGCACGAGTCTTCTCCTTCGACAGCATTTTGAAGGCCTGCTGATACAACACGTTTTTATCCAGTGCAGCCTTGTCACGGGCCAATCGCGTCATCGAACGTTCGACCGAGGCCAGCAATGACTGCCGAGACTGAAGACGGACGGCTGGTACGTCAGTGAGGGGCAGCAGTGCCGGCATGGCGACGTTTTTCTCGCTTACATCGCCCAGTGTCAGTGGATCGTATCCTTTGCCCAGAAAGCCTCCAAACTGCCCCGGGCCAATAATGATCGGAACCTCAGCGGGACCGTTCAGATGTACGGCCGTCTGAGCAAACTCGGTCGACGGGCGGACTCGCTGTAACACTGCCCCGTGGCACGGATGGTCATCCGGAGAAGGCAGGGGATTCCCCGATCGGCGGCGATGGTAGCGGCCGGTCATGGAAAGGTAGAACGCCGTGCCGTGATCAAGATCTTCGTGTGACATGCTGCGGACGACGCAAAGCCGATCCGCAATCCTCGCAATCTGCGGCATGTGTTCACAAAACCGGGTGCCTGGAACGGACGTTCGAATGGAATCGAACGCTCCACGAATCTCTCGGGGGGCATTCGGTTTCGGGTCCCACGTGTCAATTTGGCTTTGACCGCCGCTGGCGAACACGACAATGACGGACTTCGCTTTTCCGAATCCCCGCACGCTGGCGGCCGTCGTTGTTGCGGCACTGGCCTGCGACGGAACTATTCCCGGCAGAGTCCAGCCCAGACCGGTAAGTCCACCCAGTCGAAGCCACTCCCGACGAGTTGGATGCCGCGCGTGTTGGTCAAGGAAACTCAGCAAGATCAGCCTTTCAACTGTCACCTTCGAGTATCCTACGTCAAACACATGACAACACAATGGTCTTCATGAGAGCGGAATCCGCTCGGATGTGCGTCCGGTGAATGACTTCTGACGGGCAAAACAACAACTTCCGAGACTG
Source organism: Fuerstiella sp. (assembly GCA_029941865.1). Classification (GTDB taxonomy): domain Bacteria; phylum Planctomycetota; class Planctomycetia; order Planctomycetales; family Planctomycetaceae; genus Fuerstiella. The sequence continues at coordinate 27,812 of JAPYTO010000059.1, read as the reverse complement.
GGCGCATGCACCCCGTTCGAAATATGCCCTTAGACAGCGACGCTGCAGCGAGATCTTCGCCGACGGACATGTATTCCGTTCCACGACCGACGCTGCCGGCTACAGCGCACCAGATGGAATTCCAAGTCCGTCAAACGCGCTGGTGCTTCGTCACTGTCAACAAGTGGGGTAAGCATCCTGCTTGCCGTGTGTTTCTCCTGATGAATCGCAAGCTGGAAGCTTACGCCACGAATCTGCGACCCAAAGATTTAGCTGTGACAAAGCACTACGCCGCTTCACACACCTGCTGGGTGCCTTTTAGGACGATCAGTCGTCCGCGGAGTGTTTTTTCGAAGACGATCTTGTCTTCGCGAGCCAGCCAGCCAATCGCCTGCAAGGCGAGTTCTTTGGGCAGGTCTGTCCCCTTGGTCAGTGCCGTCAGCGATGTGGACCCGTTGTCATTCAAAAATCCCCAGACCACACCGGCGGCCGTGCCGATGTCCTCAATGTCGGCAAATGTTGACTGTGTCATCCGTACTCTCCTGAAACGATTCTCAAACCGGATTAAGCGTGTCCATGCGGACGCGAAACTTCTCAAATGGAAGCCGTATGCACGTGCGCCAACTTCCGATGCAGCTAAAAGAACGCCAAAGGCCGCCGAATCATAAACCATTCCATTCGAAGTTGTCTGCGCCAGCTTACGAAAACCGCATCACTAGCGTTCAATTGGAACGACCGGCTGGACCCACGCCTGCTGAAAATCACCTGGTTCCGACGGATTCGGATGCTGACGTGAGGACGTCACAACAGCCCGAACATACAGTTCGTCGCCCGTAAATTCATACGTGGCGGAATCCTCGGTGCTGGATTTCAGCACGATCCCCACGTCCTTGCTGTAGCGGCGAGTAAGCCCGGACGATTTTTTTTCGTCGTCGACGGCAGGTGATGTTGTGTCATCGAAATCTTTTCTTGTGCCGATGAAATCGATGCGGTAGCTGGTATCGACGTCCGCGGCGACTGTCACCGTCATGCTTTCATTGGTCACGGCAATGCTGTTCAGCGTGACGCCGCTGGATGAGTAGAATTGTCGTGCTTCCAGCGCTGTGACCAGCGCGTCCGGTGTCAGAGTCTTCGCCAGAACCATGACCCAACCCCGACCTGGCTGAGCACCGTCCCCCGGTTTCGTTTTGTGGTAGGCGTGACCGTCGTCCGTCGCCAGTCCGTACATCACTGGCAGATCGAGCTTCGCCAGCCGCCAGGTGTTGATGATGTCCCACATGCGCGACGTGGATGGGTGAGTGTCGTCACCAGAATCGTTGACCGTGGGATGCCCGTTGTACACTTCAAAAAAGTTCTCACCGATCACCTGCATTAACTGTTCGGCCGTGATGGCGTAATGGAAATTCGGGTGATTCAGGTGCACCAGAGACTTCTCGCCAGTGCGCTCGCGCCGCGAGACAGCGGCATTAATATTCTGCTGCATGACCTCGACGATGCTTTCACCGTGCAGTGGTGGCAGAAGCTCCGTCGTGTTGGTCACACACATGTGGACCGGCAGGTTCCTGTATCCGTCAGTAATTTCCTCGCCCTGAATCAGCAGGAATTTCTGTGGCACAGCCAACCGATCGAAGATCTGATCAAAGTTCTTTAATCGCACCTGTAACCGTTCGTCTTTGGTGCGTGTCTGAACCCAATCGCCGTCAAACTTTGCCGTTAGCTTGTCAAAGGCGATTTTCCCGCCTTTGTTTTTCTCAACATCAATCCAGCGTTCACCGTGCAGCAGTACATTGTGGTCGGTGAAGACGTTAAAACTGTAGCCCTGTTCCTTGTACCACGCCGCAATCATTTCCGGATAGTCATCACCATCGCTCCACAACGAATGTGTGTGCATATTGCCGCGATACCATTGAGTTTCGCCGGTCGACCGCAAATTAATGTCCTCTGCAATCGCTGAGGTTGACATGATGGCAAGCAGCACGAGGGGCGGCAGTTTAGAAAGAAACATGGGTGGGGTTCCGGTAGAAAGAAAGACGAATGGCGGGGATATGATCTGTGTCGGGGCGTCGAATGGCCGGCGCAGACAGTCGACGGAACGTGACTTCGGCAGACACGTCGACTGTTCAAGCTACTGCCCTGAGGTTAAAGATCAATCGTGGCAGTGCGGATTGCCGGCGGTTTCAACGGATCCGCCCAACTCAACGATATCGTCTTCGTAGATGGTGGTCGTGCTGTTGTTGGTTGTGAGTTCCGAGACGTGGGTGGTACCCGATGAGTCCGGTTCCACACTCAATCTTGCGCCGCCGTCGTCTGACGTCAGTTGATAGACCAGCCGAATTCCCTCACGGGAAGCGATCGTCTGTCGATTCACAACCGTGAATATGTTGCCTCGGATGAGAATCCGTTCGTCGACCCGCAGACTCAGCAGACGTCCTGACGAAGACGACACACGCACTCGGTCGACCGCGTACCAGCTGCGTAGTAACTGCAGAACGGAATGCAGAAGCGATCGTGTGGGCTTCATTTGAAGCATCTCCGTTCAGGGCGCGACGTCAGACGCAGAAAATTGCGTCAGAACGATGTGTGCTACGAATGTGCCATTCGCAAAAGGGGGGAAGCCCATCATCGTTTAACCACGTGCCCAACGGGCCGTGCTTTTCGAGAGTGCGACACACGGGACGTTGCCCACGTGGTTAAACGATCCGTCTGCAGCTGCACTAGTCGGTGGCCGATTCCGCTTTCAATTGTTCCAGCTCAGCCGTGACCCGCTCGGCTCGTTCCTGGACTTCGAACTGTCGCGCCAGTTCATCGGCGTCGGGATCTTTTCCATCCATGCGGTCCCATGCTTCTGTCATGGCTTCCTCGCGATCGACCTTTGCTTCCAGCCGATTGAATTGAGCAAATGCTGATTGGCTGTGAGAACGTTCCATCGCCGAATTGATCTTCTGCGTGGATGTGGCACGTGCCATTCGGGCCGTCAGTAAAGTCTTCTTCTGTTTGGCCTGGCGGATCTTGTCCTCCAGATCCCGGACGGATGCCTGCAACTTTTCGACTTCTGCCTTCTGCTTCTGGTGTTCCGTCGAGTACTGGTCCGTCCGCTGTTGAGCAGACATCTTTTGTTCGAGGGCCGACTTTGCCGTGACTTCGTCGCCCCGTTTCATCGCCGCTGCCGCGCGTTCCATCCATTTCTCTGCTTCCGCTCGCTCTCGCTGACTTCGTTTCCGCATCTGAATCTCGTCGGCAACAGCTTCGGCCACGCTGCACCGAACACGATCAAGTTCTTCTTCCATGTCGATGATCAGCTGGTACAGCATGCGTTCCGGATCTTCGATCTTGTCTTTCAGTGAGGTCAGGCTGGATCGCATTACGAGACTGAATTGTGTGAGCCATTTCATGATACGTTTCCCTTCAGGAAAAAAAAATTAACTTACAGGTGCATGCGCTGGGCGCAGGTCTCTGACCTCGCCCGGTCCGTGACCGCAGGTCTCCCGTCGCGTGCCGTGCGGCGGTGAAACCTTCGGTCGCTTGTATGCGGGGTCGGGAGACCCACGCACAGCGGGCCATGAGTGTTCAGTTTTCATCGATCAGCCCCATGTTGCCAGTTCGGCAGAAACGAGTCGAATTCGGGCCAAAAGCTTCTCGCGGTGGTTCTCGCAGAAGGCCGCCAGAGCGATGACACCGCCACCCAGAACGATTCCGCAGACCCACAGCAGGCTGGGGTGACTGACCGTCGTTCGCACAACCATGGCGACAAGGTCAGCCAGTAGAAACGCCGAGCCCGCGTACACGAGTGCTCGCAGACGCAAACCGATGGACAACAGAATCACAACGACGCTCAGCACCATCAGCGACAGCATGTGAGTCCAACTGCCGTCCAGAACTTCAAATATCGGCGATACCAGAATGATCAACGCTCCGATGTATCGCAGAGGGTCGTGCGAACTCTTCGGCAATTCCTTCTTCAGCATCTCCACAATGCAAAGCACGGACAGGCCGACGGGGACCAGATAGAACTCCAGAGCCATCAATTCCAGTGATCGCCACAACAGCATCAGGCCGACGTTCATGATGACCGCAGCCAGAATGGCGAACCGTCGTTTGTGAGTCATCATGGCCTGCTGGAAATAGATTCCTGAGGCCATCATCAGCGACAGAGCGTTCGTTGCCGTTGCGGCACCGGACGTTCCGTTGATTTCGCCAAAGAACGCCATCAGTGCCACAAGAGTCGGCAGTGTCTGACCAAGTGCGAACATTGGTCGCTTTGCAATTGCCAGATGCTCGTACTTGTCTGCCAGCTTCGCGACGACCAGCGCGGCCACTGCGACCGCCAGCAAGACATACTGGCTGATGCCGGTTCCCAGTTGAATAACGCCCTGACTGCATAGGAATATCGTCGCCGTACCGCCGACGGCAACGCTGCTCCATACGTGGAACTCCTCGCGTTTCCGAACGGCCTGAGTAAATTCGGCGAACACTGTCACAACGAAACCAGCAACCATGAGACTCAGTCCTGTCAATGCGTAGGTTCCATTGAACAGGGCAATTGCCATCATGACGATCAGGCCCGCCCGCAGCAGGGCCGTCCATGTTTTCGCCACAGTGGGCTCAATCCATTTTCGAACGCCATCGAACAACACAACACTGAGAGCCGTTACCAGAAACACCAGCGGAATCGCGATTCCTGTTGCCGCTGATGTCAGGATGCTCAGGACGATCCCGCTGCACCCTCCGAGAGCAGCGGCGGCCAGCAGCACCTGAATGTTCGTTACCAGCGCCAGATAGCTGATTCGGGACTGATCCAACCTGTGCCGATCGACAAAGACGAACGTCGCCAGAATCAGCAACGCCGCCAGACGCAGTGGCAGAGCAAACGTCAAACATCCGAAAATCAGAATGGCCTGCAGCCATCCTTCGCTGACGTTGCAGATCAACCCAAACACGGGGGCGACGGGTGATTCCGTCAGACTGCCTGCAGTCGTCTGAATGAGATCGGTTGAAGAATCAGCGTTGTGAGATGGCACTCGCTGGCCCGACCGGTACGCATGGACGGCAAGATAAATTGTCATCAACACGGCAGTCCACACGACCGGCATCCACGCTGCCGTGATCGGCAGTCCCATCAGAATGCCGACGGCCGTCACCCATAAAGGCAAGGCGATTGTCGCCGCAAAGCCTGCGGCACGACTTTTCAGAGTCACCGTGGCTGCGGCCAGCCACAGTACGGTGGCGGTTGTCGCCAGCATGACGGGAGAAAAGCTGACCGGGGCAAAGGCTGATGCGGCACCGATGTGAATCCGCACCAGGTATGGCAGATGAATCAAAGTGGCCAGACACGACAGAACCACAAGGCAAACATCACACAGCGGCGCAACGAAGGCCTGTGCCTGCCGTATCCAGCCACTGGAACCTCCTGCTTCTGCCGAAACACTTTGCAGATGTGTCGCACTGACGCCCAGTCGCTGTCGCACGTCATCCAACGAGCCCAATCCTTCCATCAGACCTCCGTATTTCAACAACAGATATCCGACGATGGACATTCCCACTGTCACAAATGAAACGCCGGTGATCAGAATTTCCTGAGCAACGTTTAGTCCAACGACGGAACGAACCGCCACAAAGCCCAGCAGCAGCCAGATGCTCAGCCCGCTCAGATAGTGAGGGTTTCGGAGCGTGTACAGCACAAAGGCTGACATCAACAACACGTACTGCAGCAGTTGCGATTCGCCCATAGGTGTCCGGAAGTGAGACACCGCATAACCCAGCCAGTGAACCGACATGGCCGCTGCCAGCAGACAGCCGGTCAGCTGACTCAGTCCGCGTTCGCTGCCATCGCGTCGTTGGAACAGAGCGGATTTCTGTGTCACTTCGCCTTTAATCGGACGGCGATTCCACACGACACTGCTAACGGTGAAAGGAATCCTGTTCAACAGATTGTCACACACCTTCGTCAACGTCAACGCGACCGCCAGGCCGGACAACAGCACGACGGTGTAGTCGGACGAAACACTCGTTATCCCCATGCCATTCAAGGCCGGAATCGCGCTGACGGTGGCCAGCACCAGAGCACCAAGCGCCGGAACCACGTAGCGACGGTCACCAAACAGAATGGCATAACCGATGAACGACAGGACGTTGACGAGTGAAACCAGGAACAATGCTTTGGGGTGAGTGAACGCCGCACAAAACAGAAGACCGGTAATGACCGTCACGAAATGCTTCATCGGACGGCTGAATGCAAACTCACTGCGTCGCTCAAACCAACGGCTGCCAGCCGCAACCGCAGCCAGTAACGGCAGGTACGTGAGTCCGTAGAATGCCAGTGGAAGCCGTTCTTCATTGATGGCATCGGCAGCGCCCGCCTTTAACTGCTGCACGATGTTCGCGAAAAGTGTCGGTGAACACTGATAGGCGATCATGGCACACAACAGACTGCCCCAGACAAAGCCGGCATGTTTCGTGTCACGAGCCGCCGTCCACATCAGGCCCGCTGCAATAGCCGCCGTTGGGATCACGGCATACGTCGTTGCGCCGGTATAGGAAAACCCGCTGAATGAGATCATCAGGCCAAGAGCGGTCAGTACCAGTCCGCAGAACATCGGCACGACGACATGCCACGGCAGCGGGCGGACCAGGTCACCCGTTCTCTGACGAAAAACGTCGGCAACCGTGCGGGCCGTCATCAGCACGGTCACAGCCACCATCACGCAGCCCAGACCAGTCCACTGCACGGGAATTGATGTGATCGCTTTGATGCCGACCAGTATCACGAACTGCAGTCCCAACATGGCGATCGGTAGAAAGCCGAAGACTCGCGGCAGTTGATGTTCTTCTGCCAGCCAGAACGTGTGCCGATTGACTTTCACGACGCCAGCCGTGAACACCAGCCAGCAAATCATCATGAAGGAGAACGCGGTCACCGGACCGGAAAGTTGTGGCAACGCTCCAGCCATGCACAGCAGTTGAAAGCTGATCAAAAACGTGGTCTGACGACCTCGCAGCAGGTGATCCAGAATTCGACTGCTGGCCTGCCACAGGAAAACCGTAGCGGACACGACCAGAATCGCCATTGCCGCCCTCCCTGGTGACAACCACGTCAGCGAATAGAAACAGATCGGCAGCAGCAACAGCGTCAGCAGGTGGAGAACTTTGTACGTCGCCGTCAGGTGAAGTCGCCGGCGACACACCTCGGCGGCAAGGAATGTTGCGACCGTATAACCCAGAATTGTCAGATACTTGAGTTCCGACGACCAGCTGGGCCAGTTCTTCGTGACCAGCATCAACGACGAACAAAAGACAATGGCTGCTCCGACGACCAGCATCCACTTGATGTTCTTCTCCTGAAAAAAACTGCTCAGGAAACGTTCCGGAAACGACTGAGGTGTCGGTTGTTCGGTTGGTGCTGGCCCAGGGGTGTGGCCCTCATCGGTTGGCCATCGCGATGGTTCGATGGGATTCAGGTGTGTTTCGGACATGGTGAACGTCCTCCGTTGTGCGATGAGGATGTGAGACGACAGATCCCTATGTCAAATCTCATGCCGAAGGTCGCGTTTCGTGGCAACCTGATTCGCAACATCAACGCTGAACGTACTTTACGTAGATTTGCAGCCGCTCTTCGTCGCATCCCTGAAGCCCCGACGCAGGGACGCACCTGCATCCACGGTGCAGGCGGGGCACTGCGGATCGCCTGCTGCTGATGTCGAGGCAATTTCCGTGGTGTCCACGGCGTCAACGGGTCCGCTGGATCGACGACGGCCAATATTGACGGCAGCAGGTCGAACCACCCAGGACACAAAGAACGGTGGCAAAGTGATGACCAGGCAAAACAATTCCGTCTAAGTCACCACACTGATATCATGCGGCCCGGTGAAGTGACGGTTTGAAATGAACCGTCAGCGTTTTCGACAACCTCCCGAATTTGACCATCATGCGATTTCTAAGACTCAGCCTGATTTGCACGGCAGCCGTTTCTGCCGTACTTGCGCCACTTTCGGCCTCGGCCGATCCAGTGACGGTAACCGTTCCGGACAAGGCTCTGGACGCATTGCTGCGTGAGATCCTTAAGCGAAAGGCTATTGAAAAGGAGGCCATTGAAGTCGCCGATCTGCAGAAAATCCACTTCCTTAACGGTCGTGGTCGCAGCATCAAAGATCTCACCGGACTGGAGCACTGCACGAAACTGGCGGAGGTCAACCTGTCAAAAAACGAGATCACCAAGCTTGCTCCTCTGGCCGCCTGTATTGAAATTCAGTCACTGGATCTTTCGAGCAACAACATCAGCAGCGTGTCTCCGCTGGCAACTTTGGTCAAACTGCAGTATCTGAATCTAGAGAGCAACGCGATCGCGGAAATTGATGCCGTCCAAAACATGAAAAAGCTGTCTTCGCTGTATCTCAATCGCAACCAGATCAAGAGCGTCGCCGCACTAAAGGATCTGACGCGACTGCATTCGTTATATCTGGCGAAAAACCAGGTTATCGACATCAAAGAAATGGCGAAGTTAGCACAGGTCGGAAGTCTGGATCTGCGAAATAACCAGATTGTCGATGTGACGCCACTGAAAGCGTTAACCAGACTACGCTGGACGTTTTTGTCTGGAAACAAGATCGTCGACATTGCTGCGTTGGCCGAAATGGCGAAGGCAGACGCTGACCGACATTTTGCACCGTACTGGCAGCTATACCTGGAAGATAATCCTCTGAATGCAGAAGCAGACGCTCATCTCGAAACACTGAAACAATCGGGCGTGCGTGTGACGAACAAAACCGTATCCGAATTGCCTGAAACCGAGCCGACGAAGGATGCTGCGGGCAAAACCAATGCGGAGTCGGCGCCTGTGTCCGTGGAGTAGTGACTTGATTGCTACGGAATTATGCTCGTTCTTGAAGCCAACACAGGCCTTGCCCAAATCGTCGACGACATTCGCAGGAAGCCTGCCCTACAATATTGAACATGTCTGAATCCGGCCACGACTTAACAACAGATTATCACGACGATTCTCAGGATCGCGTTGCTCGGGACGATGCTGAAACCGCTCCGCTCAGTGTCGAAGCACCGCTCACTTCGGAAGAGCGGGCAATGCAGCAATTGAATGACCAGATGGCCGCTCGGCTGGCGTGGGAATCGTGGCATCGCCGCAAACGTCGGCGTCTGCGAATGTCAGCGATCCTGTTTGTTCTGACGTTTCTCAGCACCACGCTGGTGGGGGCGGACTATTGGCCGCTGGATATCATGCCCGGCTTCTTTTCCGACGAAGCTCGAGTGCAGATCCTGACGCACCTGGCCCGCATCTGGCCTACAGAACCAGGGCAGACGCTCACTATCGGCGATCGATTCTGGGAATCGGTCCGTCTTGGCTGCACCTACAGCTGTCCGTTGATGCTGATCCTGCTGTGTCACGAAATGGGACACTATCTGCAGGCCGTTCGCTATGGAGTCCCCGCGTCGTTTCCGTATTTCATACCGCTGCCACTGCCTCCGCTGGGAACCATGGGAGCCGTCATTCTGCAGGGTCGAGGATCCGCTAACCGAAAGATGATGTTCGACATTGCCGTGACCGGACCGATCGCCGGACTGGTTGTCACAGTTCCGATCCTGTTGTTCGGTGTGTCGAGTTCTGGATATGTACCGGCATCACCTCAATCTGGCTTCGAGTTCGGGCAACCCTTCATTGTGCATTGGATCATCGAAGCCATACACGGCCCGGCCGCTCCCGGCATGGTGTTTCACTGGAATGGATATGCGACGGCTGGCTGGGTAGGAGTCTTCATCACGGCCATGAACCTGCTTCCGATCGGCCAACTGGACGGCGGTCACATTATGTACACGCTTATCGGCCGCAAGGCTCACTGGATTGCGTGGGGGCTGATCCTGACGGCTGTCGCGGCAATGATCCGTATGGAAATGTACTCATACGTTCTGCTGCTGATTCTGCTGACACTCACCGGACCAAGTCACCCGCCGACCGCCGACGACACTGTTTCTCTGGGACCGAATCGGCACCTCGTCGGCTGGGCCACGCTGTCTTTTCTGATTATCGGGTTTACGTTTCAGCCGATCGTCATTCCCGATCAACGGCAGGACCGACAGGCAAATCCGGTCATCGAACCGGATCGTGGTAATGAACTGCACGAGGTTGAGCTGGAGGATTTTGTGCAAGATAGTCATCACCTTTTCGATGATGCGATCGTCTTCGACGGTTTGTGCGAGCATACGCTCGGCACTGCGGATGAAGCTCAGCAGCGAACTCCGTTCAGCTCTTTCCGGTTTCCAGTGGTTACCGTAAACGGTTGTTACAAACCTGACCGGGTGGCCGGTGGATGGACAGAGCGTAGCGAAGGATGCCCCGGAGTTTCGCTCTCTTCGTTCACTCCAACCACCGGCCACTCAATGTCGATTCTTCCAATTGCAACACTCTGTACTAATCCCCTTCCGATTCGGGTGTAGTCATGAATGGTTGGATAGCTACGTAGCCTGGGACCGTTGTCCCGAGTTGAAACAGATTAATGGACGGGACGATGGTCGTAAACCATAATCCGTGACTGCACCCTCCACTACCTTGTTGCCACGTTGACACGCAACCGTCAAATTGACACGATGCTACGTTGTTAATATTTAACTCTGAACCAAGGTTCTTTTATGCTCCATCGCCTCGTTGTTTTCGCCGTTTGCTCTGCGGCTATTGCTCAGGGTGCGGACGAAGTTGACTTCGATGTCGTCGAAGAAATCGTTTACTCGAAGATTGGCGACCGTGACCTTTTGCTGGACGCGTTTGTGCCAAAGGCGGATGGAACACATCCAGCCGTGCTGGTCGTCCACGGGGGGGCGTGGCGGCAGGGCAACCGAAAGCAGCTTCGTGGATATGCCACATCGCTCACAAAGATGGGGTTTGTCTGTTTTGCGATCGACTACCGGCTGGCTCCTGATCACACGTTCCCGGCCCAGATCGAAGATTGCCGCGCTGCGGTGAAGTGGATTCGAACACACGCGGCGCAGTATAAGGTCGACTCTCAGAAGCTGGGGGCCATCGGATACTCAGCCGGCGGTCATCTGGTATCACTTCTCGCCACGACTGGCGAAGCGCCCAGTGAAAAGAATGGAAACATCGACACACGAATTCAGGCCGTCGCGGCCGGCGGGGCTCCCACGGACTTTCGCTGGTTCCCCGACAAAGGCAAGTGGGCCGAATACTGGATGGGGGGAGATCTGGAGGCAGTCCCCGAAAAATTCCTTGCTGCATCCACAGCTGCGTTCGTCGACAGCAATGATGCCCCCATATTCTTCTTCAATGGAACGGCCGATAAACTCGTTCCCCTCATCTGGACGATGCCGTGTCACACAGCTCTGAAAGCGGCCGGCGTCACTACGGAAATGCACATCATCGAAGGAGCGGGGCACTTGCAGGCTGCCGTCAACACGGAAGCGTTGCAAAAGGCATACGCGTTTCTGAAACGTGAGTTGAAGGGTGACGACGCACAGCCGCAGCCGGCGTCAGCGGCAAAGGATCAGTAGACTGAAGAAGTGGCCGGTACCGAGCCGCAGGAGACAGGCCGTCCCAAACTTCAACACTGGACCGTGCGGAAACACCGGGTCACACCACAGGCAGTGAGTGTGACCTACTGTTTTTTTCTGCGACCGCCGCCCTGTTTCGCATCGGGATCATACTTCGGATTAGGCGTCGTCGGAACGGGTGCAGAAACGTCGGTGCGCCACTGCTTCATGGCAGAATGCAGTTGAGCCAGTTTGTCCGGATTGGATTTGCTAAGGTCATTGGCTTCGCTGAGGTCATCACTGAGGTTGTAGAGTTCCAGCCGACCGGATTCGAACCATTCGATCAGTTTCCAGTCACCCATGCGGATGGCTCCGGCGGGCGTGGTACGGAATGGGCCGCCATGAGGATCTCCGCTGCCCTGCAGAAAACACGGAAAGTGCCAGAACAGTGCGTCTCGATCAAGCGATGCGGCCGAATCCTGCAGCAGCGGCACAATGCTCAGACCGTCGAGCTCATAGCCGTCGGTCAGTTTCGAATCGGTGATTTCAGCGAACGTGGGATACAGGTCCACACCGATGATCGGTTCGCTGCAACGACTGCCCGCCTTTGTGACACCGGGCCAGCGGACGATGAAGGGTTCACGAATACCGCCTTCATACAGCATTCCCTTGGCACCTCGCAGCGGATGATTCGACGTGGCACCGATATGTCCGCCGTTGTCGGAGTAAAACACAATGACAGTGTTGTCCGTCAGGCCGAGTTCTTCCACCTTCGCAAGGACTCGCCCAACGCTGTCATCGACGCTTTCAATCATGGCCGCATATTTGGCATTCTTCTGATGCTGGCCCGGCGTCTTTGCCTGATACTTCGCCGTAATATCCGCCTTGGCCTGAATCGGCGTGTGGACGGCATAGTGAGTCAGATACAGAAAGAACGGCTGATCCTTGTTGTCGTCAATAAATTTGACAGCCTCGTCCGTCAGGCGATCGGTGAGATATTCGCCCTTCTGCTTTTGAACAAGGTTTGGATATTTGTACGGACTGTGATATCCGCCTCCACTGGGGCTGCCCCATTCTTTGCCAGCGATGTTCACGTCAAAGCCCTGAGTCGTGGGATCGCTTCCCAGATGCCATTTCCCCATGCTGGCCAGTGCGTAACCATTCGCATCCAGCACTTCGGCCCACGTGACGAATTCGTCATCCAGCACAGTCTTGTTTTCAGCCGGCTCAAGCTTGCGAAACTGATGGTTGCCGCGTTTGGGATCACCGACCGTGTAAATGCCATGACGAGGCGTGTACTTGCCGCTTAACAGGCACGCTCGACTGGGAGCGCAATTCGGGGCGCACGCATAGGCGTCAGTAAACACCATCCCGCTGGCAGCCAGTTTGTCGATGTTGGGGGATTCGTAAAAGTCGGATCCCTGGTACGCCAGGTCCGCCCAGCCAAGATCGTCGATAAAGAAAAAGACAACATTGGGCTTTTCGGCAGCAGACGCAGAACCGGCCACAAGCAGGCCGCAAATGTGCAGAGCGATGATGATTTGTCTCACGATAGTCGTCGTCCTGGGGGGGCTGAAATGCGTCGTGCAGAAAGAATGCCGACGGTCGACAGGGGCCCACGAGATATGCCGCGAACCACTGACTTGCACCCATCCTACAGTCTTCTCTGCGTCTCCGCGCCTCTTTGTGAGAACACGAGCAGAGGAAATCCGAGGAGGAGAAGACGAGTACGAGACGCGAGGACGATATTCGTGTTTATTCTCTCGTCCTCGTCCTCGTACTTCCTACTCGTCTTCTCGTACTCGATTTCTTCCTTCTTAGTCTCCTGCGCCCCAAGGCGGAAAAAAAACGTTTCACCGACACCTCATTACTTCCTGGCGGAGTGCGCGCTGGCAGCGTCCGTCATCTTTTCTCCGATCATGACCAGTTTGTAATCGTGCAGTCGCTTTTCGTTCAGCCAATACGGACTGGTGATTTCCTTGAAGGCGTAGATGGCGGCCTGAATTCCTTCTGCCCATGCCACGGTCACCAGCTTGATGTCTCCGTGAACGTCGCCTACCGCAAATATCCCGCGCCGAGTGGTTTCGAAGTACGGATCGATGGCGATGCTGCCGTCTTCGTTCAGGCGAATTGCCAGCCGCTCAAATGTTTCCTTCGCAGAAAGAAAACCGATCTGCACAATGGCCAGTTCGGATGTCAACTGAGTTCCATCCGTCAGCGAAGTGACCAGATGCCCGTCCTGCAAAGTTGCATTGACAACTTCTGTGCTGGTCCGGACCTTTCCCCCCAGTTCTTCGACACGACCGACTGTGTCCGCTTTTCCGATCGCGGTTTCCTCGCGCACAATCACGTCGACTATGGCATTGCGCTGCAGGGCCATCACGGCAGCGTCCAAAGCAGAATCACCGCCTCCGACAATCAGGACATGGTCGCCGTGGTATTCGTTGATTCGGGGGACCTTGTAATAGACTTTTTTCCATTCCAGAGCATCAAGGACCGGCAGCTTTCTGGGATAGTGCAGCAGTCCGCAGGCCACGATGACCTTGCGACAAAGATACTCGCCCTTGCTGGTGACCACTTTCTTCAGGGGGTCTTCCCGTTCCTTTTCCTCCGTATCCAGGATCTCGACAAGTTCTTCTTCAAATCGAAATTGCACCAGAGCATCGCTGGCTTGGCGAAAGGTCCGTTCGGACAATTCCTGTCCGGTGATCCCATCAGGAAAACCGGGGATATCGACGATCTTCTTGTCCGCGTACAGAAACTGCGGTTGTCCGCCAGGTTCCGATTTCGCTTCCACCACCAATGTCGTCAAACCACGATGAGCTGTGGTCAGGCTGGCCGCCAATCCACCAGGGCCGGCTCCGATGATGACCACATCCCAATACTTCAGGTTCGCAAAGTCAGTCGTCGGGTCCAGTACCGTAACTTTGAAGTCTGCCATAACGTAACGCCCCCGTGCCGTTGCCGATTTCATATTGGAAGGTTGCCCGATTTAGGTCATCGGTTGCAACAGAAAGAGTATCCGTCTGAGGTCCGTTCGGCGCGAGGAATTGTCCATGTTCGGTCAGACCGGAACGGGCCTTCTCAGGAATGACAAGATGTTTGCGGCCGTCCAATCAAGGACGAAGAAAGAAAACGAATATCGTCCTCGTGTCTCGTACTCGTCTTCTCCTCCTCGGATTTGTGCGCAGGAGACGAAAGGGAAGAAATCGAGTACGAGAAGACGAGTAGGAAGTACGAGGACGAAAGAAAGAACGCGAATGTTGCCCTCGTCTCACACCACCTCGAAACGTATCGTTTCGATCTTCGCGTGGCCGGATTTTCGAAACGGTCGTGGCATGGGTTGAGCACTTCCGTTGTTGTCGATCGTGCGACAGCGAAGCGTGTACTTTCCGGCCGGCAGCCCGGAGTGAAGATAAAACCAGTGGGCTCGTGACAAGGGCAAAGGCCACGATTCCGGCTGACCGTTTTCGTCGAAGCCCGTGGTGGTGGGCGGGATCTTTCCATCTGGATAACCGCCGCCGTAATCCGACGGCGCCGGAAGAATCGTGGCGTCCTGCCACGGAACGCTCGTGAAGTACGGATCGTCTTCGGAAAGTGGTGAGTCGCGTTCAGAAATCCAGACCTGCACTTTTTTTAATCCGGAGATCCCCACCTGTGCCCATCCGGTGATCGGAATCGGCTCGCCAGTTTTTTCTTTGTCGGGTGCAGTCAGCGTCGCACAGAATGTCTTCAAAGGACTGTAGACGTCATTGTTCTGTTCGACGTAAGTGTCGTTGGCGGTTCCGAGATTTGACAGCACGAGGTTCGTCAGCCATTTGATGCTCTTAAATCCATAATCTTCGGGCACGACGATTCGTACTGGCCCGCCTCGTTCGGGAGTCAGCCACTGTCCGTTCAGTTTGTAGCACAGAATCACGGGTGGCAGCCCGTATGGATCTTCCAGCACACGGCCCACCGGCAGGGAACTGCGGAACATCTGAGCCGGTTCTTCGTTATGATATCCGTAGTAGAAAACTCGACGCAGGTTTTCCGTCGGTTGAGTTTTCCACACGACTTCTCTGAGCGGGACACCTTCCCAGATGCCGTTGCCCAGCGGACAGCCGATATTCAGACACGTCATCACTTTGGGAAACCGCACGGCGTGATCTTTGGCCAGTTCCATCAACTGGTCAAAGGTAAAGGCGTTGTCGCCTTCCAGTGGGTTCTTGATTCGTGCTGGATTTTCCTCGTCACTGATGACGTTCAGCTTCCACGTTTCCCGAGTGAGTCCCACCTCAATGCGTTTTGCATCGTCCAGCTTGTGTGGTTTAGGTTTGCCTCGCGACACATCCCGAAAATCATCGGGCAGCGTCAGCCATTTTTCCAAATCCTTGAGCGCCTGCTGCAGTCGTGGATCCTGTGCAACCTGCGCCGCGAAGCTGCTTCCGCTGGCGAGTGCGGCCGTTGTCAGCACACCGGCCTTAACGAAGTGTCGGCGGGTGACGGCGAAATGTTCACCCAGGAACTTTCGAAGGGGAGCTTCCATTGTCAGAACCTCTTTGTTTAGCTGCGAAGTACGATTGACGTGCAAATTATCGTATCGCGCGCGCCGCGACAAAGCCATTCCGGGCGTGAAACTCAAGCCAGCGTGTTATCTTACGCAATAAGATCTTCGACCACATGGCCGTGTACATCCGTCAGTCGGAAATCCCTTCCCTGATAGCGGTAGGTTAACCGGCGATGGTCGATGCCCAGCAGATGCAGGATGGTGGCGTTTCTGTCGTGGATGTGCATTGTGCCGGGCGTCCAGTCGGCTTTGTTCGGCTGAGGATTCATAGGCGTGCCGTCCTCATGTGCGATGTTGTAGCCGTAGTCGTCGCTCTGACCATACGTGATGCCTGGTTTGATTCCTCCACCGGCCATCCATGTGGTAAAGCAGCGAGGATGATGGTCGCGGCCGTAATTCTGTCGCGTCAGGTTGCCCTGGCAGTACGTTGTGCGACCGAATTCTCCACCCCAGACGACAAGCGTGTCGTCCAGCATGCCTTTTTGTTTCAGGTCCTTGATCAGTCCGGCACAAGCCTGGTCGATGTCGCGGCACTGCGATTCATGTTCCAGAGGAAGGCGACCGTGAGCGTCCCAGCCTCGGTGGAAGATCTGGATGTTGCGAACGCCTCGTTCCGCCAGTCGACGAGCATTCAGGCAGCAGGCGGCGAACGTGCCCGGAGTTCGGGCGTCTTCGCCGTAAAGTTCGAACGTATGCTGCGATTCTGATGACAGGTCCATCAGTTCGGGAACAGACGTCTGCATGCGATACGCCATTTCGTGCTGACGAATTCGGGCCAGCACTTCCGGATCGGCGAAGCGTTTGTTCTGCTCGTGATTCAGGGCAGCCAACGTGTCAAGCTGTGCCCTGCGGTCCTGACCAGTGACTCCGGCCGGATTGCTGAGATACAAGACCGGGTCGCCCTCACTTCTCATCAGAATGCCCTGATGTTGCGACGACAGAAAACCCGGGCCCCACAGACGATTGAAAAGACTTTGCTCCGGAAAACTCGTCTTCGCGTGCATCACGACGTAATGCGGCAGGTTGTCGTTCAGACTGCCAAGTCCATAACTGAGCCATGCTCCCAGACTCGGCCGGCCGGGAATCTGACTGCCGGTCTGAATGTACGTGATCGCGGGGTCGTGGTTGATGGCTTCGGTGAACGTGGAGTGAACGACGCACAATTCTTTGGCAACGGTCGCCGTATGAGGCAACAGATCACTGATCCAGACTCCATCCTGATTGTTGTCGTACTTCCGAAAACGGTACTTGCTGGGACACAGTGGCAGCCCGTTTTTCTGGTTGGCTGTCATCCCCGTGACTCGCTGCCCGTCACGAACATGAGCGGGCAACTGCTGGTTGAACATGTCTTTCAGTTTGGGCTTGTAGTCCCACATGTCCAGGTGACTCGGACCGCCGCTCATAAACAGATAGATAACACGCTTTGCTGTTGCAGGATGATGAGTGGCATCCAGCGTGCCAGCCGTGTCTGCGTGGAGGTCTTTGCCGATTAGTCCCGCGAGCGCTGCGGTGCCAAGACCGAGTGCGGAGCGACCGAACAGTTGTCGACGCGTGGTCATGAGACCATGTTCAAGAAGCGGATTTGCGCGTGTCATGAGTGATTTCCTTCTTCGTTCTCGTCTCGTTAGTCACAGAATCCGAGGAGGAGAAGACGAGTACGAGAATTCAAGTCAGTACAGTAATATCGCAGCATCACTCGCCAATACGATGGTTGCCACTTGTGACCATGCGGCAACTTCAACCGCGTTCAGATTTTCATTTCGTGGAATCTCGCCGGTCACCAGCAGGGCCACCGCGTCATCCTCGGAGTTCCTGTACCGCTGCTTCATTGCTGTCAGCAGTTGCGTGCATGCCGATCGTTCTTTGTCTCCAGGCGGACGGCAGGCCAACATGGTGAACAGCAGATTCAATCTCTCGTCGTCCGTGTTTCGCTCAACCAACAGCCGTTCGGCCAGGGTTCGTGACATTTCAATCCGCTGCGTCTCATTCAACATCCCGAGTGATTGCAGGGACGTGTTGGTTCGCGACCGACGCACGCAGCTGGATTCCCGGTCGGGTGCGTCAAAGAGCGTCATCATGGGATGCGGACTGGTGCGTTTCCAATATACATACAGACTGCGGCGATACAGCAATCTGCCTTTGTCACGTTCGTACAGTTTTGTATTGCTACCCGGGTGAGCCATCGCCAGCCACATACCTGCCGGTTGATACGGTTTGACTCCTTCGCCACCCATGTGCGGGTCCAGCAGACCACTGGCCCACAGACCTATGTCTCGTAACACTTCGGCATCCAATCGATAACTTGAGGCTCGCGCGAACAGCCGATTCTCTGGATCCTGTACGTCCGTCCGCCATGCTGCCGTTTGTTTGAATGTGCGGCTGTGAACCATCAGACGCAGTATGTGTTTCAGATCCCATCCGCTGTCGTGCAGTTCTACGGCCAGCCAGTCCAGCAACTTTGGATGAGTGGGCTGCTGACCCTGAAGTCCAAAATCCTCCGGCGTGCGGACCAGGCCGTAGCCGAACACTCGCTGCCAGATTCGGTTTACCAGGACTCGTGCAACCAGCGGGTGTTCGCGCGATGTCAGCCACCGTGCGAGTCCCAGGCGATTTCGTGGAGCATCTGATGGAAAGCTGCCCATGACGCTCACGATGCCGGGTTCCAGCGGTTCCCCGATGGGCTGGTTATACTCGCCTCGGCGAAGAACGTTGGTGACTCGTGGCTTCGGGAGGTCCTGAGCCACCAGAGTCGTGGTGAATTCCTTCTCGGCCGCCACGACCTGCTGCGATAACTTCAAACCGACGGCGTGCAGCTGTGATGAGCCAAATGGGCCAGCGGGATCAGCGATCATCGCCAGCCGTGCGCCAGCTGCAATGTCGTCCCACTTCTTCTTCGCCTCGACGGACAGCGTGACACCGTTGTTAATCGTTGACGCTGCCTCGGCGATCAGACTTTTTCGTTCGGATTCAAGCTGCTGCAGGTGATCCCATGCGTTCTGGTTCTGGGGAACTTTCAACACCGGGCCGAATTCATACTTGTTGCCGTCCATGGCCGGTTCGGCCGTACTGTTGAAGAACGCCAGCAGACGGTAGTACTCGGTCTGCGGAATGGGATCGTATTTGTGAGTGTGGCAGCGGGCGCACGTCAGCGACATTCCCAGCAGCACCGTTCCCAGTGTTTCTGTGCGGTCGAAATTATTCTTCGCCTGGAACTCTGCCGGAATGGCTCCGCCTTCGGAAGTCGTGGGATTCATGCGCACGAACCCCGTGGCGACTTTTTGTTCCAACGTGGCATTCGGCAGCAGATCGCCGGCAAGTTGCCAGGTGATAAAGTCATTCAAAGGCAGGTTCTGATTCATCGCCCGCACGACCCAGTCGCGGTATGGATAAATGCCCCGGCGATTGTCCAGATGCAGTCCGTGTGTGTCACCATAACGAACGGCGTCCAGCCAGTAGCGCGCCTGGTGCTCGCCGTAGCGAGGACTGGTCAGAAGACGTTCGACAAATCGTTCATAGCCAGTGGCACTTTGGTCTGAAAGGAAGTTCGCCAGCAGTTCCGGTTCGGGCGGTAACCCGGTCAGGATCAGAGCGGCTCGGCGAGCCAGCGAACCCGAGTCGGCGGCGGAAGAGAAGCCAATATCTCGTTCCGCTAGTTGCTGGTCGATGAACGAGTCGATGACGCGGCTGCCGTCTGAGTCAGGATCAGAGTGTGCCGGTGGTGTCTTCTGCGGCGGAACAAAAGCCCAGTGTTTTGCGTAGGTGCCGCCTTGTCGCACCCAACGAGTCAATGTGTCTCGCTCCTTTTCTGTTAACTGTTTTTCGGCGTCTGCTGGCGGCATCGGGTCGTCGGTGGAATGAATCCGAGACAGCAGCAGACTGTGTTCGGGGGCGGTCGGATCGATGGCTCGACCGTCGTCACCAAGCGCTGTCGCGGCTTCAACGGAATCCAGGCGACGCATGTCTTCGCCGACCTCAGCAGCATCCGGACCGTGGCAAACAAAGCACTTGTTCGACAGAATCGGCAGCACTTCGCGTGCGAAATCGACGGTTTCAGCCTCCGTGGCGATGCTTTGCGCGGGGCGTAACGTAGGCAATAGCAACGTCATGAAGACGGCAAATCGAGTGCATTGTTGCATACGGTCTAGCTTCCTTTGGGCACGATAGCGTGTGAGCCAGCTGCAAAACGTAGCGATCCAGCGTCCTGGCCGCAAACATTGTTGTCTGGCTTCCTTACATTCACAGTGGACTCTTGCATTAGTCAGCATTATTGTCCTTGCCAGACCCAAAGTGAACAATTGGCCAACGTTGTCCAGTGGTTGATGCAGCAACATCCTGATGGGCGGTGGCCCTGGGACACGTGTCCAGGGGGCCTGCAGTTTTACGAATTCAGAAGTGTCGCCGCTGCAGGATCCTGTGCAGAAGTTGGAAATGCGACATAAAGATCAGTCCATGCCGCCAGACAGCCGTTCCCATCGCCAGCTTGTCGTAATTAACGTTGTGGGCCTGACCTATGACATGATTGGCGACAACACGCCGAACATTCAGTCCGTTCTGGACAACGGATTCGCTCGGCCGATGCAGACTGTCCTGCCGGCGGTCACCTGTTCTGTGCAGGCCTCGCTGTTGACGGGGCTGACACCTGCTGAACACGGTATCGTGGGCAATGGCTGGTACTTTCGTGATCTCGCGGAAGTCATGTTCTGGAAACAGTCGAATCACCTGATTTCCGGTGCAAAGGTGTTTCAAACGGCGCGGCAGCGCGACGCGGCTCACACAACGGCTAAAATGTTCTGGTGGTACAACATGTACGCCGACGTGGATTGGTCGGTGACTCCGCGTCCATCGTACCCGGCAGACGGGCGCAAGATTCCGGATTCCTACAGCGAACCGCCGGAACTGCGTGACCATCTGCAGAGTCGTCTTGGTCAATTTCCGTTGTTCAATTTCTGGGGCCCGACGGCCGACATTAAAAGTTCGACGTGGATTGCAGATGCCAGCGTGGAAGTACTGCAGCAACACGATCCGTCACTGCTGTTGGTCTATCTGCCTCATCTGGATTACAACCTGCAGCGGCTGGGCCCCAACCATCCGTCCATTGCTCAGGACGTGCGGGCCGTTGATGCCGAAGCGGGAAAACTGATTGACGCTGCTCGGAAGCGCGACGCCGACGTCGTCGTGCTTTCCGAATACGGCATCACGGAAGTTTCGAAACCGATTCACATCAACCGAGTATTACGGGCTCACGGTCTGCTGCGTGCTCGGACGGAGCCGTTGGGGTGGGAGACCATGGATTGCGGAGCGTCTCGTGCCTTTGCAGTCGCGGACCATCAGGTGGCTCACGTTTACGTAAAGCGTGCTGACGACATCGAAACCGTGCGCCGCATTCTCAGCGCGATCGATGGTGTCGAAGCGGTTTTTGATCGGTCGCAACAGGTTGACGTCGGGCTGGCTCACGACCGCAGCGGTGATCTTGTCGCCGTCAGCAGCGCGGATGCCTGGTTTACTTACTACTTCTGGAATGACGACCGACTGGCTCCCGACTACGCTCGCACGGTCGATATTCACCGGAAGCCGGGCTACGACCCCGCTGAGTTGCTGCTGGATCCGACGATACGCCTGCCGAAACTGAAGGTTGCGCGGCGGTTGGCCAGAAAACTACTTGGTTTTCGTTATTACATGGACCTGATTGGTGTGGACGCGACGATCGTCAAAGGCAGTCATGGTCGGCTGCCTGCGGCGGACCGGTTGGCGGCTGATGGGCCCGTCTTCGTATGTTCCGCAAAGCGAGTGGAACGGGATCGAATTCACGTCTGCGATGTTCGAAACCTCATTTTGGACCTGCAGTTTGGTGAATCGCCGGGGTGATCGCGTTTCCAACACTACGGCTCAATTCTCTGTTCCTGAGCCCCGAATCGTCGCAGTCACTGACCCGCGTTACCCGTTTTTTCGTTGTCAATACGCCCCAAAAACGAACAAATTCGGTTGGTGCCGCCCTGACTCTGGTCATTGCCGGACGGGTTCATAACAATGCGAGGCCAATGAGGGCATGGCCCTCAACCGAAAGTTGATCTAACCTTCGGGAAATGCTGGTCCGCTTCCGCAGGTCGCTGGACTCGACTGGACGACGACACGATTTCATGACTATGGCTGCGCAACCAGCCATCGCCGTTTGACGATACACAACAGGGCGATGGAAGCCGATGGCTTCGGCGGACATGCCGATGGTGACGGGTGTTTGAATTGAATGTTGAAAGGTAGCAACTGTGGGACGCGGTGACGACGACGATGATCAAGAAGAAGATATGGAACAGGTGCTGTTTCAGGGACCAATGTTTGGTCGTGAAACAAATCTGAAGGAGAATCCACGTCTTGTTAAGGCGGCGTTGGTTCCTGTCAAGAAGATGATCTCCGACGGATTGTCGCGTCGCGCCCATACGATTCTGCTGGAACCGGCTCAGGGCCGCGTCACCATCCGGTTTGTTGTGGATGGGATTCCCTATCCGGCGGGGGCTATTCCGGGCCAGCGCGGGATGGCGATGATTCAAATGATCAAGGTTCTGGCGGGGCTGAATCCACAGGAACGCAACGAAACGCAGTCCGGCGGCATCAATGCCGAATTCGAAGAGGTCAGGTATGAGCTCCTGACCGAAACGGTTCTGTTGAAGCCCGGCGTCGAGCGATTGAAGATTCGCGTCGAGAATCCAAAGATTACGTATCTCAAGCCTGCTGATGCCGGGATGCCTGAGGAGGTGATGCGACAGATTCGAGGATATACAGAAGACAGCAAGGGCCTCATTCTGGTCTGTGGGCCGCCGGACAGCGGCATTACCTCGCTTTCCATCTGTGCGATCCACTGCGTCGACCCGTATTTGTATTCGGTGTTCAGCCTGGCTGACACCGGCGGCAAGCCACTGACCAACGTCTCAGATTATGAGCAGGAGGAAGGTCACGATCTGGAATTCAGTTTCGATCGTATTCTGCGGCGTGAAGCTGACGCTATCTTCATGGACCCGTTGACCGACCCAGCCGTCGTTCAAACGATGTGTCAGTTCGCTGACCGTATGTGCTTCATTGCTGAGATTCCCGCAAAGACTCCGACGGAAGCGGTGCAGCAGTTGATTCAGTGGGTCGGCACCGACCTGGTAACTCAGCATTTGAAGGCCGTAATAACACAAAAATTGATTCGCACGCTATGTGACGATTGTAAACAGGCCTTCCGGCCCAACCCGCAATTGCTCAAACGCCTGAATCTGCCTCCGGAAACGACCATTCTGTACCGAGCGCCTTCGCCGCCCGACCCGGAGGACGAGGATGCTCCTTCCATTGAAGAACTTTGCGAAGACTGTGATGGTGTCCCGTTTCACGGTCGTACGGCTGCCTACGAAATACTGGAAATGACAGACGGCATGAAGGAAGTCGTCGTCAACGGTCTGGATCCGCAGGCGGTCAAAGAACAGATGGCGTCTGACGGGATGCGAACATTGCAGAAGGACGCCGTCCGCCTGGTCGTCGAAGGCAAGACGGCGCTGGAAGAGGTGCAACGTACGTTTGCTCCTTCAAAGGGGCGACGTCCTAAAGCAAGACCGCGTCCTCGTCCGGATGAATAACAAAACGCAGATTTTTTCCCGCAGCCCATGCGATCGCGAGTGACGTCGTTGGATTCAGCGTCAAAGAAAGTTTCTACCGGTTCGACGTCGTCAGCCGCCGCAGTGTATCAGGGGCGGCTGAACGAATGTCGTACCCATGCCGAGCGTCTGCAGGTCCGCGACCGTTTTGTGGTCCGCGTGCGGATCGCCGTGTTTGTCGCGCTCATCCTGATTGGCTGCCTCTGCGTGGGCGATCGATCGGTGTCGTTCTGGTGGCTATTGCTGCCGGCGACCGCATTCGTGGCTGTGCTGCGATTTCACCTGCCGATCGTGCGAGAGCTCAAACGCGAATCCGCAGCGGAACAATTCTACACAAGGTGTCTGTCGCGCATTGACGGCGACTGGCGGACGTTTCCTGTTGATGGTGCTGAGTTCATCGATGCGGGGCATCCGTGGGCCGGCGACCTTGATGTCTTTGGAAACGGTTCACTGTTTCAGAAACTGAATGAGTGCCGGACGTTACCGGGACGCCGCAAGCTGGCCGCGTGGCTGACTACCGTGGCCTCGGCCGACGTTATTGCAGAACGACAAAAACAATCAGAATCACTCAGGAACGAAGTTTCTCTGCGAGAACGGCTCGCGGTGATTGACGACACGGTGGACTGGAAGGCGGCAGAAACGGCGTTGAGTGGCTGGCTGAGCGAACCGGCCACTTCGTTTTCGGCGTTTGCCATCTGGGGAGCACGAGTACTGGGGCTGGCGAGTGTCGTGGTCTTGATTATGGTCTTCGGCAGCGGACTGACCGGGTCAGCGATACTTCTGATGTTGCTGCTGCAAGCGCCGTTCATTTACGTAAACCGACAGAGAATCAGAGCGGTAATGGATCGCGTCGATTCTGTGGACCTGGCGCTGCATCAACTCTCGGAAGTTGCGCAGCAGTTTGAGACGTTTCCCTTCACCGAGCCGTCACTGCAACGACTTCAGCAGCAGCTGTGTGTTGATGGAGTAATCGCCTCCGTACGCATCAAAGAACTCAGCAGCCAGATTCAGTGGCTTAACAACGCGCTGCGAAATCAGTTCTTCATGCCGCTGGCGTGGATGTTCGGGCTGTTCATTCTTCTGACTCATCGCATCGAACGGTGGCGGGATCTTTATGGTACACGCGTGCCGGACTGGCTGGATGCCGTGACTTCTCTTGAGGTTGCCATCAGCGTCGCTGCTTTCAACTTTGAAAATGAAACCTATTGTCTCCCTCACGTTACGGACGCTCACGCCGTGTTTCGTGCGGAGCGACTGGGACATCCGTTGATCAGCGCCGTCGAATGTGTCTGCAACGACGTAACGCTGACCGAGCAAACGCCGCTGCTGCTCATCAGCGGATCCAACATGTCCGGCAAGAGCACGCTGCTGCGATCGGTCGGCACAAATCTTGTCCTGGCATACTGCGGAGCCCGCGTAAACGCGACAGCGTTCGAGTCATTTCCGTTTCAAATCGGAACCGCCATGCGGGTGAGCGACTCGCTTCAGGAAGGACGATCGTTCTTCTTCAGTGTCGTGCAGCGTCTGAAGGCTGTCGTGGACCTGACAGGCGAATCACGGCGAGTGCTGTACTTACTCGACGAAATTCTGAGCGGAACCAACTCCCACGACCGACGCCGTGGCGCGGAAGCCGTCATTTGCAGTCTGGTCAACAAGTCTGCACTTGGCATGGTGACCACTCATGACCTGACATTGACGGACATCGTGGATTCGATGGATGACAAGGCCGTCAATATGCACTTCGAAGATCAGGTCAGTGACGGACACATGACGTTTGACTACAAGCTGCGCGACGGCGTGGTACAGCGCAGCAATGCCATCGAACTGATGCGAATGATGGGGCTGGACGTCTGAGACGAACAGGCATAAAAAAATGGCCAGGTCTGAATAAGACATGGCCATTTTTGTTTGTTCGACCTGTCGGAAACTCTCCGACAGTCATCAACCCTTGTAGTAAGGGTGTTCAGCCGTGTCTCGCTTTGCCAGCATTTCGTCCACAGACGGCTCATTCTTCATGGCTCGTTCAATGGATTCCTTGGTGGCCGCATAGTTGTATTCGTAGATCTTCTTGTCGTCTTCAGCCTGCCAATGGATGAACACGCCACAGACAATGCAGAGATTGTCGGCCTGATCCTTTGGAATGACTCCGGACTTTACACAATCACAAACCGCATCAGCCACAGCTTTCTGAGCCGGACCGAACATCTGCACGGCCTGCTTGGCACCTTTGATCGTCACCTTGGTGATCATCACGGTGGATGGTTTCACGGCAACATTTGGTTCCATCACGGCCAGCAGATTGCTGTGTCCCATATTCTGATCGGCCAGAGCACTGGCAAATGCTGCACCGACAGGACCACTCTTGTCACCGATCAACAGGTCGATGTGAGCGACTTCAAGACCTTCGCCAATCAGCGATTCACCAACATACATTGACATCTATCATTCCTTTACAAAATCAAAACCGTCAGTCGACAACTACGGTTCCCGACAACGTGTCGAAACCGGCGGTCGAGATTACATCGGCAGACTGCCCATTTTTCAATGGCTTCAGACCGCGTTTTGCGGAAGCATCGCGACTTTGGACCCAATCTTCAACCGTCCTGCGGAAACAGAGGCAATTCCGCCCGGGATCAACCGATTGCGCGGTCCGAGAGAACCTCTCGGACAATCTCCCTGAAGACGGGGCGGATCCGACAGCTTTTCGGCGACGGGGCGTAAAAAAGCGGAGGAAAAATGCCAGATTGGAGAATCAGAGCTGTTCGTCGCCCGCTGCAATTCAGCGGGCACACTGACTCGACCAACCAAATTCTGTCGATATCGAATTGTCAGGGTGAAAGCTGGTCACACTGCCAGACGTCCACACCATCGACTCGACACCTCGACCGGCTTGTCAGAGTCGTTGCGTTCACGCGCGAAACGTGGCCAATTCTCGCCCAGGCGGCGTCAGTCCGGCAAAGACACACAGACCTGGCCGTCAACGATTTCGACGTCGTACCGTGGCTGACACAGCGTGTCGTTCAGGCAATGCTGGCCGTTTGTCACGTTGAACTGCCAGCCGTGCCACGGACATGTCACGACCTGGCCATTCAATGTCCCTTTGCCCAGCGGACCACCTGCGTGCGGGCAAATACCGTCCAGCACGAAAAACGTTCCGTCGACATTGTAGACGGCAAAGATACGCCCTTCGGCCACCACTTCTGCAGTACTGCCGGCCGCGACGTCATCGGATGAGATGAGTGGAATTGTTCTGGACATGCCGTGTTATACGGTCCGAAGTTGAGTTACCATAGTGATCATGACAGCAGACCTTCAAAACTCAATCGCACGCCGGTGGTTCCTGTCGCAGTGCGGCGTCGGCCTCGGGGCAACGGCGCTGTCGCAGTTGACGGCGGGGGCGGCCGAAATTGGTCGGGATCCGCTGGCCCTGCGAAAACCGCACTTCGAACCGAAAGCGAAGGCTGTCATTCATTTGTTCATGGCGGGAGCCCCCAGCCAGCTTGAATTGTTTGACGAAAAGCCAACGCTGGCGAAACTCGAGGGCAAGCCGCTGCCGAAGTCAGTCATCGGTGACCAGCGTTACGCATTCATTCAGCCGGATGCAGCGGTGTTGGGGCCCCGCTTCAAGTTTGGCCGGCATGGCGAATCGGAAGCCGAGATCTCGGAAGCCATGCCACATCTGGCCGAGATCGCCGACCGTATTTGTCTGATCAAGTCACTGCACACGGATCAATTCAATCACGCTCCGGCCCAGATCTTTCTGAATTCCGGTTTCGCACAGCCTGGGCGGCCGTCATTCGGCTCGTGGGCATTGTACGGCTTGGGTTCAGAAACAAAGGACCTGCCCGCGTTCGTTGTGATGAGTACCGGCTCGGGGCTGAGCGGCGGTGCGGCATTGTGGTCCAGCGGCTTTCTGCCGACCATCTACACGGGAGTCCGATTTCGCAGTCAGGGCGACCCCATCCTGAACGTCAACAGCCCGCCGGGGGTGGCGGACCAACTGCAGGCCGACACCTACGATCTGGTGAATGAACTGAACCGAAAGCGACTTGAAGTTGTCAATGATCCTGAGATCGCAACGCGAATCGCCTCGTTTGAAATGGCAGCCCGGCTGCAGGTTTCTGCACCGGAACTGATGGACCTGAAAAGCGAATCGAAAGCCACACTGGACTCAT
>JAPYTO010000058.1 GCA_029941865.1 Fuerstiella sp. | reverse complement strand
CGGTCGCCCGTGGCTCTGATGCAGTTGAGTACCATGGGACAGAAATGACGCTTACACGCCGCACGGCTTTCGAGCGATTGGAATAGTGAGATGAGTTCTTCGCTATGGCAACCCAGTAGGTCCGGTCTCCCGTAGTCACGTCACCATCAGAACCAACAAATCAACGATTAACGAAACTCGTCACGCGAGTCTGTCTGCCATCGCCGGAAAAGGCCACACCGGGAATGCCCGGTGGAAAATGGACAACATACGACTGGGGAGTGCGTTCTGCCTGTGTCATGAAATGGCCGGAATCGTATCAAGCAAAGTTCGAAACAAACGCCCTTTCTCAATACTGTGATATTCTACCAACACTGATCGACGCTGCTGGCGGAAAGGTCCCCAAATCATTGGATGGGAAAAGTCTGCTCCCACTCATAAAAGGTAAGACCAAACGACATCGAGAGAGAGCATATTTTGTCTTCAACAATCGTGACGACCGCAAGAAGGCCCCCCCATTTCTCATCACGCGCCGTGACGGATGGACGATACAAACTGATCTGGAATCTGACGCCCGAGAATATGTACGGCATCGCCGCGGTCAGTGGCATCGATTTTGGCAAGCACAATAGGGGATCCGATGTTCCCAAAGTCTATGGATCCTGGCTGGATTCAATGAAGACGGATACGCATGCAGCCGCGCTGGTAAAGCGATACCGGTTTCGCCCGGAGTTTCAGCTCTTTGATCTCACCGCCGACCGCTGGGAGATGAATAATCTCGCGACAAACCCTGAGTTCGGTCCAACGGTGCGGGAATTGAAGTCAGACATCACCGCCTGGATGAAACAGCAAGGAGATGACGGTCACTTGACCGGAGAAGGCATTAGGTATGCCGATACTGAGTTTTACGAACAGGACGGCGTGGGGTCAAAAAACTGAAACGACGCGGTTATCGAATGAAGATGCGAGTTGTGATCGCTGCCTTGCTGCGCACGCCACGCCACGCGACTTGTTTGAGTACCAGCCGTAATCGTGAGTCAGATGCGGTGTGGTTTTCCAGATCAGTGGGCTTGTTCCCTGCAGGTCCAGGTCCCGTAATCCACACGGGTTTGAGCATCCTGTGCCAATCCTGTAAATTGACCCAATGCTCAACCACAGCCTCTTCCATGTATTGACCACACTGCTTCTTGCAGCGTCCCCCTCAATCTGCCTCGCGCAGCTGACCGTCGCCGACATATTCAGCGACCACATGGTCCTCCAACAGGGCCAGACGGTTCCTGTCTGGGGAACTGGCGTTGCGGGGCAGAACATTCATGTTCAGTTTGGCAATCAAACACATGTCGCCGCAATTGGGAAAGATGGCAAATGGCTCATCGAACTCCACCCACTGAAGGCCTCTGCCCAACCTCAACAGCTGAGCATACAAAGCGAAACGCAAATCACCTTCAAAGATGTTCTGGTCGGTGAAGTGTGGCTTGCTTCTGGCCAGTCCAACATGGGTTTCACCATGAAGGCCAGTGCGAAAAACCATGACGCCACTCAGACGATTCTCGATGCGGCCGATTACCCCCTGATTCGTTACCGTGCAGTCAAGACCAAAGAAAATGACAATCGTCAGATACGCATCGGCGATGGCAACCCATGGACAATCTGCACGACTCAAACTGCGGCCAACTATTCAGCAGTGGCTTTTTTGTTTGCTCGGCGTCTTCACAGTGAATTAAATGTGCCAATCGGCATCATCGAAAGCGCCTGGGGTGGCCATCCTATTGAGCCCTTCATTCCTGTTGAAGCATTCAAGTCACACCCCGTACTGATCAAAGAATTTGAACTTGGACGCCGCAAAGATATTGATGGCATACGTCAGATGGTCGGTGGCGTAGGTGCGCGCAACAACTCCTGGCTGCCTGGCACCATCTTCAATTCACGTATTGCCCCAGTTGCTCCATACGCCATCAAAGGAGCGATCTGGTATCAAGCGGAATCCAATTGCGGCACAGGCGAGGACCCCCGGTTTTACAGTGAAAAAATGAAAGCTCTGGTTCGCGGCTGGCGTCAAGCATGGAACCTCGGGTCACTGCCTGTTTATTACGTTCAGTTGCCTCAATACCCTGCCCAGGGCTGGGTAATAATGCGTGATGAGCAACGGCGGGCCATGCGTGAACCTCACACCGGCATGGCCGTCACCATTGATTTGGCGTTGGATCAAATTCATCCGGCCAATAAAATCGATGTAGCCAATCGGCTGGTTCGCTGGCCCCTCTGCTTTGAATATGGCAAACCCCTTGAAGTTTGCGGACCCATGTTTCAGAGAATTCATATCGACGGTCAACATGTCACGGTTGAATTCGATTATGTCAACAAAGGATTGGCCACGGGACAAAAAAAAGATTTAAAACCAACGCGTCTGACGCCATCCCAAACCGTTCATGGCTTTGAAGTGACAGACGCATCGGGGCATTGGTACAAAGCCCAGGCTCAAATAGAAGGCAAAACAGTTCTTTGCTCTTCTGATCAAGTTCAACACCCTGTCGCCGTGCGTTATGGATGGGCACCTGTGATCCCCCAGGATGAGCCATGGAATCTCTACAACAAAGCCGGATTGCCCGCGTCGCCGTTTATTTCGGATTCGCAATTGATTATCTATGAGCCGGAAATAATCAGTCCTTGATATTTGGGTTTTGATGCTGAAATTGCCATACGCCGTCTACATGGCAACTACCTTGAGAACAGCTACGTAGGCCAGCACCTGTTGTACAGACCGGGGACATAGGTAACACTTTTTGAATAGTTGATAACAGCTCCCAAAAGGAGCGATTATGAGCTGGAAGGAAAGTGATCGGATGTCTTTGAGGTCGGAATTTGTTCGGCTCGCCAGTGCGGAAGGGGCCAACCGAAGCCAGTTGTGTGCGCGTTTCGGGATCTCGCGAAAGACGGGCTACAAGTGGCTCAAGCGATGGTCAGACAAGGGGGACGATGGACTCGTGGATCAGTCCCATCTTCCCATACGATTTCCGGCGTTCGCTGGGCGTCCCGGAAAACGGTCGTGCTGAGCAATCTGCCACAGATGTTGAAGGCACGGCCGAATTGGCGACGCATCAATCCAACGTTAGCTGCGACACGTTCCTGGAGAACTTCTAATCATCACCGACGCACATCGGCGGAGAACGATGCATCCCTTGAATTAGCGATTGTTCCATATAAAGTGAGTTCCAGTGCTGAAATCAAAATTACCATCAGTCGTCAATATCAACCTGCATCTCAAATCCAGACAGGGAATCCATGAGAAAAA
Source organism: Fuerstiella sp. (assembly GCA_029941865.1). Classification (GTDB taxonomy): domain Bacteria; phylum Planctomycetota; class Planctomycetia; order Planctomycetales; family Planctomycetaceae; genus Fuerstiella. Next base: position 28,427 of record JAPYTO010000058.1, on the reverse strand, counting down.
CGTTCCATCGTCGGAGATCTTTTCCACTACGACGATCGATGGCTGCAATCGTTTGCATCGTGACACTCACCTGTGCAACGAAGGTGAATGCACAGGACGGATTCGCCGCAGCACGTTTTGTGCCCGAACGGAAGGACGATTTTGCGTTTGAAAACGACAAGGTCGCGTTTCGAATCTACGGCCCCGCGCTTCAAGACTCCAAAGAGAACAGCGGTGTCGACTGCTGGGTGAAGCGTGTCGACTACCCGATCATCGACAAATGGTACGGGGGCGCCGAGAAGGGCATCAGCTACCACAAAGATCATGGAGAAGGATACGACCCGTACTCGGTCGGCGACGCATTGGGCTGTGGCGGTCTGGCATTGTGGCTGGATGGAAAGCTCGTGATGTCCAATGTCTTCCGAAACTACCACGTGATTGAGAATGGGCCACGGAGGACGGTTTTTGAGATCGAATACGTTTGGGAGGGCCTGCCAAAGCGTTATCGCGAAGTGCGTACTTTTACGCTGAATGCCGGTTCTCAGCTGTTTCGTGCCGAGAGTCAATTCTTCGTTGACGACAAGCCGCAGGCGGTTCAAGTAGCGATCGGCGTCAGCACTCAAAGTGGAAAGGCAAAACCGCTGTCCGACCAGCAAGGTCAATGGGTGGGTGCATGGCAAACCCTGGATGGTGCAGGACTCGGCACCGGAGCGATCGTGGAACATGGCGGTCGTGGCAGGATCGTGCAGCTTGATAAGAAGGGAAAAAAGGGAAACAGCCATGTCGTGATCGTCACCCCGACTGACCAGCAGGGGCGCATCACCTACCACGCGGGTTTCGGATGGGAGCGTGCCGGTGAGATCACTTCGGAAGACAAATGGAAGCAGTACCTGGAAACCTATGCCGAATCGCCGTCCCGCGTGCGGGCCGAGGCAGCGGACGAACCGCAGATCGTATTGAACAAAGACGACTACCAATCCTCGTGTGGGATTGAGGTCACTCAGGACGCGTCGATGATCCACGTCGCCTGGCCGCTGGATTCCGGTCGACGTGGCCGACTGACTTTCGACCTCACCCGCAATCGGCCGTTGATTCACACCGCCGCCGTATCGTCGAAAGACTCTGGCTCGTTTCGGCCAATCGCCACGGGGCTTGATCCGATGGTTCAGGTTCGCATTGGAAACCGTGATCTCGAAAAGAACGGTGGTTGGACGGTTTTCTTCGACCGCATGCAGAGGAAACCCAATGAAGTCTTTCGTGCCAGGATCGAACAGAAACGGGCGATGGTCACCAGCAACGCGCGTCGCGCCACGCTAACGATTGGCGATGTGTCAGCGGGCCCTTTTCAGGGTCAACTGCGTTGGACGTTTTACGCCGGCAATTCCTTCGTCCTTCAGGAGGCGGTGCTGAAAACGGAGCGGGACGGCACAGCTTTCCTCTATGACACCGGCCTTGTCTGCCGCCAGACCGAGCCGACTGAAATGTCATGGCGGGATTCGTTTGGACCACTCAAGACGGAAGCGGCTGACGCGATCAAAAAGCCCAGGCACGTGGCCGTTCGTGGCAGAGCAATCGCCGCCCAGTTCGAAGGTGGATCGATCGGGTTGTTTCCGCCTCCACATCGATACTTCTACCCGCTGGACTTCTCCAACAATCTCAAGAACATCTGGATGGGGCCGAACTACGGCAATCAGTCGTCTTCCTTCGGCTTCGGCATTCGGCATGACGCCAAGGGTGATGATCGCTACGTGCCCTGGTTCAACGCACCGCCGGGCACGGAGCAGGAAATGGGTGTCTTCCTGGTGTTCTCTGATGGCTCAGCAGATCGGGTGCTGGAAGACGTCGCTCGGCTTACTCGGACAGACCGGTTCGCGCAGCTTCCGGGTCACGTCGTGTTCGCGAGCCATTTCCATGTGGAACATACGCACGAGATGCTCAACGCTCAAAAGAAGTCGGGCGAGACCGAGTCCCAAACAGGACGTCTTCCCTCGGGAGGCGAGTACCGGATTCCTGGGTCGCTGGAGAATCCGGGCTTCGTGCGAAAGCTTCGCGATCATGGCGTCGATATCGTCCACCTGGCGGAATTCCACTTTCGTGGCACCAGGCAGATGACAATGCGCGAACGAGTCAAGCACCTGGAGTTGTTGCATGCTGAGTGCCAGCGACTCAGCATGCAAGGGTTTCTTCTTTTGCCGGGCGAGGAACCCAACGTCCATCTCGGCGGGCATTGGATCAGCTTCTTTCCGAAGCCAGTCTACTGGGTACTGAACCGACCGGAGGAAACACCGTTTGTCACGGAGCACCCCCAGTTAGGTCCTGTGTATCACGTCGGTGGTGAGGCGGACGTGCTGCAGTTGTTGCGCGCCGAAGGCGGGTTGGCGTGGACTGCCCATCCGCGAATCAAATCTTCGACGGGCTTTCCCGACAGCTACCGCGACCGACTGTTTTATCAGTCAGAGCAATTCCTGGGTGCCGCCTGGAAAGCGATGCCGGCCGACTTGTCGCAGCCGCGACTGGGCTCTCGCGTGCTTGATTTGTTGGATGACATGTCGAACTGGGGAACGCCCAAAGTCGTTCTTGGAGAAGTCGACGTTTTCAACATCGCAGCGGATCATGAGCTTTACGCCCACATGAACGTGAACTACTTGCGTCTTGACGAGGTGCCTGAGTTCGAAGACGGCTGGCAACCCGTCGTCGACGCGCTGCGGGGCGGGCAGTTCTTCGTCACAACGGGAGAAGTATTGATTCCCGAATTCACGGTGAATGGTCGAAAGTCCGGCCAGAACGTAACGGTCGTAGAAGGGCGCAAAGCCGAAGTACAGCTGGATCTGAAATGGACATTTCCGTTGGCCTACGCCGAAATCATCGCCGGAGACGGCCACGACATCAAACGCCACCGAGTCGACCTGACTGCGACCGAGTCTTTCGGAGAGATGTCGCTGAAGGTCGACGTTGACTTGACCGGTCAACGCTGGCTGCGCGTGGAGGTTTGGGATATCGCAACGAACGGCGCATTTACTCAGCCCGTCGGGCTGCACGAAGGCTGAATCGCGTTCCAGGCAATTCTGTGACTGACGCGAGCCGTGAAGCTTCGCACGGTCAGGCCTCTACGGTGTCAAAGGAACTCTCACACTGATCTAAGGAATGAAATATGCAACGGGTAACACTTGGGCGCAGCGGGCTGTCGGTTTCTCCGATAGCGTTTGGGACGTGGCAGCTGAGCCCGCGATTCTGGGGCGAACAGCCGAAGGGTGACGCGATCGCGGCGATGCAACAGGCCTTCGAACTGGGCATCAATTTTTTCGATACAGCCGATGCCTATGGCGATGGGTATGCCGAGACGGTGCTCGGCGAAGCGATTCGTGGGCTGCCCCGGGATGAGTTGGTGATCGTCACGAAGTTCTTCAACCACTTCAACCCGGATGCTACCCGTTACCCCGACCTTTCGCCCAGCTATCTGACCGAGCGATGCGAGGCCTCGTTGGGGCGTATGGGGATTGAAACCATCGACGTCTGCCTACTTCATTTTTATGACCAGTTGACCCAGTTGGCGGAGGTTGCCGGGACCCTGGAGAAGCTCCGCGACCAGGGAAAGATCCGTTCCTTCGGTGTGAGCAATCACAACGCGGAGCAGTTGAGGGCGCAGCGTCGTTTTGGTGCGTATGACATCGTTCAGCCGGAATACAGCCTGGTAAACACGGGGATCGAAAATGACCTGCTCCCTTATTGCCAGGGGGAAGACATTGGCGTGATGGTTTACTCGCCATTGCACAAGGGGCTGCTTACGGGGAAGTACACGGGCGACGAGACCTTCGAGGATTTTCGGGCCAACCATCCCGATTTCCAGGGAGATCGATATCGGCAGTTCTGCCAGGCGGTCCAGGAACTGCGTCCGATGGCAGAAGGGTACGGGTTGAGCATCTATCAGCTTGTGCTTGCCACGACTCTGATGCACCCGGCCGTCCATGTGGCGATCTGTGGTATCAAGACGCCGGCGCAGATCGCCGAGGCCGCTGGGGCGGTCGGAACGACCATCTCGCGGGAGGACTATTTTGCCGTACGAACGGCTCTGGCGATCGGACAAGGAGTAAAGGTCGTTGACGCCAGGGGCACACGCAAATAACCCGATTGCAAACCTGACCGCGGCAAGCGAAAAATGGGCGTCGCAAACCTGGTGTTGCCTTACAGGAAACAAATGATTCAGAAACATGCTTGCCGGATCGCGTTTCAGTGCGATGACGTTGAGAAGTTGATCTTGTGACCCGGTTCTTGACACCTACACCGACAGCACCATCGGATCGCAGGACCACGCCAACCAGGCCGAGGAACTCACCTACGTCGACATCGACACGTTCCTGGCACCTTTTAGTCATCACTGACACGTAGACAAGGCGCCGGTCCGTCCGATCGATAGCAGCGCACCGAATTTTGCTCGCTGCAAGGAGGGCCCTCAGCTTGTAGCGTCAAGACTGGTGCTGGAAATTTAATCCCCTCTCCGTCCTCGCCCTCGCCTGGCACCAGCAAGTCAACACCGACCAAGCCACCACCACCCTCCAGCAGGCCACACAACTCCTCGAAAAACTCCAACAGTAGGCGAGCAAGTACGATGCCGACCTGCAGATCGCCAAAGTCCTCCACCACGAAGCCGAGGCAACCAGCAACGTCAAACCGTCGTTAACAGACGAGCAGGCGGATTCCCCTGCCGAGACCGACAATACGCCGACCGAGGATCCGGAGACTACGAAACAGGAAAACAACTGACAGTCCTCGCGTTCGCCAGTGAGCCCTCCAGTTCACGCCGTCGCTGCCACAATCCGTTGAGCGAAAACTCAAGTAAATCTTCAGCGAGGAATTCCCGGAAACTCAATCGATTGGTCGCTGTGTCAAGACACCACCGTTTTTTAGAACGCGCCGTCAGTGGAACGGATTTTAAAACAGTGCTATTCCTGTTGCCTCGACTCGAAATCGCAACAGCTCGTCGCCACCAATTGCGGCGAGCTGATTCTCTTTTTGCTGCAGCACTCTACGGCATCTCCCGCAAAAAACGGTGGACGTATACTTCGGAACGCTGTTAGACGAGTCCCGTATCGACACCACGACTTGCAGAGTTAAAATGCAGCGGCATCTTTGGTTTTGCCGCGATATCTGAGTCTTCCTGATTCGTGGTTTGCGGCGATTCTGACAGCTCAGTTTCCTCAGCAACTTCGTTTGCGGATGATCGTCCGCCTTTGTCCGAAGGGATCTCCATCGTCAGGGGAGTCGAACGGGATTTTCGTTTTTCTTGTTTTCCGACCGTAACCATTCCCGTTCTCAGGGTATTCCCGTGCATGACAGAAATGAAAACGACGCTGCATTTGTATGAACGACGAGGCACTCAGCTTTCTTTGGTGGTCGACGTTGCGACTTTCGGCAGCAGGACAATCAACAGGGTGCATCCGAGAATTGCACTCAACAGTGAACCTGCCAATACGCCAATCTTTGCGGTTGCCAGCAGTCCGTCAGACAACGCCAGTTCGGCGACAAACAAAGCCATCGTAAAGCCGATCCCGGCCAGGCATCCCCCCGCAAAGATGACCTTCCAGCTGATTCCTTCCGGTAAGCTGGCAACACCGGATTTCACGGCCAACCAGCTGAAGGTCACGATCCCCAGCGGTTTGCCGATGACCAGACCAAGCATCACGGCAATGGCAATAGGTGCCCCCAATTCCGAAAGGTGGAAGGGAACGCCGGCATTGGCCAGTGCAAAAATCGGCATGATCACGAAGCTGGTCCAGGGATGAAGCGTCGTTTCCAGATACTCCAGCGGTGAAACGGTCTCGCGCGCGATCCACTGAAACTCTCTCAGTTTTTCTGCCCGGTGCGACAACGTTCCGAACTCCGTCCCCGCGAAGACCTTTGATACGCGAGCCAGCACCTCTCCAAACAGCCCCTCGCTGACATACGACCTGGCCGGAGTCATCAGGCCAAGAATCACACCCGCAATCGTGGCATGCACACCGGACTCATGAAACGCAAACCACACGAAAATGCCGAACGCGGTATAAACCGGAAAACTGCGTACTCCCAGACGCGCTATCGCAAACACAGCACCGATGCCGGCAAATCCCCAACCCAGCCACGTGATATTCAGATCGTTCGTATAGCCAATGGCAATGACCAGAATGGCCCCGATGTCGTCGGCGATCGCCAGTGACAGCATCATGATTCGCAAACTGTGTGGCACTCGTGATCCAAAAATTGCCATGCAGCCCACGACGAAGGCAATATCCGTGGCCATCGGAATACCCCAGCCTCGCTGCCCTTCGCCGCCGGACATATAGACCCAATAGATCAGCGCGGGAGCGATCATTCCCCCCAAAGCCGCTGCGACGGGAAGGGCGGCACGGCGAATATCGCGCAGCTCGCCAAGCACCAGTTCACGCTTGACCTCCAAACCGATCACGAAGAAAAAAATCACCATCAACCCGTCGTTGACCAGATGCTTCAGCGAATGCCTGAATTCAAACTCTCCAAACGAAAAACCGACTTTCGTCTTCCAGAATTGATGAAACGTTTCGGCAGCCGACGAGTTCGCCAGAATGAGTGCTACGACCGTACAGATCAGCAGCACCACGCCGCTGGCTGCCTGAATATGCAGGAACCGCGTGATTGGTCTTGCCAAGCGGCTGATGGGCGCGTGCGGAAGTTTGGAACTAATCGTCTCTTCAGTTTCAGCCATGGGTGTTACACCGCCTTGTCGTCATGAACCACTCTTCGTAGTTGTCAGTTGAACGGCTTTGACACCAAACGGTTCGACAGGCATTACCGGGTCAGGTCAGCCGTTTCGGAGAACAGTCGGCGCGACATCGCAGCTTCGCCAACGCGTTCGATCGCCAGTACGAATGCTGCGGTGCGCAGATCGACGTGGCGCTTCCGCGCAACGTCGGCGACTGACCGATACGCTTTTGCCATGTATTTTTCCAACTCACGGTGAATGCGATCAAGGTCCCATCGAAACTGCTGAATGTTCTGCACCCATTCAAAATAGCTGACCGTAACCCCACCCGCATTGGCCAGTATGTCCGGTATGACGGTGATGCCACGTTGGTGAAAGATCTCATCGGCTTCCGGAGTTGTGGGTGCGTTGGCGGCTTCGACGACGATGCTTGCGCGCACATCGGCGGCGTTGTCCTTCGTCAACACGTCGCCCAACGCCGCAGGAATCAGAATGTCCGCATCCCATGTCAGCACTTCGGCACTTTCGAACGCCTCACCGCCTGGGAATCCGTGAACGGTGCGGTGCTCCCCGACCCATTGCACTAATTGGCCGACATCGAGACCTTCCGAGTTGGAAACTCCGCCCATGTGATCACCCACCGCGACGATCGTGGCACCCTTCCCGGCCATCAGCCGCGCTGCGAAACTTCCGACATTTCCAAACCCCTGCAGCGCGACGGTAACATCGCTGAGTGATTTCTTCTGTTCCTTCAGCACTGCTTCAAGGACAAGCATCACGCCTCGGCCGGTCGCTTCTTCCCGTCCTTCCGAGCCAAACAGGTGCACGGGTTTTCCAGTCACCACGCCGGGCGAAAAGCCCTCGAACCTGGAATACTCGTCCATGATCCAGCCCATCACCTTAGCGTTTGTGTTGACGTCCGGGGCAGGGATATCCAGCGTCGGGCCAATGACCTCCTTGATCTGTCCCACGAATGTGCGAGTAATATTGTGCAGCTCGCTCTCGCTCAGTTCGGCGGGATCACAGTTGATCCCTCCCTTGGCACCACCAAACGGAACGTCGACAACGGCAGTCTTCCAGGTCATCAGGTTCGCCAGCGCTGTGGCCTCGGCTTCGTCGACAGTTGGATGAAAGCGGAGACCTCCCTTCATCGGTCCGCGTGCACGGTTGTGCTGGACACGAAAGCCAAAGTGCTGTTTCAGTTTTCCGTCATCACCTTCAGTAATGATTTCCGCTTTGACAACTCGGTATGGAGCCAGCAGCACGTCGCAGAGCTTTGAGGACAACCCCATTACATCGGCGGCCTTGTGGAAATAGATATGACTTTCTTCGAGCATCCTATTCTCCGGATTTCGTTTCAAGATGTGTGAACTACCGAAACTCGGACCGGCGATCAGTCATGAATGTCTGTTCGATCAGCCTCTCAGCACGCCAACAATTGTTCACGCGAATCCAACGATCAATTTACTCCCCGGAACGCACCTTTTTCTGCGGCCGCGCGATTGGTTACCTTCAATGCTGCCCGCGTTAACGCGGCCTTTCGCTAAACGGTTCGTCGAACATAGCGTATCGCAACGGAATTACTATCACGGAGAGTAACGTGGCCATTGCCGGCCCAAAGGATATGTGCCAGGCCTGGCCTTCTGGCAACGGTCCGCTGCCGATAACAGGCAACAGGAAATCCCCCAAGCCTGAGTTATCCCAACAGCCCCCCGTAAACTGTTCGCTGAAATCCCGGAATCCCAAAAGGAACTCTGGAAACACGAATCTCTATGAGTAGCCTCTTCGCCACAAGCACAATGTGAGTCCGCAAATTCTGCCAATACCAGGCACGAACTTTGGTGGCAAACGTCGACGTGCACCAATGTTGTCTTCTGAATCATGGACGGGTGCGACGCACGTCCTTGCCCAAACCATGGGTCGCGGAATCGCGTCGGTGTTTAGCTGGAATCTGGTGGCGACAACAGTTTAGTCAGGAGAACGTAGATGAGGTTTCGCTGGGCACTCTTTTTATTAGGCATCCTTGCCGTTGATTTTGGTTCACCGGTCGCTGACCCGGGTCACTCTAAACGTCAAACGAATCCCGGCGTGTCGGTGCTGTTCGGAGTTGGAGCGTTGGGAGACAGCCTCACAGCAGAACAACAGAATGTGGGGGCCGTTCCAACGCGCGAGGCTTTGTTGAACAACTGGCAGAACTTAGAGGAATCAATTTCGGAACGTTCGTGCCAATGCATCCGAGCGACCTCCGCCCTGGATACGAGTACAATTGGGGAATTGGCGGGCAGGGAGTATTTCGACCAGGCATTGACGATCTGGTCGATGGCCTTGCCGGCCAGATCGCGACTGGTGACGTGACGCTGGCAGTCGTGAATCTGGCCACGATTGATCTGGCTGTGCGTTACGCCGATATCTATTCGGGCAGCCTTTCCGGCGTCGAGCTGGACGACTTGATTAATACAATTGTTGTAGAGCTGATTAGTATCGTTGACCGGCTGGAATCAGCCGGAGACGTGCGGATCGTGCTCGGCAATTGTGTCGACTTTGGAGTCACATTTTCCGTCCGCAATCAAGCGGCGTTTTCAGATCCGGTCGGCCGCGCGCTCTTAACGCAGGCCGCTCTGACATTGAATACCCGCATCGACGACTTTGCGGATGCCAATGGCTACCCGGTTCTTGACATCTTCAACTGGGCCAATCTGGGCTTCAACGGAATGACGATCGATGGAATTCTTATCGACGGTTCGAGTTATCAGAACGGCGTTCCTAATCCGGACGACTTTTTTGAAGATACACAGCACCCAGGTTCTGTTGCTCACGGACTATTGGCAAACGCGTTTTTGGGCGTGGTTCGCGACGCGTGGGGGGAATACACCGCACCGCACCGCTCAGTGATCCGGAATTCGTGCTGGCAGCCGGGCTGCCTCCATCGGGCAGTGGAGCAACTTACTTTCCGGTTGATAACCTCTATCACTTCAACCACGCACCGCATGCTGATGCCGGTCGATCATATCGTGTCGGAAAGCATGGTTCTGTCTGGCTGTCCGCCCGCCGAAGCTACGACTTCGAGGATGAACCATCGATCCTGGGCTACGAATGGGATCTGGACAACGATGGTGTCTTCGACGTCTCAGGGGAAAGAGTTCTCTTTATGGCCGACGAGCTTGGGTCGACGAAGACTCAGCGAATCCGTCTGAAGGTCACAGATACTCGTGGGAACAGCGATATCGACTTTACGACAGTGTCCCGGACCGGCCACGATCACGGACACAAACACCACGGCCACAAGGGTCACGAACACAAAGATCACGGACCGCAGCCGCCCAAAGGTCCACACCCGCACGACAGGAAGTGACGAGGCGCGGAGGGCTCATGGTACCACACAGGTTCTGAATCAAACGAACAGGTATCGTGAGTGCCCACGTTTTTCAACGCTCTTTCCTAGGCGAGGGGAAGTTCCGGCACGGTGCCTCACTTTTCCTGGGCGCCCTTCCAGCGCAGAATCGAAATCGCGCCCACTCCTTCCAGGCTGCCAGACACCGATCGCTGGAAAACCGGCCAGACTCGCCGGTCTCGACCCATGTGGTACAGGGAGGACAGCGGGAGTGTCAAAAGACACGCCATCCCATGGGACAGAGCTCGCCCTTGCGCGGTCACATAGCACAGTTCGGCCATCTGGTTGCGGCGTGCAGCAGGCGTTGTTTCGTCACAAGCCACGCCGGTTTTGGCTTCTGCACTGAGGGTCAGGACAGCCTGTCACTTTGCGAACTGCGGGGATTCGCGACCGATTGAGAATCTCTGCCAAAACCGGGTTCTGTAATCATTGAACGGCGGGATATAATCCCGCCGAACCGCCAGCTTGTCGATGAAGCCCAAAGCACCACCTTTCCATGCCGCTGCGAACTGAATCTCTGGAAGAACCTCAGCTGAACCTGACACCGATGATTGACATCGTGTTTTTGCTGATCATCTTTTTCATGGTCGGCACTCGCTTCAGCGAGATCGAACAGCAATACGACATCGAACTTCCGACAGCTTCGATTGTGGAACCGATGACCAGTCGTCCGGATTCGATCGTCCTGAACGTTGCTCGTACGGGCGAAGTCTCAATCGACGGAGAGAAGTTGTCTCTTCCCGAAGTGCAGTCGCGACTGGAAGCCGCTCGCAAAGCTTATTCTGAGCAGTCCGTGCTTATTCGCGGCGATGGCGAAGGCATGTACCAATCGATTGTGGATGTGATGGATGTCTGCCACAAGGCACAGATTCACCGATTCTCACTGGCCTTCCAGCCGTTCACATCAGGGGATTCACCATGACGGTGCTGAAGCTGGTGCTGCAAAAGGTCTGGCACGGTGGTCAGCTGAATGGCGACGATATTGTGGCCTTGTGTCTGCTGGTGGCGATGATCGCGTCGTTGTCGCACCTGATCACGATGTTGGTCACACGATGGGGCGATCGGCACATCGCGGTGAAATCTTTGCTGGCATCTTTAATGGTTCACGCCGTCTGTCTGCTGGGTCTTGAAGTCTTTGATCCCCTGGATCCGACGCAGACGGTTGCGGCAGCCGAGATTTACACACCGCCGGAAATGGTCACTCGAATTCTGGTGGAAAGCGACGATGCGGTTTCATTGAGTGAGTCCGGAAACACGCCGGTACCGGATCAACCAACAGCCCCCGACACCGAACTGGCACGACTGCCGCAGCAGGCCCGACTGATGGATGTTCCGGATGCCCCTGACCGCGAGCAAGAGCAACTGGATAGCCTGAAGACTCTGGCGGAAGACGTTTCACAGTTCGAACAATCCCTGAATCCTGAGTCCACCGTTCCGGTTGACGCGGGTATGCAGGCCCCACACGTCGCCGCGGCCAATGACCCGGCTGCAGACCTCCGGACGATGCTCGAACAGAGCAAGGCGGACGTATACGTACCAGAGACAGAACGTGTGCAGACGAAACGCGGAGACATAACGGCGGACGCGGCACCACAGGAACGTCAGATGTCCGCCGGCAGCGTTAACCGCATCGACACCAACGTCGTGGTCGAAGACACATCGGTTTCGACACCCTCCACAAATCTGCAATCATCGATTTCTGTACCGCAGGCGGAAAATGCTGACGTCATCCGGAACAAAGCCGCGCCATTGCCGGGAACGGATCCACTGGAGGTCGCAGGGCTGAGCCTCGACCAGCCACGAAAACGCACTTCGATGGCTCGTTCGTTTGAATCGCGTCTGCCGCGACCGTCGCGAACTTTGCCAAGCGCTGACCCTGGTCGACGGCCGGTGCGGCAGAATTCACTAACGCCACAGACGCCAATCCCGTTGTCCTCCGAATACGACGAAGTGCGGATCGGAATGTCGTCTGCAAATATGACCGACGCACTGCGGTCCGCCGCGACTTTGGTGGACACCGACGTTCACAGCATCCGACGTCGCGACTCGCGGCCAGCCACGTACGTGTTGAGAAATCTGGAGCATCGGCGCGAGGCCGCAGCCAGATTCGGTGGTACGGTGGAATCCGAGGCGGCCGTGGAACTCAGCCTGAAATGGCTCAGCGCCATGCAGTCGGCAGACGGGCATTGGGATGCGGAATCGCACGGGGCCGGGCTGGTGCGTGTCGACGAAAACGGAGTGGCTCGTAACAACGCCGGTCGCGACGCCGACACCGGCATCACCGCCCTGGTAACGCTGTCGTTTCTGGGTGCTGGCTATACTCACGAAAACGGGAAGCACGCCATCAGTGTCGATAAGGCATTGGGCTGGATGATCGACCAACAGGACTCGGAAGGAAGTCTGGCCGGTGGAGCGAGTCATTATGCAAACATGTATTGCCACGCCATGGCCACCTATGCTCTGGCCGAGGCGCTGGGAATGCAGACGGATGTATTGGTCGGCCCGATCGTGGACCCGCTGATTCCTGCCGCCGGACCGTACGTGGCACAGCAGATTGCAGCTTCGATGATGCTGCAACAGGGACTGTCTCCGCACCTGGCGGCGGCCAGTGCCAACTCCCGAGTGTATGCAAACGCCGACGCAATCGCGTATGGTCTGCGAAGAGTCGATGAAGTCCGTCTGCGCGCGGCCCTGCTGAAAGCCGTAACTTATACCATCAGCCAGCAGGACCCAAAGAGCGGCGGCTGGAGATATCAGTTCGGTCAGGAAGGCGACGTCAGTATGTTCGGATGGCAGATGATGTCGCTGAAAAGTGCGGCCATTGCCGGAGTGAGCATCGATCCCACAGTTCGTCAGAGAATGATCAGATTCCTGCATAGTGTGCGGCAGGGCGACAACGGTGGACTGTTCGGATACCGCAGGTCGGTGATCATCGAGGGCCAGGAAACGGAACCGGTCACGCCGGTCATGACTGCAGAAGCATTGTTCTGCCAGCAGATGCTCGGCTATCCGCGTGAATCTGTGGCCAGTCGCGAAGCCGTTCAATACCTGATGCGAAACCTGCCGCGACTGTCCCAGCTGAATATGTACTACTGGTATTACGGCACACTGGCGATGTATCAATACGGTGGCCAGCCATGGGAAGACTGGAACAGCGTCGTCCGCGACACCCTCATCAGTCAACAGCGCCGCGACGGACAGTTCGCTGGCAGTTGGAATCCGACCGGTCCCTGGGGCCGTTACGGCGGTCGATTGTATTCGACGGCAATCTCCACAATGACGCTCGAAGTCTACTACCGCCTGCTGCCACTGTACCGCATGAATGAACACCGCGACAAATAGAGCTTTTGCCCGCACTTCGAAAGGGGTCGGGAATTACGAACCCTTGTCCGCAGATTCTGCACGGCGAAATATCTTCGCCTTGTACAGACCCAGTTTGTTCAGCCAGAACTGAAACATCACCCACAACGTCAACAGCCCGTATCGCGTGCTGCGGCGAAAGTTGATGCTGGAGGCTTCGGCAAAGTAGCGTACGGGTACGGGAATGTCGGCCAGTCGGAAACCATGCGTGACAGCCTGAGCCAGAAACTGAGTGTCGAAGACAAAATCATCGGAATTGTTCATCCACGGTACCGTTTCCAGGACTTCCCGTCGGTACGCTCGAAAGCCGCTGTGGAAGTCACCCAGATTCTGTCCCAGAGCGACGTTCTCTGTAATCGTCAGACAGCGATTGGCGATGTACTTCCAGGTGGGCATGCCGCCCTGCAGGGCTTCCGCACGAGTGCGAATGCGGGACCCCAGAATCACGTCGCAGTTGCCCAGCCGAATAAGCTCGGCCGCAATCGGGATAACTCGGCTGTCGTATTGATAGTCCGGATGAATCATCACGACGATATCGGCTCCCAGTTCCAGAGCACGGGCGTAACACGTCTTCTGATTTCCGCCGTAGCCGGTGTTGGCTTCATGTCGAATGACGGTCAACCCCAGAGATTCCGCCACTTCCACAGTGTTGTCGCGACTACAGTCGTCGACGACGACAATCTCATCCACACCGCCGTCCGGGATATCCTGGACGGTCTTTTGAAGTGTCGCTGCCGCGTTGTAGGCGGGCATCACCGCAATAATCTTAACTTTGGACTCGTCTGCCATCTCAATCCGTTTCTGAACGTGAAACTGTGCCACAGAAGAAGCGACAGGCCGGAAGCCCCCGTCACCATAGTGTAGTGCGCCAAATCGAGGCCGGACGTTGGAGAAGTCGAGGCGAATACCGACTGAGACCAGCATATTCACTCGTATCGGCAGCGATCGGCAGTAATGATTCTTCGCGGAACGATTCCTGACGTCTCGCACGGTCTGATATGTCACCCAACGGTTAATTCGTCGCAGTCGGTGCGATCGTCATTCGCTGTGGCTACAATCGGCCGCCATGAGCCAGACTTCTCAGCAAACGCCCCCACTTCACATGCGGATCGATTCACTCGATGACCCGCGTCTGGACGTCTATCGCCACCTGAAGAAGAACAACGAGAATCGCCGCAAAGAGCTGTTGATCGCGGAAGGGACAACAGTTGTCGAACGTTTGCTGCGGAGTGACTACGTAGTTCGTTCTGTGCTGGTCACAGATCCGAAATTCCCGAACTTTGAGTCGCGTCTCACGCCTGGCGTTGTTGTTCATCGCGTGACCCGGGATCTGGCCACGCAGTTGGTCGGATTCGAGTTTCACCTGGGCGTTCTTGCCGCCGCCGAACGAAAACCCTCGCCACTCATCCAGAATGTTGTGCCGGCAACCGGCAGCAGCCTGGTAATATTGGGCGATCACATCACTGATCAGCAGAACGTGGGCCTTTTGATTCGAATTGCCGCCGCGTTCGGAGCCGATGCGGTGGTCTTCAGTCGGGGTTCCGCAGATCCTTTTTCCCGCCGCGTGATGCGAGTTTCCATGGCTAACAACCTGCTGCTGCCAGTGATCGAAACACAAGATGTCGAAACTGCTGTTGACCAGCTGAACAGGCTCAATTACGTGCCCTGCGCGACGGTCTTGGATGAGGCCGCGACCGCACTGGGTGACTTCAGCTTTCCCGAACGAACGGTCCTGATTTTTGGCAACGAAGCTCATGGCATTGCCCCCTCGCTGACATCTCGATGTAAAACAAAACTGACGGTGCCGATGCTCAACAGCACGGATTCTCTGAATGTGTCCATCGCCGCCGGCATATTCTGTCACACCTACCGCAGCCAGCACCGGAATGCGCAGAATGATGGCAATCGACAGCAGCAACACCAGTACAAAACCATGTGACTGCAGGAGTGGAAAGTCATCGAGGCGTCATCAGAAATCACGAAACAAGTCCTGTTCACAGGACAGGTTCAGGGAGTCGGTTTTCGATGGACGACCAGTCGGATCGCGGCGGCGTATCCGGTGACCGGGTTCGTGCGGAACCTGGCCGACGGTCGAGTGGAATTAGTTGTCATCGGCAGCGAAGAAACCACGGCCGATATGATTCGAGACGTGTGTGACCGTTTCCACGGCATGATTGACTCGATGGTAGAGGAACAAATCCAGCTGACAGAAACGATTATCGAATTCTCCATCCGTCACTGAATCGCGAGCGCAAACTGTTTGCAATGCAGGCTTTACGGATTTCCCACAGCGAGATCTGAACGCCCACGGAAGACGGTCAAGACGGGCTGAGAATTCTTCCCAACGTTGCACCAACTCGCGGCGTATACATAATTCTTGTGGTACGTCACGTCCCTCAACCGGGAAACACGACAGTGCCGCAGCCTTTCGAACTGTCGCACAGAACGGTCCAACCGCTGTGCGTGATCGCCAAATTGACTCGACGTACGAACACCTTCCATCGTAAGTGTGACCTCTGGTTCCATGAACAATATCCTTGTATTCGCTCAAGCGGCCACAGAATCTCCCAGCTGGACATCCACGTGGGTCGTGGCACTCCTGCTGTTCTTCGCGCTCATCGCCTTTTCCTATGGCACGCGAGCCGGGATTATTGCTCGGGCGACGACCAAAGAAGCGATTCGGCAGCCGTTGTTCTTCCTGCTGCTGATAGTTTCGGCAGTGGTACTGGTGATCAACACCTTCATGCCGTTCTTCACGCTGGAAGACGATGTCAAGATGCTGAAGGAATGTGGCCTGGCAACCCTGCTGATTTCGGGAGTTCTGCTGGGTGTGTGGACGGCTGGAACCAGCATCACAAATGAGATCGAAGGCAAGACGGCGATGACACTGCTGTCGAAGCCCATCAACCGACGGCAGTTTATCGTTGGCAAATATATTGGCATCATTCAGGGCGTGCTGTGGTTGTATGTGCCACTGACGCTGATCTTCAGCTTCGTAATCTTCTACAAGGTTGGTTATGACCAGCGGGAAATGTCGAAAGATATCACGGCATGGTTTCAGACTCAGCAGATCATTGGCGGCATCAACTTGCCCCTGCCGCACCCGGCACGTCTTGCTGTGGTCACGCAGATTCTGCCCGGTGTGGTGCTCTCATTTTTCCAGGTCTGCGTGCTGACGGCGATCAGCGTGGCTGTGGCCACCCGATTGCCGATGGTTGTAAATCTGGTCGTGTGTTTTTCCGTCTTCGTAGTGGGCAATCTTACGCCGATGATGGTCTCCCAGGGCAAGACGGTGATTCAGAACGAGGTGGTCACTTTCATCGCCCGGCTGATCGCGACGATATTGCCGTCGCTGGAAGCCTTCAATATCTACGCGGCCGTCGCGACAGGTCGCTCAGTGCCGCCGTCGTATCTCGGCATCAGCCTGCTGTACGGAGCCGCCTACGCCACTGCCATGATTCTGGTGGCCTTTGTTCTGTTTGAAGACCGAGATCTGGCGTAGGGGCTTGTCCGAATACGTCAGTTCCTGTGAGCAGCATGGCGCTCACCGCCGGTTATTGGCAGTGCGTTACCCGCGTCTTGCGGCTCACAGTTTCAGGTATCCGGACAGTCGCCCGCCATTCGACGATCGTCCTGTGGCTGCACTGCGGTACTGTCCATTCGATCCGCAATCGAGTCGGAACCATCGTCACAGCGATCCACGACGGCCGTTCCCGAATGAAAGGACTCGACCGTACGCCCCGTGGAACGAAGTTACCGGCCACGAATTCGCACGCAGGCAGCAGCAGCGTCATCAGAATGCGACTGTTGGACATATGCTCAACGAACGTCACGTCGCTGGCGGTTAGCGGCCGCTTTCCTTCCCGGAAGAGTGCCGGTCAGGCAAGGACTTTCTTTCGCGAAATGTTCTGAGGGCAAATCCGGAGCTCTGCGGTATCGTCGCAGTTGTGACATGCCGGTCCGCAGGTTAAAGTCTTTTTGAACAATAATGATCCGTTTTGTGCACATCTTTGTAGCGACCAGCGGGAGCGGGCCCTCAGTTTCCGAACGTCAGCCCGAATTGGCTTGTGGGCCGTCCCGCGTGTGAGACCGTTGATGACGCGTATCGAATGATTCAGGCCCTCGGCGTCGGTGAGTCTCACAACATCCAGCATCGAAAGTACTTCCGTGTCCGACGCTGCTCCCAGCACCTTCCGCAAAGTGATCTCAAACCAGCAATTCGTTGGTCGACCGTTGATCACGTCAACGATTGCGGGTATCGCGGCGGCTTTGTTTTTGATCGGCATCATTTTGTGTGTCGGCGGCGTCACTGAATTGCTGACACTAAGAATGCTGGCCGAAGATCGAGGACTGCTGCCAACGGCGGAAAGCCTTTCTGCCGGACCGGTCAATCGAATTCTGATTCAATTGATTCTTGATGTTCCGTTGCTCCACGAATCCGATTCGTCTCTGACGTTTCTGTTCGTCACGGCCGCTGTCCTGCTGGTGTTGCGCAGCGCACTTCGAGGTTTCGTGCAGACGCAGATCAGTCATCACGTCGCTGCGGCAGTAAAACGTCTTCGCGAACACATCCACCGTCATACGCTACGGTCCAATCCCGGAGATCTGGCCGGTGTGCAACGCAGAGCATCTGCAAGTCTCTTCCGACAGACGGCTCAGACGCTGGAAGACAGTTCGCGGGAATGGGGATTTCGTCAGCTGACGTCAACCTGTGACATCATTGTCCTGGTGATCCTGCTGTTGGCAACCGAGTGGCGCGTCGGCCTGGAATGCGTCGTTCCGGTTATTGTCTGCTGGTTTGTCTATCGGTTGGAAACAGAACGCCACGAAGCATCATCAAGCCTGCTGGCGGAGCAGATGGAGCGTGGTGTTCAGAAACTGACGGAAGATCTTGACAAAGCGCAGATTGTGGCGGGTTATGGGATGGAGAACCTTGAGCACGAACAGTTCAGCAGCAGTCTGCATTTGTATCAACAACGTCGTGAGCACCTGCATCGACAGGTGCTTCGTGGCCGTTGGGTCTCGTTGGCTATCGTTATCGTCAGCGTCACTGTTCCTGGTTTTCTGATTGCTCGTCACTTGTTGTTTGGCAGTGCCATCGGACCACCAGCCGCAGTGATGCTGACAACGCTGGTTGTGTTGATCACATTGTCCCTGCAGCGGATGCAGGAAGTCCCCGTCCTGGCAGGTGCGGCCATCGTGGCGGCTGACGAAATCAATCAATTCCTGCTTCGCGTTCCCGCAGTCAGTCAGGTGGTTGGAGCAAAGTTTCTTGAGCCTATGTCTCGATCCCTTCAGTTCAATCAGGTGAACGTCGAAACGGAAACAGACCCGGATCTAATTTCAAATCTTGACTTGAAGTTCGAAAGCGGCCAACGCGTGGCACTGCTGGCACTGGACACAAACGAAGCGGAAGCATTGGTGAGCCTGATCCCTCGATTCCGTGACCCCCAGAGTGGTCAGGTGCTGATCGACGGTCAGGATATTCGCCGAGTAACTCTGGAATCCCTGCGTGCAGAGGCGGTCACCGTCGGTGGTCAGGAACCGGTATTCAGTGCCACCGTCCTTGAGAACATCACGGCCGGACAGTCAGAGATTTCTCGTCAGGACGCCATCGAAGCCAGCAAGACGGTCCACGCCGAAAGCTTCATTCGTCAGCTGCCGAAGGGTTACGAAACTCCGCTTGGTGAGCACGGCGTGCTGCTGGATCCCGGTCAGGTCTTCCGGCTGAGTCTGGCCCGAGCGGTAGCGCGCAAGCCCGCCCTGTTGGTCATCCAGGAGCCGGAGGCAACGCTGGACGAAGAAACCAAGGCCATGCTGGACGACGCGTACCAACGAATCTGCAACGGTCGAACCGTTATCTTTCTCCCCTCTCGATTGTCGACGGTAAAAAAATGCAACCGTCTGGTCCTGATTCATGAGGGCCGCGTGGCCGCTGACGGAACGCACGAAGAACTGATGCGGTCGTCAGATCTCTACCGTCACTGGGAATATATGCGATTCAACGTGTTTCGGTAAAAACGAAAAATCCGGCTCGGCAGCGCCGACACCTTCAGCCCGCGGTGAAACAGTCTGAGAACTGGACTGTGCGTGACTTTGCTGTTAGCGTGCTGTTCCCTCCCAGTCACTGTTCTCCGTCAGGACTGAAAATGCTGCAACCTGTCAATGCCTTGCTCGCACTGTCGATACTGCTGTCGACGTCAGCGTACGCAGACACTCCTCCGGAACAGCAACAGGCCGTTGATGCCCTCAAGGGCCTGGCTTCCAACCTGCAAATGAACCGCGATGGTACGGTTCGGTTTGTCAGGTTCAGCAAGTCGATCGTCACTGATGAACACGTCGCACACATCGTGGCTTTTGAACAACTGGATTATCTGGCGGTGGTGACGCCAACGGTTGGCGACGAAGGACTGGCCGCCGTCGAGGGGCTGGCGAATCTGGATACGCTCTACCTGTCGGACTCCGGAGTGACCGATTTGACACTGTCAAGGTTTTCGAAGCTTCAAAAACTTGAGCAGCTGTATCTCGATCGAACTTCCGTAACAGACGAAGGCGTGAGTGGCCTGGCCGAGCTGTCGACGCTGACAACACTGTCACTCAATGGGACAAAGGTCTCAGACGCGTGTCTGAAAGTAATTTCCGGACTGAACGACATTGAGGTATTGAGCCTTTCCGACACGGCCATCACCGATGACGGGATAAAATTCCTTGCAGAAATGGCGGCCCTGCAGACGTTGTCGCTGAACGGCACGACCGTCACTAGTGCGGGACTGACTCACCTTGCGTCATTAAGCGAACTGAAAACGCTGAACCTGCGGCGCACACAACTGGTGGAGAATCTGCCCGCGCTGCTTGCCCGGATGCCTGCGCTTGAACATCTCGATCTTCGCGAAACAAACCTGCAGGTCGCCGATGTTGAGCAACTTCAGAAACTGCTGCCGAAGCTGGTCGTGACTTTTTCTCCGTCTGCCGCGTCGTCCCGAAATGCGCTCCAGAGATATCTGGCGGGTGAGACTCTGAAGGGACCCGCGGGACAGACACCTGCCGTGACTGCCGCCGAAGGCTCTGGCCAGGACGAGCATGTCGTCGACGCCGTGACCCGGATCGCCGAAGATGGCGGCGTTCCCGATTTCCAGCGACACGTCATGCCGTTGCTGGGACGACTGGGGTGCAACGGCCGCACGTGTCACGGATCATTTCAGGGGAAGGGTGGGTTCAATCTGTCGATGTTCGGTTTTGACTTCGACGCCGACTTGACGGCACTGGCGAAAGGTGACGAACCGCGAGTCAATATTGCAGCACCGGAACAGAGTCTGATCCTGAACAAGCCCACCAGTGACGATGACCACGGTGGCGGACAGCGATTTGAACACGGCGGTCTGGAATATCAGGTTCTGAAGAACTGGATCGCGGGCGGCGCCAGTGGAGTCGAAGATAAGCCCGCGAAGCTGCTGCGCTTCGATGTGACGCCGAAGGCAGTTGTGTTTGAACAGATCGGCGAATCCAGACACCTGCAGTGTGTGGCCGTCTGGGCAGACGGACGACGTGAAGACGTGACAGCACTGACACGTTTTCAAACAAACGACGATACGGTGGCCGAAGTGTCGGACGATGGTGTCATCACATGCAGGTCGCCAGGCGACACATATGTCGTTTCGTTCTACGACAAGGGCATCTTTTCAAGTCAGGTCATGATGCCCGTTTCGGACAGAACAGGAGACCGGTATCCAGCGGTTGAAACGCCGACGGAAGTCGATCGACTTGTCGTGCAGAAACTAGCGCCGATGGGCATCGTGCCCTCTGCCATCTGTACTGATCAGGAGTTTCTTCGTCGCGTGAGTCTTGATCTTGTCGGAACGTTGCCAGCCAGCGCTGAAGTGCAGACATTTCTGGCTGATCCATCACCGGAAAAACGACAGCACAAGGTTGACGAGCTGCTGGCGTCTGAAGCGTATACGACGTGGTGGGCTGTGAAACTGGCGGATCTGACCGGCAGCAATTCTCAGTCGCTTGGCTCCACAGACATGAATTCGCCCGCGTCCCTGCAGTGGAATGCGTGGCTGACGCGACGCCTGAAGGACAACGTGGGATGGGATAAAATTGCCGCAGGAATCATCCTGGCGACCAGTCGTCGACCGGGGCAGACGTACGAAAGCTATGCGGCGGAACAGAGCCTTCATATGAAGAAAACCGAAGGCACTGACTTCACCGCTCTTGATAATCCGATGCATTACTACTGGTTCCGCGGAAACAACCAGACCGACACCGACCGTGCGCTGACATTCGGTTACACATTCATGGGTGTGCGACTGCAGTGTGCTCAATGTCACAAACACCCGTTCGACCAGTGGTCGAAGGACGATTTCGAAAAGTTTGCCGGCTTCTTCAAACGCATTCGTCCGGGGATTGCTCCCGATGGAATGTCTCAGCAGACACATCTGAAAACCAAACTCGGCGTGCCGAAGAAACTCGACACAGCCGCATTACGACGACAGATGTATATGCGTGTTTCTGCGGAAGGCCTGCCGATTCCATGGAACGAAATCTGGATTGATCCGCCGACGGACAAACCGTGGCCGGCCAGAATTCTGGGGGGTGAGGAATTTGAGCTGAATGAGTTTGAAGATCCTCGGGAACCGTTGGCAGCATGGCTCTTTCACAAGGACAATCCGTATTTTGCTCCGGCATTCGTAAATCGTGTCTGGGCTCACTATTTGGGGATTGGAATCGTCGACTCGCCGGACAACTTCAACATGGCCAACCCGCCGACGAATAAAGCGCTGCTTAGCTGGCTTAGCGATCAGTTCATCACAAATGGCTTCGATATCAAATGGCTGCATCGCACGATCGTCAATAGTCACACTTACCAGCGCAGCAGCGTTACGACGCCGACCAACCGGGCTGACGACCAAAATTTCAGTCATGCATTGGTACGACGGATGCCGGCAGAAGTAACCATTGACGCCATTCTGCGGGCGACGGCTCGCGACGACGTGGCCGCAAAATATCTTTCGGACTGCAACGGACGTAAGATCGGGCAGCATCCGAAATCGTATCAGGCGCGAGGCATCGATTACTCGCTGCTGGTTTTCGGAAAACCACGGCGCACCACGAATTGTGACTGCGAACGCCAGGATCAGCCCACTTTGCTGCAGTCGCTGTACGTGCGAAACGATTCGGAAATGTTCGAGTGGCTCGAACGCAGTGACGGTTGGCTGATGAGTGTTGCGAAGGAGTTGGGGCAGCCACTGTCCACTGAGACAAAGGCTGTTCAGCCTGGTCCCGACGAAAAGATTGAGGCGGTCTTTGCAGACAATGAAAAGACAAGCCAATTGATTGGCGACGCGTATCTGCGCACGCTGAATCGTGCACCAACAACGGAAGAACTGCAGACATCGCGGGATCACATCTCGACGACTGAGAACACTGTTGAAGGATTGCGGGATTTGATGTGGGCGCTGCTGAATACTCAGGAATTTCTGACGAACCACTAAGCCGCCTGGCTTCTGAACTCAATGCAACGGCTGAAAACCCTGGCGTCTTTCGGAAGGACATTCAATGACATCACGTTATTGCGATAAGATCACTCGACGCGACTCACTGCAGATCGGCGCGCTGGGATTGGGTGGGTTTACGCTGGCAGGTTCTCTGCAGCCCGCATTGGCGGACGCCGCTGCGAAAGCAACGGCGGATTCCGTGCTGTTTGTAAATCTGGCGGGCGGACCGGCTCACCTTGATACGCTGGACATGAAGCCGGACGGCCCCAGCGAAACGAAGGGCGAATTCAAACCGATTCAAACCAACCTGCCTGGATTGCTGGCATGCGAATATCTGCCTAAATTTGCGCAGGTTGCGAACCAGTTCACGCTGCTGCGCGGAATCAGTCATACGGTTGGCGATCATCCTCAGGGGCAATCCTACATTTCGACCGGCAATCGTCCCACGCCAGCTCTGCAATATCCGTCGCTTGGTTCCATCGTGACGAAAGAGAATCCTGGTGATCCGGATCTGCCGCCGTACATGGCCATTCCGGATACGGAATGGACAGCCGGCTACATGGGCGACGCCTATGCTCCGTTCAAGACGAATGCTATCCCAAAACCGGGCCAGCCATTCGCAGTGCGCGGCATCACGTTGCCGGAAGGCCTGACGGTCGAGAAAGTCGCCCGCCGCGAACAGCTGCTCAGCAAACTCAATCACACCTTCAAGGAGGCCGACAGGAACAGTCAGCTGCTGGAAGCTCTGGATACTTTCGGCCAGCAGGCCTACAGCATGATCACATCGAAACGCACGATCGAAGCGTTTGATGTCAGCCGGGAGCCGGAGAGCATTCAAAATCTGTTTGAAGCGGATGACTTTGGACAAAGCATGCTGCTGTCCGTTCGTCTGATAGAATCCGGCGTGAAGTTTATCACGGTGACCAACGCCGGCTGGGACACACATCTGAACAACTTCGCCGGTCACAGAAAACTCATTCCGTCGCTGGATAATGCCATCACCGGGGCGTTGTCCGCTCTGCAGTCAAAGGGACTGCTGGAACGAACGCTGGTGATCATCATGGGCGAGTTTGGTCGCACACCAAAGATTAACCAGAACAGGGGTCGCGACCACTATCCTCGAGTCAACTGGAGCCTGATGACGGGTGGCGGCGTGAAGCCCGGTCAGCTGATCGGAGCGACCGACGCCGGTGGAGAGAATCCAACAGAAGACACGGACATCCACCCCGACGACATCGGTGCTTCGATTCTGCACGCCCTCGGAATCGACCAACACAAAGAGTATTACACGAAAACCGGTCGCCCGGTCAGTCTTGTCCCGAACGGGCACGTGATCAGCGACCTGTTTGGTTGAACATCAGGGGACTCACGTTCCCCGCTCGCCGAAACAAGGGCAACCCTTTCGTTACCACCATTAGCGATCAGGCTCCGGGGATGGCACTGCCCGGTTGCGTGGACTCGATGGTGGTCATTGATACTCATCAAGGGAGATTCGGTCGACTGCCATCCACGGTCGCTTTGGTCCCAAGGACGGTCGATTCAAGCGACGCTTTGGCTGATTCATTTTCAATTTTGCGGAGTGCAACGCGAAGCACACTGTGAATTGTGGCGGATTGATGAACCGTAAATGTCATGTCATCGTCTGACGGCATGCCCAATGCATATTCGCCGAGCAAGCGTCCATCTTCTGTGAATGTGAATCCGAGTGGTGCCGGTCGTGTGGGACACTGGATGGTTGTAAGATTGGGTCCATTCAGATTGCCTCCGTAGATCGATACACCAACCTGCTTCACGCTTTGCGACTGCCAGTGCATCGGGGACGTGATGTTGTGAAACGGCGGGGCGAGTCGGTCGCGTCTGAACCCGACGGAAAGTACGTGGTCGTTGACCTGGGAAACATAATTCGCATCAGCCAGACGCACCGAATTCAATCCATGCACACCACGAATCTGGTAGACGGCCATGCCGGTTTCATACGCATCGAGGGGATTTGTGAATGATGCAGGATAGCCCTTAATCTCAAACGGCAACTCGACCGATCGGCCTTCATTGTCAGTGATCGAAATTGATGCCGGAGGTCGCTTCTTTTCGATCGGCCCGCGAATCAACGGCACTGGTCCAATATGGACGATGTCCAATGGAACATGTGTACGGTTGCCCGAAGCATCGATCACATTTGCTAAACAAGCGTAGCCATCGTCGATATAGCCCGCGATGCTATCAGGTCCCAGCAGCAAAGCTTCGTCTTCGTGAACCGCCACGACCGCGGTGGTCAGTGGAAACGCTCCGCCATGCTGGCTACCGATGTTGTCACGCCCCGGATTGATGTAACAGTCGATGCGAACCAGGCAGCTTTCGTCGACTCCGGTTGCTCGAGGTGTTAACCAATGGCCTGCGATATCGAAGAGCGCACGTAATCGATTCTCCGTAAGTAATCCAGTGCGAGCGCCGACCACCTGTTGATCCTTCATTAAAACGAAGTGGGGTGCGTTTGACGGAATAATCTTGCGACAGTTAACCTGCGTCAAATCGACAAACTGCGCCGACGCTGCTTCCGCAACACGCCTTGCCACCGGTAACATCCGTTTGCTGTTCTCCGTCCCGTCGCCAAACATTACTAGCGCAATACCTGTTTCAGCCGTCAGCTCAACGACATCATTCCATTTGGAAATTGGTGTCTCGGAGATTAGATTGGCTGGCTTAGTCAATCGGTAATCACCGGTCGGAGAGGGAAATGAACGGACCGATGTTTGTCCGTTCGCAGCCGGCAGCTCAGCACCCAATTCCCGAAGAGCTTTCAGAAGTCTATCGATCGCTTTTTGAACTGAGTTCGTCTGGCGGATGATGAGACTGACGTTTCCCGGATGAGGTTCAATGGAAGCAGTGTTTTTATCCCACGATTCGGGTTCAACCGTAATGCGGATCAGATCGACCAGGACTTCGAGCTGCGATTCAACCGATGAGTCTGCATCCAGGGTAAGCAAATCGTTGACGTTGTAGCTAATCTCTTTTGTCCGCGATTGATGGTTCTGGGTGATCGTCACCGTTGCTGTCTCTCCACGTTTCAGCAGGACGACACCTTGTTGGACGTTCATTCCATCAAATGCACCATCAATTTCGACGGTGTACCGACCGGCTGCGATACGAGTTAACTTGCCGTTCTTCGAGACGGTCAGTTGCTCAGCCGAGCCCAAACAAATCACTGCGCGAGTCGATGGCTTCACCACGTACCTGCTCGGGCGACATGTAGTGTGGAGTCCCCGGATGAAAGCCACTGCGAGTCAAGCAGCCGTCGTCTTCGGCGCGAGCCAGACCAAAGTCGGTCAACAAGGCGCGTTCGACCCCTTCGTCCAGTAGGATGTTCGATGGTTTGACATCACGATGGATCAATCCCTGGGCATGTGCGGCGGAGAGTCCCTTTGCCGTTTGCATTCCGATACGCAGAATCTCAGCGACCTCCAGCGGTCCATCGCGATCCAGTTTTTCCTGCAGCGAGCCGCCCGCGATGTACTGCATGACCAAAAACGGTGATTGATGCTCCGACTCGACGTTATGAATTGGCACGACATGATCGTCAACGACCCCTGCGGCCGACCGTGCCTCTCGGGCAAAACGTTTTCGCGCCGAACCGTTTCCTGCTAGATAGGGAGCCAGCAGCTTCACCGCGACAGAACGATTCAGCTCCGTATCGTGTGCCTTAAACACGACCCCCATGCCCCCACTACCGATCAGACACTCGACGTCGTAGCGACCAATGCGTCCCAGCATTTCGGGATGCGCCGGCGGCGACAACAAATGCTGGGCCATCGATTCGTTCCAGGAGATCGGACGACGCTGCCAATCAGAAAGCCTCCAGTCCTGGGCAAGACCGCAACCGTCCTGTGACTCGATGTCAGCGGTGAGAATTGAGTGTGCTTCCTGCCATGTGCCGGAGTCCGCCGCAAGCTGTTCCAGCCGTGTTTGACAATTGCTGCATGAATCAACGTGCTCAAGTGCAGCCTGATTTTCGAATTCCATTTCATCGCCTTGAATCAAGCGATTCAAACGCTCGTCGCTACATTGTGAGGCCTCATTCATCATTGCACCTCGTATCGCTTGACAAGTTCCTGTAATCGATTCATCACTCGCGAGCGACTGACATAGACGGTGCCGACGCTGACACCAAGTTGTCTGGCCACGTCTGCCGGCGAATGCACTTCGATGTGCGCCAATTGAAACGTCAGCCAGGTGGTTTCGTTCACTGAGTCACGAACTTGAGTAGCAGCCCAGCGATAAACATGGCGCCGATACTCAAGATCAAACTGACTGGACACATCGGATTGCTGTGCGGGTAGCTCTGTCATTAAATCTAACACTTTGTTTCCGCCAGACCCCAGCGTCCGCGTGCTTCTTCGTGTCAATTGACTGATCGCCGCGTTGCGAGCAATCCTCAGCAGCCAAGCTCGAAAACTGCCCCGATCCGGACGATCAAGCCAATTGGAAACGGATTTCGCGATGGCCGCAAACACTTCCTGAACCAGGTCATCCGTATCAGCTCGTTGCATTTGCTGGCGAATCGCCAGGCGATGGATCAACGGTGCATAGATCTCCACCACTTCGTCCCACGCCGCCACATCCGCCGCGTCGGGCAGACGAAGTATCAAACTGGCTCGGGTTTCTGGTGGACTGGGACGCATGAGAACTCAATCGAAGACGTTGGACTCGGTTCTGAACAGAAGAGACAGCCTGCTTCCGTTTCTTGCACGCCGAACAAGGAATTCTGAGAAGTTTTCTCGACTGCTGCAAATTCGAGGAAGCAGCGCTCCATCGAGAAAAGGGAGAAAACAAGGACATTAATTCATTTGTTTGAACAGGAGGGCGCAGAGGAACAGGAACAGAGAACGCATGATTCGTGAACTCTGCTCTTTCTGTTGCCTCCTGTTCAAGGGAAACAAGCACATACATTGTAATTCATTCTGTCCGGCATCCTGAATCGCCCTGGCAGCAATGCCGATCTGTGGCAGCATCGATTGGAAAAACGACGAGACCGAACACGCATCTTCGGCACTGTGTTCACCGCGAGTCGCAGCAAAATCACCCGCATGGCCGAACTTCGGGGTGTCAGGAAGCTGAGCAACCTCAACGGTTGCTCCGGCCGAGAAACTGACGAACAACGTGTTCTTCACAGTACTCCACCTGCCTATTCGCCAATAACTATGCCTGTCTTTTTATCTTTGCTTTCCTTCTGGCTTTAACGAATGACCCTTTCGATTTCGACATTGGAGTAACGACAAAACTTCACCCTTGGTTGCCCTCACTGGTTGTGCCAACAATACGTACGCCTGACTCAACGACTTCAGTGCCAAGCGGCAGCTCACCTACTCCGCGAGTGGCGATTTCTGCAGTGAGCTGATGGGAAGAATTGACAGGCCGCAGTCTTCCTTTCCAATCGAATAGACAACGTACAGGTTGCCATCGTGTTCGTAACCATACGGATAAGACCATT